>CAZXBB010000187.1:0-13543 GCA_964638815.1 uncultured Isosphaeraceae bacterium
GAGGAACGTCGGACACGAGACGGACAACGGCGGCTGCGAATTTTTGTGGTGCAGGCGCCCTCTCCTGCACCGGGCGCGGCTGTGGGTTCGGGTGCAGGCGGGGGTGCCTGCACCACAAGCGTGGCGGCGGCGTTGTGGTGCAGGCGTCCTCGCCTGCACCGGGCGTGGATGTCGGTCCGGGTGCAGGCGGGGGCGCCCGCACCACAAGACGGGCGGCGGCGTTGTGGTGCAGGCGCCCTCGCCTGCACCCGGCGTGGGTGCGGGTCACGGTGCTGTTCTCGTTCGAAACAGCCTGCCGGATGGGCGGAAGCAGGAGTTCGGCGGCGGCGGCAAGCCCATCCGCGTCCACTCCCGGCGAGTCGGTCAAGAAGGCCAAGAGCGACACCGTCCGCTACGTGCCCGGCGATCCCGACGGTGTCTGTGCGCACCGGGTTGTCCGGCGAGCGACCCGTGGGGGAACCATGACGCGCCGGTCGGCTTGTCGTTGTGGCGGATCACGGATTGACTCGGGACCGGTGGTCGGGAGCCCGGCGTTGTCGCAAGTCCGGCGCGATCCCGGCGCGGGAGCCGTCACGGCCCGAGCCGTCAACCAGACGACCCGGCAAGCGTCCGACTGTCTCGCCTCGGGGAGTGCGCCCCCGGCACCAGCGGTCACGATCGGGCAGGCCCCACTTCCGGGCAATAGCCGCCCCGAAATCGACGTTGGTACGTGCCGAGGGCCATTCCTGGTGCCCGATTGGCTTGACCGACCCGCGCAGCCTGCCGATAGTCACCACGTGGTCCGACGCCCTGTCTCCATCCTCCTCGCCTTCCTCGTGGCCGTCCAATCGAGTCTGGCGGGCGTTGCGGTGTGCTCCGATGGCGGATGCTGCCACGCGGAGGTGGAAGCCGCCCACGCGGATGATGACGAGCACGGGGCAGTCCACGAGCACGACCATCGCCACGACCACTCGACGCTCGTCAGCTCGAGCGTGCCCCACCAGTGCGACTGCACGGACCAGGAGATCGACGGCGGTGATGCCACTCGCGGGAAGCGAGACGAGCTTCCCACGCCGTCACCGGTCGCCTATGTGTTCGCCGCGCCGGTCCACGACTACCGCCCATCGATCGCGTCATCGGCGCAGGCGTGGCCCACGAGAGCACGATGTGGTGCTGCTGACCTTCAGCGGCTTGCCGTGTTGCGCGCGACGCGCCTCCTGCTGTAGCCCCTGTTCGCAATCCGCGATCGTTGAGTCCATCGCCCGGCGATGAGATTCACGGTGTTCCTTCGTGCGAGCAGGAGGCCGGCTCAATGCGACATTCTGGATGGCGCCACATCGGCGTGGCGAGGCCAACCGGCGGACTGACCGTCGGCGCCCTTGTACTCCTTGCGGGCTGTCAGCAGTACGAACGGCAGCCGCTCGATCTCGAAGCGCATCGCTCTTCGTTGAGTGAGCGCAGCCTCGAGGTCGGTCGGATTCAGGGATTCCTCGACCGACTGCGCGAGCTCGGTGGGGAAACCCAGGACACGTTCTCGTTCGACGACGGCCTGACGCCGGCGGAAGGCGAAGTCGTTGCACTCTTCTACAACGCCGATCTGCGCGCGGCGCGCCTCGGGGCAGGCGTCGCACTTGCGAATTTCCAGAATGCCGGACTGTGGGAGGATCCCGAGTTCGGGTTCGACGGCGCGGAAATCCTCTCCCCTTCGGGCAGCCCGTTCGAGTTTGGCCTCACGCTGAACCTCACGATCCCCATCTCAGGACGGCTGGATGTAGAGAAGGCGCGCGCAGGGGCGGCGTACGACACTGAACTGCGGCGAATCGTCGACGCGGAATGGGCCACCCGGGCTGATGTGAGACGGGCCTGGGCATCGTGGACGGTCGCCGAGGAGCGACTTCGGCTGCTCCGGGAAGCAATCGCACAGACCGAGCGCGTGACCACGATCACGGATCGCCTCGAAGCGGGCGGGGAACTCAGCCGTGTGGAGAGCCGGTTGTTCCAGGTCGAGCTGGCCATTCGTCGGGCCGCGTCCGCGGAGGCGGACCTCGCGGCGATACGGGCACGGATCGACCTTCTCGGTCTGATGGGTCTGCCACCTGACGCATCGATCGAGTTGACTCCCGCCCTGCCGACAGCGGAGGTACCGCTCAGCGACGATCCATTGCGCCGGCTCATCGAGAGCAACACTGAACTCGCCGTCCGCCGTGCAGAGTATCAGGTCGCCGAGGAGGCCCTTCGCCTGGAGCTCCGAAAGCAGTACCCGGACATCAAGATCGGTTCCGGCTATGGCAGTGAGGACAATGACGACAGACTGCTTCTCGGCTTCTCCGTCCCCATTCCGATCTTCAACGCGAATCGCGCCGGCATTGCCGAAGCGCGAGCCGAACGCGAACTGTCGCGAGCGGCCGCCGAGACGACCTTTGAGCGACTGTCGCGCGAACTCTCAGCCGCTCAGGCCGGACTCGACGCCGCGCGAACGCAACGATCACAGTTCGAGTCCACGATCGTGCCGATGCTCGAGGCCCAGGCCCATGAGGTCGAGCAGATCGCGGATCTGGGCGAAGTCGACACGCTCATTCTGCTCGAGACCGTGCAGCGCCATCTCGACGCGAAGGTTCGCCTGCTGGAGCTCAAGCAGGCCGAGTTGGATGCGTCGCTGACGATCACGCAGCTTCTGGGACCCGGCGAGGCGACCGACCCCGCCCCCGTTTCCGATGACGACGACAAGAACGCAGCCACGGCCAGGGACGCATCGTCCGCCGTGGGAGGTGAACGATGACAGCACCAATCGAACGACTCCTGGCCGGCGGGATGATCGCGGCGCTGCTGCTGCTTGGCGGCTGCCGCAAGGTCACCGAGGCCACTGCAGAATCGCATGCCGAAAATGACGGGCACAACCACGAGGCTGAGCCGACCGCAGAGGCCTCGAATCGCGTCTCGATCCCGGCGGCCGTGCGGTCGAATCTCGGAATCAGCTTCGTCAAGGTCGAGCGTCGCCGCATTGAGCAGACGTTGCGCGTTCCCGGCCAGTTCGAATACCTCCCGACGGCGCGGCGCGAATATCGCACGATGCTCCCCGGGCGAGTCGAACTGCTGGTCGAGCAGTTCGATGTCGTTGAGGAAGGAGCGTCGCTGTACCGCATCGACTCGCCTGGATGGCGCGCGATGCAGCAGCAGCTCGCGGAGGCGGAGTCGGCGATCCATCGGCTCACGACGAAGCTCGAGACGTTCGGTCCATTGATGGAGGCCCACGATCGACACGAGCAGAGTCTCGTCGATAGCGCCACGGTCTGGACCGAGCGCGTGGCGCAGCTCGAATCGATTCGCGAAGCCGGAGGCGGTCGGGTCGGTGAGTTTGCTGAAGCCCGCGCGACGCTGACCTCCGCTCGTGCCGATCTGGCGGAGGTGCAGGAGAAGAAGGCCGAATTGATCGCGGCGCGCGCCGAAACGAGCGCCGATCTCGACGCTGCGCGGTCTCGCGTGCACTACCTGCTGGATGCCGCGTCGTCCGTGGTCGGTATCGACCGAGCGAGCCTGACGAGGCCGTCGGCGACGGGGGCTGATTCCCGCCCGGCGTGGGCCACGATCGACACCATCGAAGTTCGTGCCTCCGAATCGGGCATCGTGGAATCGCTCGGGCTGACCAACGGCTCGTGGGCCGACGAGAAGTCAGCGGTCATGACGATCGTGCATCCCGATCGACTCCGGTTTCATGCGTCCGGCCTCCAGAGTGACCTCGGTGTGCTGCGTGACGGGCTCGACGCCCGGATCGTGCCACCGACGCCGACGACCTCAGGTCGGGCCGTCCCGTTGCAGGACACGATGACCGGCATCCTTGCTCTGGGCCTCCAGGGCGATGCCAGCGATCGCACCGTCGAACTCTACGTGGTTCCCGAGACCCTGTCGGCGTGGGCGCGCCCGGGTGTCTCGGCGCAGCTCGAGATCATCACCGACTCGACGGCCGGCCAGGATCTGGCCATCCCCCTCGCGGCAGTACAGAAGGACGGGCTCGCGCCGGTCATCTTCCGACGCGCCGCAGACAACCCGAACGAAGCGATCCGCATGGAGGCCGACCTCGGCGCCAATGACGGACGCTGGGTGGCCGTGCTCAGCGGGCTCCGGGATGGCGATGAAGTCGTCCTCGACGGCGCGTTCCAGCTCATGCTCGCGACGAGCGGCTCGATCCAGAAGGGCGGGCACTTCCACTCGGACGGCACCTTCCACGACGGGGAGGATTGATCGATGCTGAAGGCCCTGATCCGTTTCTCGCTTCAGTATTCGTCGCTGGTGGTCCTCGCAGCGCTGCTGCTCGTCGCGTACGCCGGTTACCGGCTGCCGCGAATGAGCGTGGATGTCTTTCCGGAGCTCAACGCGCCGACCGTTGTCGTCATGGCCGAGGCCGGCGGGCTCGCGGCCGACGAAGTCGAGCAGTACGTGACGTTCCCCATCGAGACCGCGGTCAACGGAATGACCGGCGTGCGGCGGGTGCGAAGTGCCAGTGCAATCGGTCTGTCCATCGTCTGGGTGGATCTCGACTGGGGCGCCGATCTCTACGACGCGCGACAACTCGTCGCGGAGCGATTGACCGCAGCCCGGGAGAGCCTGCCGGGAGATGTCAACCCGTTCATCACTCCCATTACGTCCATCGCCGGCGAGATCATGCTCGTGTCCGTCTCTTCGCCGGACGGAGGGGCGAGTCCGATGGAACTCCGCTCCTACGCGGAATTCGACCTGCGCAACAAGATCCTCGCCGTGCCCGGCGTGGCGCAGGTCGTCGCCATCGGCGGTGAACTGCCGGAGTATCAGGTCAACGTCAACCAGGACCGGCTTCGTCTCCATGACCTGACGATCTCGGATGTCGTCGAAGCAGCGGGCGGCTCGCACAGCACCGCGAGTGCGGGATACCTCACGAACGTCGATAGCTTCGAGATACCCATCCGCCAGCAGAGTCGTGTCACGAATGCGAGCGACATCTCGAACACGATCATCAAGTACCGCGACGGTGTTCCCGTCACCATCGGCCAGGTCGCCGATGTGCAGCTCGGTCCGGCACTCAAGCGAGGGACGGCCTCGGAAGGCGCCGCACCGGCCGTCATCATCTCCATACAGAAGTCCCCCGGTACGAACACGCTCGCCCTGACCGGGCAGCTCGACGCGCTCTTCGACCAGGTGGAGCCCACGTTGCCCGCAGGCGTGCTTCTCAACCGCGACGTCGTACGACAATCGCACTTCATCCACCGCTCGATGCGCAACGTCACGAAGGTGCTCGGGGAGGCGGTGATCATCGTCACGATCGTGCTGATCCTGTTCCTGATGAACGTCCGGACGACACTCATCACGCTGACGGCACTGCCCGTGTCGCTCGCCGTCGGCCTCCTGCTGATGGACGGCATGAATCTCGGCCTCAACGTCATGACGCTCGGCGGGCTGACGGTGGCGATCGGCGTCCTCGTCGATGATGCGATCATCGATGTCGAGAACGTCTTTCGCCGCCTGAAGCAGAATCGGGCGCGACCGGAGGACGATCGGCGCCAGTTTACCGACGTGATCTTTGATGCGAGTAACGAGATCCGCCCGGCGATGGTGTTCGCGACGGTCATCATCGTGATGGTCTTCGTGCCGTTGCTCTTCCTCCAGGGCCTTGAAGGACGCTTCTTCCGACCCCTGGGCGTGACATACATGATCTCGATCATGGCCTCGCTCATCGTCGCACTCACGTTGACTCCGGCGCTGTGCAAGATCCTGCTGCGCGGACACCTGGGCGGCAAGCACGGAGACGCTGAGTCGTTTCTCGTTCGTCGGCTCAAGCGCCTGTACGAACCGAGCCTTCGTGCAGCGCTCCGGTGGCGAGGGTGGGTGCTCAGCACCGCCGGCGTCGCGACCATCCTCGCGCTGTGGCTCGCGAGCACGTTCGGCACTTCCTTCCTGCCATCGTTCAACGAAGGTACGTTTACGGTGTTCCTGCTGGCGCCGCCGGGAACATCTCTCGTCGAGAGCAATCGTCTGGCCACGCAAATCGACGAGCGTCTTGCGGCGATCGATGGCGTGCGATCGGTGTCACGCCGGACTGGACGGGCGGAGCGGGACGAGCATGCGGAGCCGGTCAGCAACTCCGAGATCGAAGTCACGGTCGAGGCCGGGCGAGATCGTGAGGTGGTGCGCCGCGAGATCGACGCAATCCTCGGCTCCATCCCCGGCATTACCACGATGGTCGGGCAGCCCATCGAGCACCGCCTCAGCCACGTGCTGTCGGGTACGCCGGCGGCGATCGCGATCAACATCTTCGGCGAGGATCTGAATGCGCTGCGTCGGGCGGCGAAGGACATTGAAGCCGAACTCCAGGGCCTCGCCGGTGCGCGTGACGTCAACGCCAACCGTGAGGTCATGATCACATCGCTGCCGATCCGCTATCGCCACGCCGAGCTTGCTGCGGCGGGCCTCAGTCCGGCCGATGCAGCAGAGCAGGTTCGAGAGGCCATCTACGGCGAAGTCGTGGACACCGTCAATCAGGGAGTGCGCCAGTACGACCTCGTGGTACGGCTCGATCCCGCCCAGCGGGAGTCCATCGAGCAGGTGCGCGACCTCATGCTCCGGGGGCGCGGCGGTGCGACGGTGCGTCTGCGCGACGTGGCCGACATCGGTCCGGAGCGCTCCAGCAACCTGATCACGCGCGAGAACGCCCAGCGCAAGGCCGTCGTGTCGCTCAACGTCGCCGAAGGCTCCAACCTCGGCGACCTGGTCGCGCAGGTTCGTGAACGCGTCGATCCCATCGTGCAGAAGGCCGGGCTCACCGTCGCGTACGGTGGACAGTTCGAAGCGCAGCAGTCAGCCGCGCGGACGATCATGATTGCCGGACTGGCCGTGGCTGTGCTCATGTTGATGCTTCTCCAGATCTCGACCGGATCGATGCGCGCCGCGGTCCTCGTCATGTTGAACATGCCGCTGGCGCTTATCGGCGGCATCGCCGCGATCTATCTCACGGAAGGAGAGGGGCCCATCGCCAACACGCTCGCGCTGCTCGGTCTTGGCGGGCAGTACGTGGCCCCGGTGATCTCGATTGCGAGCATGGTCGGGTTCATCACGCTCTTCGGGATCGCCGTGCGCAACGGCATCCTGCTGATCAACCACTACAACCATCTGATGCGCCTCGAGGGCGTGCCTCTGGGCGATGCGATCGTCCAGGGCTCCATGGAACGGCTCGTTCCGATCCTCATGACCGCGTTGGCCGCGGCGCTCGGTCTTCTGCCGCTGGCGCTTGCTGCCGGCCAACCCGGAAGCGAACTGCTCGCGCCGCTTGCGATCGTGACGCTGGGCGGCCTGCTCACTTCCACACTCCTGAATCTCATCGTCGTGCCGGCCGGGTACTCGCTCGTATTCGGGCACACGCGCGAGCCTCGCGCGGCCGGTGCACCATCGCCCTTGAACCGCATTGTCGGGGGCCTGCGCCCCGCGAAGACAAAGGAGACGTAGACATGCGTGGACTGACTCGAACTCTGGCTCTCTTCGGTGTCGCCATCACATTCGCGCTGTTCGGCTGCGACAAGGAGCCGTCCCCGGGCTCCAGCAACACCCCCATTCAGTCGGCCAATGATGGACACGGCGATGATCCTGATCACGGAGCTGGCGCGCATGAGAATGCTCAACCTGGCGATGCGGGTGATCGCGCCGGCGACGAGCACGCACTCGGCACGATCACGATCGGTGGCACGACTCTGGAGGTGACGATCTCCGGCGCCATCGAGCCGAACGGCGAGGTGGATGCCGACATCGTGCACACCGGGGGACCGGCCCCGGCAGCCGTACGCCTCTGGATCGGCGAAGAGTCCGGCGTGGGTTCGCTGAAGACGAAGGCCGACGGGCATGACGATCACTTCCACGGTCGCGCCGAAGTGCCGCCGCGGGTTCCCGCCGGCGCGGCCCTCTGGATCGAGGTCGAATCCGCGTCGGGAGAGCGAGCGTCGGCGCCGCTTTCGCTGCCATGATCCTGCCATGATCCCGCCATGACCGGTTGGATCCCGCGGCTCGCGCCGGTCGGGCGCGCCGACGCCACGACGATCGAGGCTCTATGCTGATTGCAGATGCGATCCCGCGTGCGCGGTCTCCGCTGGTGGTGGCTCGCCGGCCTCGTCTGGCTCGGCGGCTACTTCGCAGTCGCCGCGTCGCTGTGGCGGATCACGGATTTCCGCCGGTGGGTGTGGGGGCGAACGGGGGCGCTCCTCGTCGTGCTCGTACCGCCGCTCGTCGGGCTTGCGTGGCTCATCGTCGTCGCGCCGCTGCTGCAATCCGGCGTGGCGGATTTCACGGACCGGCGGCCGGCGGCGCGGCGCGCCCGCGTCTCGGTCGCGCTGGCGTGGACGCCGACGGCGATCTTCTCGCTGCTCGTCCTTCAGTTCGCGATCGTACGGCTGCTCGGCATCGACGATTTCGGATGGTACGACGGCGGCTACGGGATCTGGGCGGGCACGGCGCTCGTCCTGTCGGTCGTGTACGGCCGCCTGATGGCAAGGACGCTGGTGCGGAAGACCCGGAGCGCCGCGGAGCGCGCGGGGCGCTGCTTCGGATGCAACTACGACGTGTCGGAGTCGAGCGAGACCTGCCCCGAGTGCGGCACGCGACGGCCGTGAGCTAGTCCTTCCGCGTCTGCCGCCCGATCATCCAGTCGCCGAATCGCGGGAACGCCGTGCCGACCGCCGCGACCGTCCGCACGATGTGGCTCGTCCACACCTCCGGACAGGGCCGGCGCAGGCACCGTACGACGGCGCGGGCGACGCGCTCCGGAGGCTGCGTGAAGAGACGCGGCGCGTGTTTCGGGGTTCCGTCGGGCGCCGGCTCTCCCGCCATTCTCGCGGCGGTCTCGAAGAACTCCGTGGTCGTCGTGATCGGGTGCACGCTGGAGACGTGGACGCCGCGGTCGCGCAGCTCCAGACGCAGCGCGCCGCACACCGCATTCTGCGCCGCCTTCGTCGCGCAGTACGTCGAGTGCTTCGGCATCGAGAACTTGGAAACGCACGACGAGCACATCAGCAGGTGACCGCCGCGACCGGCGTCCAGCAGGCGGCGGGCCGCCTCGCGCAGGAGCTCGACGCCCGGAAAGAAGTTCACGTCGAACATCCGGCGCAGCTCGTCGTCGGTCTCGTCGAGAACGGCCCTGCGCATCGAGTATCCCGCGTTGGCGAACACGACGTCGAAGCGGCCGAGCTCCGCCTCCGCCGCGTCGAGAATGCGGGTCGAGGCGCCGCGCTCGGCGACGTCGGCGATGACGATGGCGGCGCGGCGGCCGGTCTCGCGGACCTTCACGGCGACCTCTTCCAGCCGGTCGCCGCGTCGTGCGACGAGGGCGACGTCCATGCCCGCTCGCGCGCACTCGACCGCGGTGGCGGCGCCGATGCCGGAGCTTGCGCCGGTGATGATGATGACCCGATCCGCGAGCGTCATGGAAGTTGCGGATTGTAACTGCCGCCGTGTGCCGCGGCGCACACGAGGCTCCTCCCCTCCCCCACTACTGCATCAGCTCTTCGATCCGCGCAAGCCGCTTCGCATGCTGCGGTCGATCCGGCTCCAGCACCGTGAGCGCCTTGACGTGCAGGTGCGCAAGATCCAGCCGCCCGGACTCGAGCGCGATCGCCGCCGCCAGCTCGCGATGTTCCGCGACGTACGGGCTGACCTGGACGCACCGCGTCACCTTCGCGAGCGCGCGGTCGCGATCGCCCCGGTCGCGGTACAGGTTCGCGAGCTCCCGCGCGTAGATCGGCGACTTCTCCTCGTAGAGGTCGAGCATCTCGAGGTGCGGGATCGCGAGCTCCGGATCGTCGCCGGCGAGATAGATCTGGGCGAGCTTGCGGTGCGGATAGTCGTCGACCGGGCGCAGCTCGGCCAGACGCTCGAGCTTGCCGATCAGCCCCGGATGCGCCTCGCCGCGGGCGTCGAGCCGCCGCCGGATCTCCTCGTGCAGCAGCTCGGGGTGATCCGGGTAAAGCTCCCGCCACGCGATGAGCGTGTCATCGTCGATCTCGACGGGCGGACGCACGAGCGGCGGCCACTGGTCCGCGGTGAACTTCCGGTCGGTGGGCGCGGTCGGCGCGCCGATCCGGTCGGCCATCGCCCGGCTGATCGCATCGAGCCACGCCTTGCGGGACGCGGCCATGATGACGGCGAGGTCGGGATCGGCGTCGCGCAGCTCGTCGGTGAGCTCGAGCATCGTCGGCTCCGGGGCGAGCCCCCACGCCTTCACCTGCTCGCCGGCCCACGCGAGGAAGCCGCGGAAGAACTCGTCGCGGCTCACCCCGAGCGTCTTCGGAATCGCCGCCTCCTCGCGATCGCCCTCGAAGTACCGCTCGAGCAGGTTCACGAGCGCCGACGGTCCGAACCGTTCGTTCATGTACTCGACCATCCAGTAGCCCTGCGCGTACGCCTTGCCGCGGTCGCCGCGGAGCTTCGGACGCACGAACGCCCACTTGATCTGGTCAAGATCGAAGAGGGTGCCCTCGCGGTAGGCGCGGGCGAGCATGACGGCCGTGTCGTAGTCGCGCGGCGCCGGCTCCATGCTCACCGCGGCGGCCTCGGTGAGCCAGTGCGGGATGCGGTTGTTCGTCTGGTCGAGCGTGATCGTGTGCGTGTACTCGTGCTGGAGCACCCGCACCCAGTCGAAGGTCCCGTGGTGCATGGAGCTCGGGCCGTCACGCGGCGCTTCCATCGCGATGATCGGCCCGGTGCACGCCGCGATCGTGTGGATGTGCGGCATGCCGGTGATGCGCACGGCGAACCGCTTGTGGTTCGGCGCCACCTCGATGATCGTCTTGTGCTCCGGCTCCCAGCCGAACCGCGCGGAGACGATGTCGTGGATCCGGTCGAGCGGCTCGGGCATCAGCGCGACCAGGACCTCGTCGATCCCGGGCCGGTAGCGGATGATGAAGTGCTCGCTCTCGATCTCGTCGTATTCGGCGATCTCCTCGAGCAGGTGCAGGCTGTTCGCGGTGCGCTTGTTGAACGGATCGATCGCGATGAGCGAGCGGAGCACGGCGAGCGCCTTGCGGTCGCGGCCGGTCTGCATCTCCATGAGGCCCAGCTCCAGACGCGGGGCCGGCCACTGCGGCTGTCGCTCGATGGCCGCCTCGAGCATCGCCGCCGCGTCGTCGTACTGGCGGAACATCGAGAGGTAGCGGCCCGCCGTGTAATGCGCCTCCGCGCCGCCGGGCGAGAGCCGCTCGTACTCGGCCAGGGCCTGTGCCGTGGCCTCGTCGTCGTAAAGCAGCGCGCTCGCGGCGGCCGCCAGGGCGTGCGCGGGACGCAGCCGCGGCAGACGCGCGATGACGCCCTCGAGCACGTCCATCGCCTCCTCGGGATCGTTCTCGACGAGCCGCGCCTCGGCGTAGAGGAGCTGGCCGAGCGGGTGCTGCGGCGCGACGCGGTGGAGCGCCTTGATGGCCGTGTTCGCCGAGTCGAAATCGAACCGCGTGAGCGCGATGCGACCGAGCTGGTACCACGCGTCCGCGCACCGCGGGTTGAGCGAGAGCGTCTCGTGCAGCGCGGCGACCGCCTCCCGGGCGTTGTGCTTGTCGATCAGCAGCTCGGCCTCGGCGAGCTTGGCCGGCCAGTACAACCGGTCCATCTCCTGGTGCGCGCGACCGAGCAGCGTCATCATCGACTGGTAATCACGGGCCGGCTGGCCCTCGATGCGGGCGCGGATCGCGAGCGCGCGCACGCCGTCGGTGAGGTCGGCGGCCTCCTCGACGCGGCGGTCGAGCAGCCGGGCCACGGCGGGACGCAGCGCGTCTCCGGCGGCCTTGTAGTCGCCGAGCTCCTCGAACGCCTGGGCGCGAATGCGCGCCGCGCGGATCGAATCGACCGGTCGCAGGATCGTGATCGCGTCGTCCAGCTCCCCCGCCCGGAGCCGGGCCTCGGCCCGCATCTCGACCGGCACCCCGGGGTCGTCGAACGCGGGATCCTCGAAGCGCCACGCGTTGAGCGCGACCATTGCCGCCGCCCGCGGCAGGGCGAGGTCGCCGTCCTCCCAGACGCCGTGGAACGCCCGCAGCTCGGAGCGCTCGGCGTCGCTCAGCCACGCGGCCCCGATCGCGCGCTGCGCGGCGTCGCTCAGCCTGAACGACTCGGGCACGAGCGGGCCGCTCTGCGCCCGCGCGCCGGCGGTGACGACGATGGCGAGAATAAACGGGAGGAGCCGGTTGAGCTGCACGCGGGGACCCTTCGATTGCCGGTATCGGCCAGGTCCCGATTAAAGGCGCGCTTTTCCGCCGCCGTTCGGAGGAAGCGGACAACGCGGTGGGGCGCCACCCGGTCCCTCGGATGGACCCTCGGATGCGCCCTCGGCTGCTCCGTCGGATCGACCCTCGGGATGGACCCTCGAATGGACCCGGCTACTCCAGCGGCCGCACGTCCACGTGCCACTCCGAGGCGTCCTCCGGCAGGGCGATGCTGATCCGTCGCAGCGACGCAACGGTCAGCTCGGGGTTGCGGACGACAGCGTCGAGACGCGCGGTCTTGCGGTCGCCGTTCGGCTCGACCAGGTTGATGCCGACCGGCAGACGCGTCACGCGGTCGTAGAAGAGATCGATACGGTCGAAGTCCTTCGCCTCGGGCGTGCCGGGGTGCGGGACAAGACGCAGCCCGTCCACCGCGACCGTGCCGCGGAGACGCGCGAGCGGACCTTCCTCGGGCAGCTCGATCAGCTCGACGCCGAACCGGTCGAGCACCTGCTGCCGCGGCTGTCCGATGGGGAGCGGGATCGGGCCCTCGCCGAGCTTGAGCGGATCGAACGCGGCCCCGGGCGGCACGACCTGGCGCTTGACGAAGACGCGGGCCGTGCGGTCGCGCTCGACCAGCCAGCCGTCACGGAAGATGTACTCCTTCGAGCGGTCGTCCTTGCGGCCGCCCTCGATCACGGTGTCGAACAGGATGGCGAAGCTCTTGCTCCGTCGGATGTGGTCGACGTGGTAGATCAGGTTGCCCTTGCGGATGACGCGACCTGCGGGTCCGAAGAAGTCGTCCTCCGTTTCGTAGTGCACGTTCGCCGTGAACGCCTCGAGCGTCCGCGCGCTCGCCTCGAGATCGTCGAGCAGGGCGACGACCGCGGGGTCGGGGGCGCTCGCCTCGGCCCCCGCGGGGGCGGGCGCAGGCGGCGCGGCCGGCTGCGACGCAGGAGGCGCGTCCGGCTGCGACGCGGGCGGCTGGTCCGGCAGCGCATCGTCCGACACGCCGAGGGCGAGGTACGAGCCCGTCAGCGTGAGCGTCGCGGAGGCGAGGATCGCGTGGAGTGTGAGCATGGGGGGCATGGGGAGTCCTTCAAGTCCAAGTCCGAATCGGGACACGGCGGAGATGGGGCCATTCCATTGTAGTTCTCCGTAGCGGGCGCCTGCCGCCGCGCGATGCAACGCTCGGCGCGGTTCCGCGACGGGGCCGTGCCCGCGACCCTGGGCACACGCCGCGGCGTCGTGCCGCCTCGCCTTGGGACGTTCCGGGGCGGACGCGCAGCGGAAGCGCAACATCCGCGACGAACCCTACCGCTCCATGATCTCCTTCACCGCGCGGCACGCCTTCTCGAGCCGCT
>CAZXBB010000188.1:0-11606 GCA_964638815.1 uncultured Isosphaeraceae bacterium
AGTGCCGCTTCGATCTGTGTCGCCGGACAGCCCTGCGGATCGATCTCCTCCGCGCGCCAGCCGAGCGCCCGCGCCGCTTCGATGTTCTCGGCGAGATCATCGAAGAACAGGATGGCCTGCCCCGCGTGCGCGGTCGCCGCCTCCACGGCCCGGTACGCCGCCGCGTCCGGCTTGCGCGCCGCCAGCAGGTGGGACGCGAACAGATGACGCAGGGCACGGACCGTCGGAAGCCGGACGAGATCCTGCCAGTGCTCGTGGCACGTGTTCGACAGCGCCGCGGTCTCGAGGCCGATGTCGTTGAGACGCCCGATCACGTCGAGGACGCGCGGATACTCGCCGCGTGTCCACGCACGGTGCACGCGCACGACCTCGTCCGGCGTGTAGAGCCCCTTCATGGCGTCGCTCAGCGCGGTCGCGAACTCCCGCTCCGTGATCGCGCCGCGCTGGTAGGCGTCGTTGATCGCGTGAAAGCCGTTGTCCACGAGGACGGCGTCCGGGTCGCCACGCACGTCGAGCCCGACGACCGCGCAGCCCTCCGCCCATGAGCGGCAGATGCGTATAAGGACGCCCCCCAGGTCGAAGCAGACGAGTCTGATCGTTTGGCTCATGAGGGTCCCACATGAGGGTCCCACATGAGGGTCCCAGGCACATCGACGTTCGCATGGAACCACACATTGAACCACAGGAGGCGACGCAGGGCCATGGGGGCGGATGCCGGGTCCGTGCGTCTTCCCGCGGTCGCGCGACGCGCCTCCGGGTGGATTGACACTGGCGTGCGGCCACGATCGTGGCCCACGACACGGCGGCCCATGACAGTGGCCGTGCCTCCGTGGCCCTCCGTCGCCCTCTGTGGCCCCATGCGCTTCAACCCCGACCGGGCCGAGGCGTCAGCCGGCCTGGGTGCGCTTCCTGTCCTCGCGCTTCGCGCGGAAGAAGTCGCGGAGGAGATCCGCGCACCGGTCGGCCAGCAGGCCGCTGATGACGGTCACCTCGTGGTTGAGACGCTTGTCCGTCGGGATGCGGTAGAGCGTGTCGCACGCGCCGGCCTTCGGGTCGCTCGCGCCGTAGATCACGCGGGAAACGCGCGCGTTCACCATCGCGCCCGCGCACATCGGGCAGGGCTCGAGCGTCACCGCGAGCGAACAGTCGGTCAGACGCCACTCGCCCAGCGCGCGGCCGGCGCGGGAGATCGCGAGCAGCTCGGCGTGGGCGACCGGGTCGTTCGACGACTCGCGCAGGTTGTAGCCCTCCGCGATGATCCGGTTCCCGCGATAGACCACGGCGCCCACCGGCACCTCGTCGAGCGCGGCCGCCTGCCCGGCGAGCTCGATCGCCCGCTCCATCATGGCCACGTCGATCCCCGTCACTTCACGTGCCGGTCCGGAGGCGAGATGGAGGCTGGTCATGCGAGTCTTCTCCCGTCGGCGGCGACGCCGGTCCTGATCTCCATCGACGCCTTCGTTCCCCCACTGCGACGCGCGGGTGCGAGAGTGGCGAAACGCTCCCGATTGTAGTGGCTCGGACGGTTATCGAGCGTCGCCGTCACCCGCCCCGCCACCGGAATTATCGGAGCCGCCCCGGCGGCCGACGCGACCTTCCGCCACCGACGAGGCCGGGGCGACCATGAGGAGCAGGATACCGAACTCGTAGAGCCCGTAGAGCGGCACCAGCATGATGAGCATCGATGCCACGTCCGCGGGCGTGATGACGGCGGCGATGACCGCGCAGAGCCCGAGGGCGTAGCGACGCCGCGCGCGCAGCCACGCCACGCTCACGAGATTCAGCCACCCGAGCAGGAGGATGACGAGCGGCATCTGGAAGGCGATCGCCACGCCGAGCATCAGCACGAGGATGAAGTTGATGACAAAGCTGATCCGGAACTTCTGCTCGATGCCGCCGGGGCGGAGCGGCTCGACGCGGACAACCTCGACCGCGCCGTCCTCGCCGGGTAGCGCCACGTAGAACTCGAGGTCCGGCACCAGCAGCCAGGCGTCGCCGGCCGCCGGACGATCGGGCGCGACGGCCCGCACGGCGATCGCCGGGGCGGCCGCGAGGGCAGCCGTCACCCGCGCGTCCCGATCCGGGGCGGGGCCCCCGATATCGGCCGACGCCGCGAACATGATCAGCACGTGCAGCATCAGCGGCAGCATGACGTAGTACAGCAACGCGATCCCGGCGACGGTCAGAACCGCGCTGCCGGGCAGCAGGAAGTGCACGAAGCGACGCTCGCTGAGGTACAGCCCCGGCGCCACGAACTTCCAGGTCTGCCAGAGCAGCCACGGCGCCGCGAGGACGAGCGCCGCGATCAGGCTCAGCTTCAGCTCCGCCAGCAGGAACTCGGGCGGGCTGAGAACCTGGAGCTCGGGGGAGAGCCCGTGCGACCGGAGGACGTCGTAGACCGGGATCAGCAACCAGCTGAGGACCTGGTCCGAAAGGAAGAACACGATGATGAAGAGCGGCAGGGGCGCGACGAGCGCGAGCAGCATGCGCCGCCGGAGCTCCTCGAGGTGGTCGCCGAAGCTCATCGTGGCGTCGTCCGGATGCGGTTCGGCGGGGGGCATAGCATCCTCGTGCGTTCGATTCCGGGCCCGGTAAGGCCCCGAAGCTCCGTTTCGGGCCCAAAAATAGCGGTCGATCGGCGACGGGGGACGTCCTCGCCGGCATCCCGAGTAAGCAATGGCCCATCTGCAGCGTACGGAGGAGCGGCTTATCGAGCGAGCCCGCTCCGGTGACCGCAGGGCACAACAGAGCCTCTGGCACGCCCACCGCAGATGGGTCGCCGCGATCATTCTCGCTCACCGGCCCCGGAACGTGGAAGTTGACGACCTGATGCAGGAGACGGCACTCAAGTACCTTGCCAAGCTCGACACGCTCCGCGACGCCGGCGCGTTCCGGCCGTGGCTCCGCCGCATCGCGATCAACATCTGCCGCGGCTCTGCCCGCAGCTACCGCCCGACGCTGGGGCTCGCCGAGGACACCCGCGTGGACTCGGACGACGGGCGCCCCGGACGTGACGTGGTGGCCGAGACACGGGAGACGCCTCCCGACGGGGTCGTCGCGGCGTGCGACGCGGCGCAGCGGCTGATGGCTCAGGCGTTGACCCTGCCGCCGGACTACCGCGAACCGCTTCTGCTGCGCTGCGTGCAGTCATTGAGCTACCAGCAGATCAGCGAGATCCTGGAGGTCCCGGTGACGACCGTCGAGACGCGTCTGGCCCGGGCGCGGCGCATGCTCCGCGAGGAGCTGGGGGAGGCGACGGCGAACGGCAAGCCGCCGTGCGGGGACCGGGCGCCGGGCCCGCGCGGGAGGCCGGCAGGACACACGCCCTCGAGGAAGGGGCCTGAGAACAAGAGCCACAAGTGACACCTTGTGGGGGAAATCCGATGCATGACGAAACTCACGACACGTTCGCCCTGACGTACGAAGCTCCCGCGCCCGAGGAGGACGTCCTGATGTCGCGCCTGATCGACGGCGTGGCGTCGGACGCGGATCGCACGCGCTTCGAGACTCTGGCCGACGCGAATCCGCGGCTCTGGCGGGAGCTTGCCTGCCGCCAGCAGGACATGACCGCGCTGCGCGCGGAGGTCATGACGGCGACGGCCGTCGCCGCGTCGGTGGATCTGCCGCGCCGCTGGTTCGCCCCGCCCAGTATCTCGTGGACGATGGCGATGTCCGGCTGGGCGGCCATGATCATCGTCATGGTGTCGTGGGCGGCGCTCGCCCTGACGCCGCGGGTGCCCGACGTGCGCTCGCCGGAGGAGCACTTTCACGCGTACCTCGGTGCGCCGTACGTGCTCGACATGCAGCCGAAGGTCCTCGAGGTCAGCCATGTCTCCGACGGCCGCGTCGCCGTGCGCTTCGTACGGGAGGTCGAGGAGGTCCTCTTCGTCGATCCGGACGGCGAGTGGCCCGTGGACGAACACGGCGACCTGCTGCGCGATCTGCGCAAGTTCAGGCAGCAGACGGCGCGGCACTGAGGACCGGAAACCAGGACCGCCGTCGCCCCCGACACGCGCGGCTATACTTTCGCGCCAATGTCGAGGAAGCGGGATTTCTACGAGGTGCTCGGCGTCTCGCGCAACGCGAACGCCGACGAGATTCGCAAGGCCTACCGCGCGCTGGCGCGCAAGTGGCATCCGGACGTCAACAAGGAGCCCGAGGCGGGGGCGCGGTTCAACGAGGCAACCGAGGCGTACGACGTCCTCGGCGACCCCGAGAAGCGCAAGGCGTATGACCGGTTCGGCGCGGCCGGCGTCGGCGCCGGCGCCGCCGGGGCGGCGCGGGGAGGTCCGGCCGGATCGGCGGGCTTCGACGTCGGCGATCTCGGGAGCCTCTTCGACGAGATGTTCGGCGGACAGGCGTCGCCGTTCGGCCATGCCGGCGCGCGCGGGGCGCCCTTCGGCGCGCGCGGGCCGCGCCCGGTGCGCGGCGCCGACGTCGAGCACGCGATCTCGGTCACGTTCATGACGGCGGCTCGCGGCGGATCGGAACGGGTGCGTCTGAACATCGGCGGATCGGTCCGCACGATCGACGTCAAGATCCCGCCCGCGATCGAGCCCGGCGCGAAGCTTCGTCTGCGCGGACGGGGTCAGCCGGGAAGCGAGGGCGCGCCCGACGGCGACCTCATCATCACAGTCGAGGTGGGGGGCCATCCGCTGTTCCGCCGCGACGGTCTCGATCTCGTGGTGGACGTGCCGATCACGATCGCCGAGGCGGCGCTCGGCGCGAACGTGCGCGTGCCGCTGCTCGAAGGCTCGGCCGAGATCCGGATCCCGCCTGGCACCGGAAGCGGCACGAAGCTGCGTCTTCGCGGCAAGGGCCTCGGTAACGCGTCGGGACGCACGGGCGACTACTTCGCCGTCGTGCAGATCGCGGCGCCCGGCCGCCTCTCGGAGCGCGCCCGAGCGGCGCTCGACACGCTGGCGGGCGAGTTGCAAAATCCGAGGGAAACGGGACCATGGGCCGACGGCGCGGACGAAGCCGGCGCGTGACCCGTGCCCACGCCGGGCCTGGGTCGCCGGGCCTGGGTCGCCGGTCCGGCTCGCCGGTCCGGCTTGCCGGTCAGACTACCGGTCAGGATGTTTGAAAAAATGAGCCTCAGAGCAGACCCGGCGTGCTGAGAACCCAGCATCGATTCTTCCGAAGCGTGCTGATCGCCGCCGACACGATCATCGTGTCGATGGCGGCGGTGCTCGCGTACGTGGTGCGATTCAAGCTCCTCGAAGACGTTTCGCCGGTGCCCGCAGGCGAGAACGTCACCTACCGGACGCACGCCATCCCGGTGCTCACCGCCGTGCCGATCATGCTCATCTGCATGATGTGGGGCGGTCTCTACCTGCCCCGCCGCGACCAGAAGTTCGACCCGGAGGCCGGGGCGATCTTTCGCGCCGTGGCCATCGGCGTGGTGCTGACGTTCGCGACGATCAGCTTCTTCAGCCGCGCGCTCTACGACGACATCGACCCCAGCCGCGTCCAGTACGTGATCTACGCAGGCCTCGCGCTCGTCTTGCTGACGACGTGGCGGTTCGGCTTCCGGGTGGCGCTGCGGCTGATCCGGCGTCACGGCTGGAATCTCCGTCACGTCGCCGTCATCGGGACCGGGCGGCTCGGGCAGGTCGTGTGCCACACGCTGCGCCGCAACTCGTGGACGGGCATCACGCCGAGCTTCTTCATCAGCCACCACGCCTGCACCGCGCGGCGCACGTGTCTCGACGTCCCCGTCATGGGCGGGCTCAACGATCTCGAGCGCGTGCTCGACGCCAACCCGCCGTCAGGCGTCTTCATCGCGCTCCCCGGCCGCATGGCGGCGGAGCTGCCCGACCTGCTGATGCGGCTCGAGCGCTACTCGGTGGACGTGCGCATCGTGCCCGACATGAACCCGCGCTTCATGCCGCTGAACATGTCGGTCAGCGAGCTGGAGGGCATGCCGGTGCTCTCCGTGCGCGAGTCCCCGCTCACCGGGTGGGGCGGCCTGCTCAAGCGGATCATCGACGTCGTCGGCGCGCTGGCGGCGCTGCTGCTCTTCGCCGTTCCGATGCTCGTGATCGCGATCCTGGTGCGACTGTCCGGCCCCGGTCCCTTGGTCTTCCGCCAGGAGCGCATGAGCCTCAACGGCCAGCGGTTCAAGATCTTCAAATTCCGCACGATGCATCACGTCGGCGCCGAGTCGGGCACGCTGGCCGACGATCGCGGCACCGAGGCGTGGACGAAGAAGGACGACCGCCGCATCACGCGGATCGGCAGCTTCCTGCGTCGCACCAGCCTGGACGAGTTACCGCAGCTTCTCAACGTGCTCCTCGGCGAGATGTCGCTCGTCGGCCCCCGCCCGGAGCGCCCCGAGCTCATCCGGCACTTCCGCGAGGATTGGCGCGGCTACATGCTGCGGCAGAACGTGAAGGCGGGCATGACGGGCTGGGCGCAGGTGAACGGCCTGCGCGGCAACACGAGCCTGCGCAAGCGTCTCCAGTACGACCTCTTCTACATCCGGAACTGGTCGATCATGTTCGACCTGCGCATCCTGTGGATGACGGTGTTCCGGGGGTTTGCGCACCCCAACGCGAACTGACGGGGCTCGCTCGGAACGACCTGCGGAGTCCGGCGGCTCACCGGGACGGAACGACTCACGGGCAACTCCCCCACCCCGCCAGCGTCGCGAGCACGTCGGTGAACCCGATTGCGCCGTCGGCGTCGAAGTCGCCCGGGCACGGTGGCGGGCACGGCCCGTAGTGCAGGAGGAGATAGAGCACGTCCTCGAAGTCGACGACGCCGTCGAATGTCGCGTCGCCGGGGCACGTCTCGCACTCGTCAGGAATCCCGTTGCCGTTGTCGTCGTCAACGAGTCCCAACAGGATCTCGAGGAAGTCGGGCAGACCGTTGTCGTTGCAGTCCGCCTCGCACACGTCGAGGATGCCGTTCTGATTCAGATCCCGGTTCGGCTCGAGCAGATCGCACGCGTCGGGAATACCGTTCGCGTCGCAATCGGGGTCGCACGAGTCGGGCACGCCGTTCGCATCGCAGTCCTCGACGGTGCCGGCCTCGATGTCGCACGCGTCGGGGACGCCGTTCGCGTTGCAGTCCGGGTCGCAATCCTCGGTGCAGAAGAACTCCCCCGGCTCGCCGTGCCCGGCGGGTATCTCGCATTCGTCCGGCGTCCCGTTCCCGTTGCAGTCCGGGCTCGTGCCGGACGTGATGTCCACCGAGTCGAGCACGCCGTTCGCGTTGCAGTCTTCGCACTCGTCCGGGATGCCGTTGGCGTTCACGTCCTCGCTCGTCGCGTCCGCGATGTCGCACGCGTCGGGGATGCCGTTCACGTTGCAGTCCGGGTCGCAGTCCGCCGTGCAGAAGTACTCCCCGGGCTCGCCGTGCCCGGTCGGGATCTCGCACGCGTCGATGATGTCGTTGTCGTTGCAGTCGAGACCGGGGTCGGCGGCGATCTCGTAGAAGTCGGGGATGCGGTTGCCGTTGCAGTCCTGGCACTCATCGGGAACGCCGTCGCCGTTGAGGTCGAGGCTTGTCTCGCCGTTTCCGTCCGGGTCGTCGGGATCGACGTCGCATTCGTCGGGGATCCCGTTCCCGTTGCAGTCCTCGCTCGTCCCGGTTTCGATGTCCACCGAGTCCGCCCGGCCGTTGCCGTTGCAGTCGCCGGAGCACTCGTCGGGCACGCCGTCGCCGTCGGCGTCCTGGCTCGTGCCGTCGGCGATGTCGCACGGATCGGGAACGCCGTTCGTGTTGCAGTCCGCGACGCCCTCGTCGATGTCGCAGCCGTCCGGCCGGCCGTTGCCGTCGCAGTCCGGCAGGCAATCCTCCGTGCAGAAGCCGCCGTCCTCCACCGGGATCTCGCAGGCGTCGATGGTCATGTTGCCGTTGCAGTCGAGGTCGGGATCGCCGGCGATCTCCTCGAAATCCGGGACGCCGTTCTCGTTGCAGTCCTCGCACTCGTCGGGGACGCCGTCGCCGTTCACGTCCTCGCTCGTCTCGCCGTTCCCGTCGGGATCGCCGGGATCGACGTCGCACTCGTCGGGGACGCCGTTCGCGTTGCAGTCGAGGCTGACGCCGCTCGCGAGGTCGCAGAAGTCGGACTCGCCGTTGCCGTTGCAGTCGGCGAGCGTCTCGAGACCGGTGGTGAACACGTTCACCGAGCCGGCGTTCGGACCGGCGGCCCCGTCGTCATCCATGTTGGCGCCCGCGAGAAGGAACCGGTCGCCAAGCCCCGTGCTCCAGCCGAACTGGTCGCCTGCGGCCGCCTCCAGGCCGACGAGCTTCGCCGTCTCGATCCAGTCGACGCCGTCGAACGCGTAGAGGTAGGCGGCTCCCGACGCGACGCCGCCGGCGCGCGCCGCCGGGGCGCCGACGAGGGCGAGCCCGCCCTCCACGCCGTCGCTGAGCGCGACCGAGGTGCCGAACCTCGCGTCGGCGCCGAAGTCCGACGCGGTGAGCTTCGCGGTCTGCGACCAGATCCCGTCGAAGCGGAAGACGTATACCGATCCGGCGTTCGCGCCGCCGTCGTCGTCGAGCGCCGCGCCGACAAGCGCGATGTCGCCGCGGAGGGCGACGGCCTCGCCGAACTTGTCCTGGGCGGCGCCGTCGTCGGCAACGATGAGTTCGCCCGCGTCCCAGGTCGCGCCGTCGTGACGAAACGCGTACGCCGCGCCCGAGTTGGTGCCCGCGTCGTCACGGAACGCCGCGCCGACGAGAATCGTCGCGCCGTCCACCGCGACCGCGACGCCCATGAGATCGTGATCGGCGGCCCCCTGGATCTCGAGCGTGGTCTCGTACGACCAGAGCGAGCCGCCGTAGCGGTAGACGTAGACCGCACCCGCGTTCAACGCGGTGCCGTCGTGACGCGGGGCGCCGACGGCAATGAGATCGCCGCGGACCGCCACCGCGTGGCCGAAGCGATCGTCGGCGGCGCCCTGCGGCACGGGCAGCGTCTGCACGAGCGCCCACGCCCACTCCCCGCCGTTCACGTACGACTCGAAGACGTAGGCGGCGCCCGCGTCGTTGCCGCGCGCGTTGTCCGCGAGGCCGGCGCCGACCACGATGGTCTCCCCGGGCGTCGCCAGCGTGTCGATCGCGACCGCGGCGCCGAAGAGGTCGTTGGGGCCGCCGTCGTCCGCGAGGAGCCGGGCCTCCTCGTTCCATCGCGGTTGCCCGCCCGCGTCGGGTCCGTACCGGAAGACGAACGCCGCGCCGGACGCGCTGCCCAGGAAGTCGTGCCGCGACGCGCCGACGACGCCGACGTCGCCGCTGATGGCTACTGCGTCGCCGAGCTGGTCGCCGGCGACCGTCCGTTCCGCGAGCACGCGTTCGACCGGGCACTGGGCCCGGGCGGCGGAGGCGATGACCGCGACGAGGGCGGGGATGGCGATCGCGACAAAGCGACGGGCGACGGGCATGGGGCCTCCTCGGGCAAACGGCGCGCGCGGGGGCGGCGGCGTCCCGCGTCCCCGGCGTCCCCCGGCGTCCCCCGGCGTCCCCGGCTCGACCCCGGGTCGTCCCCGGGTCGACCTTGAGTACGGTGAGCAAACGGGACGCCGGTGCGGCGGACCCCCCCTGGACGCGCGCGACGGCCCCGGTCGCGCACCCTGTGCGCCACGGCGCGCCGGTCCTGCGCCGAGCGTCATGACGCCGGACGAAAACGGCCCACGGAGCGGGCTCCGTGGGCCGTCGAATCCCGATTCGGGCGCCGGCCGGTCAGGACCAGTTCGCCACCAGCATGAGCAGGTCGGCGAGGTCCACGACGCCGTTGCCGTCCACGTCCTCAGGGCATCCCGCGCACGGTCCCCAGGCCGAGAGCACGGCGAGAAGGTCGCGGATGTCCACGTCCCCGTCCATGTCAACGTCACCCTCGAGACCGCCCTGCATGAGCGCCTGCTGCACGGCCTCGTAGGCGTCGATCATGCCGTAGCCGTACGCGTTGTCCTTGCCGCTCGAGCCGAGGTCGAACGCGGTGTCGTAGATGATCTGCTTGATCTGGTTCACCCCGAGGTTCGGGTTGGCCTGACGCATGAGCGCCACCACGCCGTTGACGTGCGGCGAGGCCATCGACGTGCCGCTCGAGCCGGAGTAGCCGCCGCCCGGGAAGGCCGAGCGAACGTTGACGCCGGGGGCCGAGATCTCAGGCTTGATCGCCTGAGTGCCGTCGGGGGTGCAGTCCACCGGCCCGCGCGAGGAGAAGCTCGCGATCGGCCAGCTCGGGTTGTTGCCGTCCACGGCGCCGACGGAGAACGTGCGGTACTCGTCGGTCGCGCGGTCGGGCGGCTTGCCGATCGTCGTCGCGCCGGGGCCTTCGTTTCCGGCCGAGAAGATGATCACCGTGCCCGCGGCCTCGCAGGCGTCGAGATACGACCACAAACCGTCCCAGCAGTTCTCGTACTTGCCGCCGTGGTACGTGGCCAGACGCCACGAGTTCGAGCACGAGGCCGGCACGTCCCAGCTCGTGGACGGGTCGCCGTCGGGGTCGATCATCCACTGGAACGCGAGCTTCGAGTCGGCGACCGTGCGCGCGATCGTCTCGCGATCGATGACCCCCGCGTGGATCCACTCGGCCCCCGGCGCAACGCCGACTTCGTCGCCCGGCGCGCCGCCGCACACCGATCCCATCGTGTGCGTCCCGTGGCTGCCGAACGATTGCGGGAACGTCGTATTCGTGACCGGATCGAACCACGCCCAGTCCGGGTTACCGGCGTAGCGGGAATCGAGGCCGCGCCAGCGGCTCGCGAGCGCCGGATGGTTGCCGTCGACGCCCGTGTCCAGCGTCGCGACCAGCACACCCTCGCCCGTGTAGCCGAGCGCCCACACCTCGGGGGCGCGCACTGCGACAACGCCGGGCTCGGGGCCGCCGTCCTGCGCGCCGCCGCCTTGCGCGGGCGTCGCGCCCGCGACCGGCGCGATCAGCTCGATCTCGAAGTTCGGGTAGATGATCTCGATGTCGGGCCGGTCGGCGAGGGCGCGGATCTCGACCGGAGTGGCGTCGATCCGCACGGAGTTCGAGATCCAGAACGGGTGGAAGTCGGCGACGCGTCCGGCGGCCTCGAGCGCACCGAGGTGCGCGACGAGATGGACCTGCGTTGCCGCCGCCGTCTCCCGGAGCGCCCGCACGACGGTCTCGTGCCTGTGCTGGAGCGACGCTCGGCGCCGGTCCATCTCCACCGTGAGCGCTTCGAGATCCTCCTGCACCGACAGGAATGCCAGCGTCGAGACGATCTGGTCCGGCGCCGCGTCCCGCAGAACGGCCTCGAGGGACGGATCGATCATGCCGCCGTGCGCGACGCTCGCGGCCATGAGGATCGCCCCGCCAGCCAAAGTGAGTCGTTTCATCAGGTCTCCTTCAGGAAAGCAGCATGAAAGGTCACGCCGGTGCACGGCCAGGCCGGTGCACAGGGAGCAACGCCCGGGGAACCTGCAACGCCCCCGACCGTCGGCGGTGAGCACCGTCCGACCCCGCACCGACCCCCGCACCGACCCCCGCACCAACCCCCGCACCAACCCCCGCACCGACAGCCGGATTCCTCCCTACCGTTGTCCCATGTCCGTGAACGTCCGGTGGGCCGACCCGTCCGACGCCCCGGTGGTGGCGCGGCTGCTGCACGACTTCAACACCGAGT
>CAZXBB010000189.1:0-2015 GCA_964638815.1 uncultured Isosphaeraceae bacterium
GGCGGGGGAGCCGCACGCGGCGGCCATCGGCTCGACGCTTGCCGGCGAGATCTACGGCGTCAACCCGCTCTTCGAGCAGATCGCCGACAAGCCGAACAACATCACGCGGTTCCTCATCATCGGGAAGCAGGAAGCCAGGCCCACGGGCGACGACAAGACGGCGATCGCCTTCGTCACCGCGCACAAGCCCGGCGCGCTCGTCGACGTGCTGGCGGTGTTCCGGGACGCGCGGATTAACCTCAGCCACATCGACAAGCGTCCGAGCGGGCAGACGAACTGGGAGTACACGTTCTTCATCGACTGCGATGCGCATCGATCGGAGGCGACGATGATCGGGGCGATCGCGGCGGCGCGGGAGCTCTGTCTTTCGTTGAAGGTCCTGGGGTCCTTCCCGAGGGCGCAGCGCGTGCTGTAGCTCTGGCCGCATCCCCGTCCGCCTACCATCCGTCATGCCGCGCGTCCCTCTTCTCATCGTCGCCCTTGCATTCCCCGTCGCGCAGGCTCCGGCAGGAGCAGACATGCCTACACCGCCCGCCAATGTCGCCCGATCGGGCAACCGTCTCGGTGACGAGACGAGCCCCTATCTCCTCCAGCACCGCAACAATCCCGTCCACTGGTACCCGTGGGGCGAAGAGGCGTTCGCCGCCGCACGCGAGCAGGACAAGCCGATCTTCCTCAGCGTCGGCTACTCGACGTGCTACTGGTGCCACGTCATGGAGCGCGAGAGCTTCGAGATGGAGGACGTGGCGGAGATCCTCAACGAGTTCTTCGTCGCGATCAAGGTCGATCGCGAGGAGCGGCCCGACGTAGACGACATCTACATGACGGCGCTCAACGTGCTCAACCGCGGCAACGGCGGCTGGCCGATGTCGGTGTGGCTCGAGCCGGAGAGCCTGCGCCCGTTCTACGCGGGGACGTACTTCCCGCGCGAGGACGCGCACGGCCGACCGGGCTTCAAGAACGTGCTCAGGCAGATCGCGCAGGCGTGGGTGACGCAACGCGACGTGATCGACGGCCAGGCCGGGCAGGTGGCCGATCTGGTGCGCCGGCAGATGGCGCAGACGACGAGCCCGGTGCCGGTCGGGATGGACGACGTGGACCGCGGGGTTGCCACGCTGCTCAGCGGCTTCGACGGGACGCACGGCGGCTTCGGGCAGCGCATGAAGTTCCCCATGCCGGCGAACCTCGAGCTGCTCGTGCACTCCGCGTGGGATGACCCGGCGGCGCGCTCCGCCGTGCTGCTCACGCTCGACCGCATGGCGACCGGGGGGATCTACGACCAGGTCGGCGGCGGCTTCCACCGCTACGCGACCGACGTCCAGTGGCTCGTGCCGCACTTCGAGAAGATGCTGTACGACAACGGACAGCTCACGAGCGTCTATGCCGAAGTGCACGAGCGGACGGGGGATCCCTTCTACGCGGAGGTCCTGCGCGAGACGCTCGATTACGTGCTGCGCGAGATGACGTCGCCCGAGGGGGCGTTCTACAGCGCGCAGGACGCCGAGGTGAACCACCGCGAGGGCGAGAACTACGTCTGGACCGAGGACCAGGTGCGCGCGGCGCTCGCCGACGCCGGACGCGGAGACGACGTCGATTTCGCCCTCGCGATCTACGGCTTCGACGGGGGCACGAACTTCCAGGATCCGCACCACCCCGAGGACGGGCGGAAGAACGTGATCCACCTCGTCGCGAAGCCGGCGGTCCTCGCCGAACGCATGGGCATGACGCCGGACGCCTTCGACGCGCGGGTCGCGCGCGTCAACGCGGCGCTCCTGGCGGTTCGCGACCGGCGCGACCAGCCCGGCACCGACGACAAGGTCCTGACCGCGTGGAACGGGCTGATGATCGCCGGTATGGCCGACGGCGGACGCGTTCTTGGGGAGCCGAGGTACGTCGAAGCCGCGCGGCGCGCGGCGGGCTTCATCCTCGCGAAGATGCGCACGCCGGAGGGGCTGCTCCGCACCTACCGCGCGGGCCGGGCGAAGATCGGCGGCTTCCTCGAGGACTACGCGTTC
>CAZXBB010000190.1:0-4544 GCA_964638815.1 uncultured Isosphaeraceae bacterium
CGGCACCGCCTGATCGCCGAGAATCCCTTCGCCGGCCTGATCGCCACGGTCAAGGGCAACGCGCGACGCCTCTACTTCGTCAGCGCGGAAGAGGCCGCCCGGGTGCTCGAGGCCTGCCCCGATGCCGAATGGCGTCTGCTGTTCGCCCTCGGTCGCTACGGCGGCCTGCGTGTGCCGTCCGAGGTGCTCGGGCTTCGGTGGTCCGACATCGACGGGCAGGGCGGACGGTTCACCGTCACCAGCCCGAAGACCGCGCACTACGAAGGCAAGGAAAGCCGGGTCGTCCCCATCTTCCCGGAGCTCCGTCCGTACCTTCTCGAAGCCTTCGAACACGCGCCGGAGGGAGCGGAGTACTGCATCACAACGTATCGCGCCGCGGGCGTGAACCTGCGCACGCGGCTCCTCAAGATCATCCGGAAAGCGGGCCTGAACCCGTGGCCCAAGCCATGGCAGAATCTCCGGGCCACACGCGAGACGGAACTCGCGGACAGCTTCCCGTCGCACGTCGTGACGGCGTGGATCGGCAACAGCGTCCAGGTCGCGGTCAAGCACTATCTCCAGATCACGGACGACCACTTCGCGCGTGCGGCGGGGAACAGCGCGCTGCAGAATGCGCTGCAGCACACGCACGCACGGCCGCGCACGGAAGCGCACGCCGTTAGGGGCCAAAACGGTAACCCCGCCACGTGCGCGGACTTGCGCAAAGACGCAGCCCCGTGCAACGGCCACGGGGCTGCGGGGATGGGCCATACTGGACTCGAACCAGTGACCTCACGGGTGTGATCCGTGCGCTCTAGCCAACTGAGCTAATGGCCCGAAGGTCAGGAGTATAGCAGCGTCCCGTTGCGGCGCGCGTGGCGAGACGGGCCGCATCTCCAGCCGACCCGGAGCGACCGGCGCCTTGCTTGCAACGCCGGGGTCGCGCCGGAGTGGCGCCGGGGCGGCGCCGGGCGGCGCCGGGTGGCGCCGGGGGGCGCCAGCCACGATCGTGCGGTGTTCGGTCGCCCTCGCAGCGGGTTAGACTGGGTGCCATGACGAGCCGATTCTCCCTCCGCGTCGCCCTGCTGTCGATCACCGGTGCGGTCGCCGCGACCGCGATCGCGTTCGCGCCGCCCGTCGCACCCCCGGCCGGCGATTCGGCCCGTGTTTCGGCCCGCGATCCGGCCCGCGATTCGGCCCGTGATTCCGACCGGGATTCGGCTCGCGATTCGGCCCGCGATTCCGACCGCGATTCGGCCCGCGTTTCGACCCGCGATTCGGACCGCCCCGGCCCGGCCCCCGCCTCGGCCGGCGCCTCGGTCGGCGCCCCAGCCGGCGCCTCGGTCGGCGCCTCGGTCGGCGCCCCAGCCGGCGCCCCCGCCCGCGCCGCGTCCGGCGCCCCCTTCGCGCCCGCTCGATGGTGGAAAGGCAACACCCACACGCACACCTACTGGAGCGACGGCGACGCCGCGCCCGAGCATGTGATCGACTGGTACGTGCGGCACGAGTACGACTTCCTCGTGCTCTCCGATCACAACATTCTCTCGCAGGGCGAGAAGTGGTTCCCGATCTCCGACGAGGGCGGGCGGCCGCTGCGGCGGCGCGACGTCAACGATCTCGAGCGGCGGTTCGGGCCGGGGTGGATCGACGTCCGCGAGGTTGACGGGCAGTCGCAGATGCGTCTCAAGACCCTGCCGGAACTCGAGGCGAAGTTCGAGCGCCCCGGGGACTTCATCATGATCCAGGGCGAGGAGATCACCGACCGGTTCGGGGCGCACGAGGTTCACGTGAACGGGCTCAATCTCGCGGATGTGATCCCGCCGCAGGGCGGCGCCTCGGTGCGCGAGACGATCCAGCGCAACATCGACGCCGTCATCGCGCACGGGCACCTGCACGATCGCCCGGTGCTCGCGCATCTCAACCATCCCAACTTTCGCCATTCGCTGACGCCCGAGGACGTCGCGTCCATCCGCGGCGAGCGGTTCTTCGAGGTGTACAACGGGCACCGGGGCGTCCTGAACCACGGCGACGCCGACACGCCGGACACTGAGACCATGTGGGACGTCGCACTCACGCTGCGCCTCACGACGCTGCGGCTCGGGCTCCTCTATGGGCTGGCGACCGACGACGCCCATCATCACCACGGGCGGAAGGAGACGGCCCGGCCGGGTCGCGGCTGGGTGTGGGTGCGCGCCGCGACGCTCACGCCGGACGCGATCGTCACGGCCATGCGTCGCGGCGACTTCTACGCGTCGAGCAGCGTGGAGCTCGACGAGATCGTCGCCGACGACGAAGGGCTGCGCATCCGGATCCGCACCGAGCCCGGCGTGACGTACACGACCCGCTTCATCGGCACGCGACTGCACGACGGGACGCCCGGGAAGATCGGGGAGGTGCTGGCGACAGTGGACGGCCCCGAGCCCGCGTATGCGCTCGGCGACGACCTGCTCTACCTGCGGGCGCGCGTCGTGTCGTCGCGCGCGCACCCGGATCCGTTCGCCGAGGGCGACATGGAGACGGCGTGGGTGCAGCCGGTGGTCGGACCGGCGGCTTCGGCGGACGAGTGAGGGACGAGTGATCGACCGAGATCGACGAGTGATCGACGAGTGACGGACGAGTGAGGGACGGGTGATCGACGAGTGATCGACGAGTGATCCGGCCTCGCGCGTCGCGGCCGAGGTGCACGGGCCGCCCCCGCTCACCCCCACGCGCCCAGGATGAGCAGCAGGTCGGTGAAGTTCACCACGCCGTCGCCGTTCACGTCCTCGGGACAGCCCGCGCACGGTCCCCACGCGCCGAGCACCAGCAGGATGTCGGCGAAGTTCACGACGCCGTCGCCGTTCACGTCCTCGGGCCTGCCGACGACGCCGAACTCGTACGCGCCCATGTCTACGATCGGCGCCTTGCCGACGCCGGTGTCGTCCGTATCCGGATCGTCCATGAACCGTGGGTGACCGTCGAGGTCGTGCGTCGTGCCCGGCGGCACGAGCGTATTGTCGGCCGCGTCGATGCACGGCGAACCGGCGGCGAGCCGGAGATCGCCGTCCGGGGACGGCTCGACGAAGAGCGCGTCGGCGTCGATCACGCCCGGTAGGTTCTCGGGGTCGATCGGGTCCTCGCCGGGCCCGTGCGGCTCGAAGATGTGCGTGATGTTGCTCGATGCGATCTCCCCGAAGCCGTTGACCTGCTCCTTCCAGGTGCCCATCGTCTCCTCGTGCGTTCCCGTGTTGTCGCGCACGATGCAGTTGAAGATGTTCACCGCGGCGTTCGAGAAGCCGACTGCCCCGACGTATTTCTTGCCGCGGTTGTACGCGACCGTGCAGTTGACGAGGTCCAACGACGTTGCGGCGAACGAGTATGCCATGACCCCCGCCCCGTCGCCTCCGAGCTCGGGATAGGGATCGTTCGGGTGCACGACAGCGCGGTTGTTCTGGAACAGGCAGTTCACGACCAGCGTCGGACCCCACGCCATCAGGCCGGCGCCGTAGTTGGCGGTGTTGTTGATGAACGCGCAGTCCCGCACGGTGAGCCCGCCGTTCCAGACCCAGAGAGCGCCGCCGTAGCCGATCTCGTCACCGACCGGAAAGAACGGACGGGCGATGTTGTCGGAAAACGTGCAGGCGGAGATCGTGACCGGATGATCGCCGTAGAGGGCGATGCCGGCGCCGTCACCGCTCAGGTTCGAGACGCTCGTGGCGACGACGATGTTGCGCTGGATCAGGCATCCCGTGATCTCCGGCCGGCTGTCGCCGGTGACGAAGATCGCCCCGCCGCCGCCGCCGTGCGTGTAATTCTCGACGAACGTGCACGCCTCGATCCGCGGGCTGCCGTCGAGGCAGTAGACGCCGCCGCCCATCGCGAACGCGGCGAGGTTGTGCGTAAACCGGCAGTTCCGGATCGTCGGGCTGCCTCCGATGATGAAGACGCCGCTGCCGAACATCAGCGGGTCCCCGGCCGGCGTTCCCGGCGGACCCGTATGGCCGTCGGCGACGGTGAATCCGTCGAGCACGGTGTCCCGGCTCGTGCCGCTCGCGACGACGACGTGCCCGACGTTCGCGCTGTTGATGAGCCAACCGCCGGGCCACGGGCTCACGACGTCGTCGCGGCCGATGTCGCCCGACAGGATCGTCTCGTTCACGCTCCAGTCGCGCTCGGCGCGCTCCGTCTCGACGGCCGCGAAACCGCCGTAGAGCGCCACGCCGTCCGCGAGGACGAAGCTGGCCTCGGCGTCGGATTCGGACGGCGTGTAGACGCCGGCGGCGACCCAGATCTCGTCGCCCGGCAGCGCGGCCGCGAGCGCGTCCTGAAGATCCGCGAAGGCGGCCTTCCACGAGGTGCCGTCGCCGCCCGGCGCGGCGGCATCGACGCGGATGACGTCGGCGGCGGCCGGCCCCGCGACGACGGCCAGCAGGGACAGCGTCGCGAACGCTCGCGGTCGAATGGCCATGATGGTGCTCCGGTTGGAGTGTTGCGCGCCGGATCAACGAACGGCGCTGAACGAGTTTATCGAGGCAGGGACGGCGTTCCGACGGGGATCCCGCCCCGATTCCCGGGAGACCGCCGCG
>CAZXBB010000191.1:0-1562 GCA_964638815.1 uncultured Isosphaeraceae bacterium
GCGACGTCGGCAGGTTCTTGCCGACGTAGTCGGGGCGGATGGGCAATTCGCGGTGCCCGCGGTCGACGAGGATGGCGAGCTGGATCATCCTGGGTCGGCCGAGGTCGATGATGGCGTCCAGCGACGCCCGAATGGTCCGGCCCGTGAACAGCACGTCGTCCACGAGGATCACGGTCTTGTCCTTGATCGAGAACGGGATGTCGGTGCCGCGGATGACCGGCACGCCGCGCATGTCGAGGTCGTCGCGGTAGAGCGTGATGTCGAGCGTCCCGACCGCCAGCGTGGTGCCGTCGATCTGGGCGATCTTCGCGGCCAGCCGGTGGGCCAGCGTGACGCCGCGCGTCCGGAGGCCGACGAACGCCAGGTCCTTGGCGCCGCCGTTGCGTTCGAGGATCTCGTGGGCGATGCGGGTGAGGGCGCGGTCCAGCGCCGCTTCGTCGAGGACCTGCGCCTTCTCTCGAGGGCGCGCGGGTGGGGTGCTGCTCATCCTCTCTCCTTACGGGCCTCGCGGGGCCCACTTAAAGGAAAGCCCTGTTGCTCTCCCGGTCACTCTACCAGAGGATGGGGCAGGGCGGGAAGGGGGTTCTTCCCATAGCGGTGGGACGCGTGTTCGGGGCCGGGCTGCTCCTGACGGGAGTCGCGTGGGTGTCGTCGCCGGCGTCGTCGACGCCGGCCGGCATCACGGTGCCGCCGGGCTTCCGCATGTCGGTCTTCGCGTCCGGTCTCGGCGGACCGCGCTCCGCCGCGCTCGGGCCCGTGGGCGCGCCTCGCATGATGGCGATCGATCCCGCGGGTACGCTCGTGGCCACGCTGCCGGGCGAGGGTCGCGTCGTCGCGCTGCCCGATCGCGACGGGGACGGACGCGCCGACGGCGTCGTCACCGTGGCGCGAGACCTCACGCTGCCGCACGGTCTCGCCTTCCGCGGGGGCGACCTCTACGTGGCCGAGTCCGGCCGCGTTCTCCGCTTCCGCTACGACGCCAGCACGCTCGCCGCCCGCGATCCGGTCGTCGTGGTGTCCGGTCTTCCGCCCGGCGAGCATCACTGGACGCGCACCATCGCGTTCGGTCCGGACGGCGCGCTCTACGTGTCCGTCGGCTCCTCGTGCGACGTCTGCCGCGAGCGCGATCGCCGACGCGCCACGATCGTGCGCTACGACGCGAACGGCTCGCGCGAGCGGATCTTCGCGAGCGGCCTGCGCAGCGTGGTCGGAGTAGCGTTTCATCCCATCACCGGCGCGCTGTGGGCGACCGTCAACGAGCGCGACTGGAAGAGCGGCGGGGCGCCGCCCGACCACGTCACCGAGGTCAAGGACGGCGCGTCCCACGGCTGGCCCGACTGCTATGCGTCGGAGGGAAAGCTCAGACCCGACCCCGAGTTCCACGGACGCGGACGCTGCGACGGGTTCACGCTACCGACGCTCGAGATCCCGCCGCATTCGGCGCCGATGGGGTTGACGTTCTACCGGGGGCGGCAGTTCCCCGAATCGTTCCGCGGCAATCTCTTCGTCGCGTACCACGGGTCCCGCGCCGGCGTGCGACGGTGCGGAAGGACGGTGCCCCG
>CAZXBB010000192.1:0-13491 GCA_964638815.1 uncultured Isosphaeraceae bacterium
CAGGTCATCAACGAGTGGCTCGACGCCCACCCCCAGTACGAGGTGAAGTTCGTGACGTCCACGGTGGGGACGCTGACGGGGAAGCTCAAGGAGCCGAACCTGATCTGCCAGGTGTGGGTCTAGCCGGCATTATGCATGAACCGGGTCGTCCAGCGGGCGATCCAATCGCGTGAGCGCTCGTTCGAGCCTCGACGTATCGAGAGGATATGCCATCGGCCGGGCCCGAACGCTCACGCGATCGGCTTGCCGCGCTGGTTTGCGCGGCGCACGCCTTGGTGAGCCCCGACGTCGGCCTCGCGTCCTGAACAGGTCGTCGTTTCGACCACCCACCGACCCGCTTCATGCATAATGCGGGCTAGCGGGTCGGAACCACAAGCGTGGCGTCGTCGTTGTGGTGCAGGCGCCCTCGCCTGCACCGGGCGGGGGTGTGGGTTCGAGTGCAGGCGGGGTCGCCTGCACCACAAGCGTGGCGTCGTCGTTGTGGTGCAGGCGCCCTCGCCTGCACCGGGCGCGGGTGTGGGTCCGAGTGCAGGGGTCGGAACGTCGAAGTGTGAGCTGCAGGACGCAGTGTCGCCGCGTGACGGCCAAAGGCGCGACCCCTCCGGACGTCCATCACACCCCCAGCGCGCACTGCCCCAAACGTCCGTCACACCTCCATCGCGCAGCACATGCGTGGCCGCGTGCATGATGCTTCGGGGATTCGAACGTGGAGTCGCATTGGCACTTGGATTCTGAATTCGCACTCGAGCCGGGAATACCCAATTGGAGAATGGGCGAACAGCGCATTCGAATTCACTCGGGGGGGAACAGGGGCCGCACCTTGGTTTGTCGTTAGCGGGCCAGATGCCCAAAGGAGCCGCAGGCAGTTCAGACGCAGCCCCCCGAACGTTCGAAAGACCACCGCACCACGTGTTACACCCCCATCGCGCACGGCCCCGAACGTTCGTTACACCCCCATCGCGCACGGCCTCAACGCCCGGCGCTCTCGCCGGCTTCGTCCGGTTCGCCGACGAGCTCCGCGGCCGTGAAGGTGCGCGTCTCGATCCTGACGAGCGGCGGCGGCTCGATCTGCGGCTGGTTCGTCGCGTGCAGATCACGCAGCTTCCGCGCCTTCGGCAGGAGGGTGCGCTCGAGCGAGCCGACCGCGTTGTCGTATGCGTCACCCGCTCTGTCGAGGCCCTTTCCGACGGTCGCGAGGTGCTCCGCGAACTTCGCGACGCACCGGTAGAGCTGATCGCCGACCTTCGCGATCGCGCGGGCGTTGTCGGCGATCGCTTCCTGCTGCCATCCGTAGGCGACGGCGTGCAGCAGTGCGACGAGCAGCGTCGGCGTCGCGATGAGCACGTGCTGCTTCATCGCCTCCGCGTGCAGGTCCGGTTTCGCGTCGAGCGCCGCCACGAGTGCGGACTCGAGCGGCATGAACATCACGACGAGCCGCGGCGTGCGCTCGAACTGCTCCCAGTACCGGCGCTGCGCGAGACGCTTGAAGTGACGCTCTACCTGCTCCGCGTGCCGGCGGAGGTCCGCGTTGCGATCCGCGTCCGGCTGGATCGCGTCGAGGTAGGCGTCGAGCGCGACCTTCGCGTCGACGACGATCACGCCGCCGCCCGGCATCCGGACGATCATGTCGGGCCGGTCGCGTGTCTCCGGGTCGTCCGTCGCCGGCTGCTCGTGGAAGTCGCAGTGACGGCTCATGCCCGCGAGCTCGACGACGTTGCGGAGCTGCATCTCGCCCCATCGGCCGCGCTGCTCGGGTCGGCGGAGCGCGGTGACGAGGCGTCCGGTCTCCGCCCGCAGCTCGCCGTGCGACGAGGCGATCTGCCGGATCTGCTCGTTCAGGCTCGTGTACGCGACCTCGCGTCGCTTCTCGAGCTCGGTGACGGCGACCGTCTGCTTCTCCAGCAGCTCGCGGATCGGCCGCACCATGCTCTCGATCGTCTGCTTTCCCCGCTCGGCGTCGCCCTTCGCCTCGATCATGAGCCCCTCGAAGGTCTTCGTCGCCAGGGCGAGGAACTGCTTCGAGTTGGCCTCGAGCGCCTCGCTTCCGGTCGCGAGGAACGACTCCCTGAGTCGCGTCTCGGCGCGCTCCAGCGTGTCGATGCGCTCCGCCGACGCGGCGAGGCGACGCTCGGCCTCTTCACGCCGCGTCTGCACCGCGGCGAGCTCGGCCCGTACGCGGTCGATGTCGGCGCCGCGCTCCGCGAGCTGCCGGTCGAGCATCGCGGCGCGCGTGCGGGCGTCGGCGCGATCGATCTCGACGACGCGACGCCGGGCGGCGAGCAGGAGGGCCGTCACCGCGGCGCCGAGGGCGCCGCCGATGACGAGGGCCAGGATTCCGAGAGTCCATTCGGGCATCCTGCGAAGATCATAGCGGTCGAATCACGGATCGTGCCGCCGCGTGTCCGGTTGACGACTCGACAATTGATCCGTCGCGATCGCCGGCAGGCGATTCAGGCGTCCCGGCCCGCGGCCCACCTCAGCTCCGGCATGCGAAGCGACAGCGCCGCCGAGACATACACCGCCCCACCCAGCGTCACGAGGCCGACCAGCGTGATCAACGCCCCCGACCACGTCGCGGCCTGCGGCAGGAACGAGCACGCCGCGAGCAGGCACGCCGTCATCGCCGCGGTCGCCGCGGCCGACCGGAGCCAGCTCGCGCGCACGGTCCCGTCGATGATCGGCCCCAGCCGCCGCCGCAGCAGCACCGCGAGCGACACCACCTGGATCACGGAGCAGGTTGCCGTGGACCACGCCAGCCCCGACTCGCGCAGCGGCGTCCAGATGAGCGTGCAGTTCAGCGTGAGGTTCAGCGCGACGACGGCGATCGCGACCTTCACCGGCGCTGCCGACTCGCCGCGCGCGTAGAACGCGCGCGTGAGGATGTGCATCATCGAGTACGCCCAGACGGCGGGGGCGTAGCCGAGCAGGATGCGTCCGACGCGCGCCGAGTCGTCGGCGGTGAAGCTGCCGCCTTCGAACACGACGACCGTCAGCGGCTGCCGGACCAGGACGAGACCCAGGCTCGCCGGCAGCCCGATGAAGATGACCAGACGCAGCCCGCGTCGCACCGTGTCGAGGAAGGCTGCATCGTCGTTCGCCACCCGTGCGAGCGCCGGGAAGATCGCGGTGGCGACCGCGATGCCGAAGACGCCCAGCGGAAACTGGTAGAGCCGCTGTGCGTAGCTCACCGCCGCCATCGCCCCCGTCCCGAGCGGGTAGTCGATTCCCGCGATGGTCGGCCCCACCGACGTCGGGTAGCTGGCGATGAGGCCATCGAAGAACGTGTTGAACTGGAGCACGCCGAGCCCGAGGATCATCGGCATCGCCTGCCGGAGGACGCCGAGCGCCGGCCCCCGCGCCGCGCCACGCTCGCGCGTCCACCACGGTCTCTCCCGCAACGCGAAGAGCGACCAGCCGACCTGGAGCACGCCCGCGACGAGGACGGCGGCCGCCACCGCGCCGATGTGCACGATTCGCCCGCGCTGCGGATCGTCCGCCGCTGCGCCGAGCAGCCACGGCGTGCCGAGCGTCGCCGCGATCATGCACAGGTTGAGCACGATCGGCGCCGCCGCCGTCGGTCCGAACCGGCCACGCACCTGGAGCATCGCGCCGAGGAACGCGACGGTGCACACCATCGGCATGTACGGCAGCATGATCATCAGCAGCAGCACGGCGACGTTCGAATGGTCGTCCGCCGCCGACACGAAGAAGAGAGCGATCTCGCCCGCGAGCACCGCCAGGCCGAGACCCGTGACCAGCCAGGCGACGAGCATCGACGCGAGCTGGCGGGCCGTCGCGGGATCGTCCGCGTCCAGACGCGTGAACGCGGGCAGGAACGCCGCGGTCAGCGCGCCTTCGCCGAAGAGCCGCCGAAAAAGGTTCGGGATCATGAACGCGAAGAGGAACGCATCCATGACGACGCTCGTCCCGAACACCCGGCTGAACGACGCGTCCCGCGCCAGGCCGGTGAGCCGGCTTGCGATCGTGAGCAGCGAGACGGTGCGCGCGTGCCGGAACATGGGGGGGAGGATAGCGAGCGGGGAGGATAGCGACGAAGCGATCGGGCGATCGGACGATGGAGCGACGGAGCGATGGAGCGACGAATGAACAGGGCGACGGACTACGTGTCGATGCGCGAACGCGAGCCCTCCGCCCCCTCGTCGCCTTCCCGCCTCGCTGCCGCGGCCCGGTGCCAGCCGGTGAACAGGAAGCCCGCCACAAGCAGGCCACCGATCACGAGCGTGCGGGCGAGCCGCGGCGGGATCGCCTCGACGAGACGCGCGATGCGGGCGGTGGCGGTCGGCGCAGGATCCGCGTCGAGGAGCATCGCGACGGCCTGCGCGGCGACGCCGAAGGCGAGGGCCGCGACCGCAATCGCGCCCGCGAGCCTGGCGAGCGGGGCCGCGAACGAACGCCAGCGGAGCGGCGCCCGCTCAGGCAACGTCCATTGCCCGGCGTCGAGCGGCGATCCGCAGCGTTGACAGCGTCCGCCCGCGGCGTCGCCGCGCGCGCGGTCGGCGTTCGGCGCGCCGCAGGCGAAGCAGCGTCGCGTGTCCGCGACCGCCCTCACGCCCCGGCGCCACAGCACCAGCGTCGCGACGATTCCCGCGACGCTCACCACCACCGCCGTGCCGCGGATGAACGCCGCCGTCACCGCCGGCTCCGTGAGGGGCCACGCCACCGCGATCGCGGCGATGCCCGCGGCGACGATGCCCGACAGCAGCCCCCAGGCGCGCCCGCGCGAAAACGCATGATCGAATCCGTACGCCCGCAGGGCGTATGCCCGCCGTTCACGCCCGCCGCCCACGCGGCGGATCGACCAGAGGAACGCCGCAGCGACCGCGACCCCGAGCACGTCCGCCGTGATGTCGTCCGGCGAGACGGTGCGTCCCAGCCCCGGAATGCCCTGCGTGAACTCGTCCACGATCGCCCACGCGAGCACGAGCATCGCCGCGGCGGGCCACATCCGCACCCAGCGCGCGCGCCACAGGAGGAACGTGAGCCCCGCGAACGCGAACATGTGGATCGTCTTGTCGGTGGCCGGGATCTCCGCACCGAAACGCAGGCGCGGCCAGTGCGTGCCCGTCGTCATCGCCAGCAGGTAGACGAGGAACGCGATGCGCCAGGGCCGGGCGAGCGCGCGGGCGTGGCTGGCGATCTCCGGGGACGGCGTCTCAGCGGGTCTCGACGTTGCCAGGCTGCTCAACGGGCGGGCTCGCGCTCGGACTCGTGATCGACTTCGGCTCGATGGTGATCGTCGGTACGGCGGCGGGCGCGGGCCGGTTCGAATCGGGTCCGGCCTTGAGCAGATGCTCGGCGAGCTTCCGATAGTCGAGCGCGCCGCGGCACCACGGCGCGTAGTCGAAGATCGTCTGCCCGAAGCTGGGGGCCTCGGCGAGCTTGATGTCCCGGCGGATGGGCGGCCGCAGGACGCGGCAGTCGCGCCACGGGACGTCCTCGGTGCGGGCGGCACGGAAGAACTCGTCGAGGTCCGCGACGATCTCGCGGGCGAGCGTCGTCTGCCCCTCGTGCATGCACAGGATGATCCCCGAGACGCGGAGGCGAGGGTTGACCGACTGCCCGACGAGACCGACGGTTTCGAGCAGCCGTCCGACGCCCTGGAGCGCGAGGAAGTGCGCCTGCATCGGCACGACGATCTCCGTCGCGCACGTCAGCGCGTTGAGCGTCAGCAGGCCGAGGCTCGGCGGGCAGTCGATGATGACGAGGTCGTAGCGATCGACGATCGGCGCGAGCTTGCGCTTGAGCACACTTTCTCGCTCCGCGACGGTCGTGAGCTCCGTCTCCGCGCCGGCCAGGTCGACTTCGGCGAGCAGCGTGTCGAGGTTCGGGCGCGCCCCCTCGATGACGGCTTCCTCGGCGGCGCGCTCCGGGTCGATGAGCACGTCGTACACCGTGTGTGCGATCTGCGCGGCGTCGATGCCGAGGTGCAGCGTAAGATGCGCCTGCGGATCGAGATCGACGAGGCAGACGCGTTTCCCCAATTGCGCGATCGCGGCCCCGAGGTTGACGGCGCTCGTCGTCTTGCCGACGCCGCCTTTCTGGTTGAGCATCGCGATGATGCGGGTCCGACGGGGCATCCTGCCGACCTGGTCGCCTTCCGTGGTGCTCATGGATTGAGTATACCGAAAGACTGCCGGCCCGATTCCCATGCCCTCCATCACCGACATCGCCGTCGTCATCCGCCGCTGGGACTTCTCCGAGACCTCGCAGACCGTCAGCCTCTTCACGCGCGAGCACGGCATCGTGCGCGGCATCGCGAAGGGCGCCAAGCGTGAGCGTGGCATGTTCTCGGGGGGTCTGGACGTGCTCACGCGGGGCCAGGTCGTGGCGATCGTCAAGCCGGGCCGCGATCTCGCGACGCTGACGGCGTGGCACCTCCAGGAGACCTACCGCGTGCTGCGCCAGCGGCTGGACGCCAACCGCGCGGGGCTCTACATGGCCGACCTGGTGCACCACCTCCTCACCGACCACGATCCGCACCCGGCCCTCTTCGACGCGCTCGACACGGCGCTCACGACGCTCGCGCGCGTGACCGACTGCGGGCCGGTGCTGCTCGGCCTCCAGTGGCGGCTGCTCGAGGAGGTCGGCTACCGCCCGGAGCTCGACCGGGACGTCGAGACCGGCGCGACGCTCGACGGGCACGACGCGGCGATGTTCTTCAGCGCCCGGGCGGGGGGCGTCACGGGCAGCGCGAGCGGGCCGGCCTGCTGGCGCGTCCGTCCGGGCACCATCGACGTGCTGCGGACGGCCGCGCGCCGCGCGCCGGTCGCCGACTGCGATCCGAGGTCCGTGGACCGCGCGAACCGTCTCCTCGCCGCGTACTGTCGCGAGCTCGTCGGGGCGGAAATCCCGGCGATGCGCTGGGCGTTCTCGGACCTCGACGCCGCCGCCGAACGCGACGCGGCCGATCGTTCTTGAGCGGCCCGGCCGGCGTGACGATATATCCCGCAAGGGACGATAGAGAAACCGAGTTCAGGCATCCACGATCGCTGCCTTGCTCCGCGGTTCGGGCACTGCCGCGCGGCTGCGCGCGGAGCCTGCGCCGCGGCTGGAGGCGATTGACGATGGGTCGAATCCACATCGAGGACGTTCTGGCGTGTCCGAACCTGCCGTCGCTGCCCGCGGTCGCGATGCGGGTCCTGGAGCTGGCCAGGGACGACAATGCCGCCATCGATGACATCGCGGCCGTCGTGCAGAACGATCCGGCGCTGTCGGCGAAGATCCTGAAGACCATCAATTCCAGCTACTACGGGCTGCCGAATCCGTGCCCGACGATCGGACGCGCGCTCGCGATGATGGGGCGCACGACCGTCAAGTCGCTCGTCCTGGGCTTCAGCCTCGTGAGCGTCGCGGGCGAGGGCGACCGTGACGACGGTCTGAACGACTACTGGCGCCGGTGTCTCTTCGCCGCGGCCGCCGCCCGCAGACTCGCGGCGTGCGGCGCCTCGGACCCGGAGGAGGCCTTCGCGGCCGCGCTCATGCAAGATCTCGGCATGCTCGCGATATACGCGGCGAGCCGCAGCGAGTACGACGCGATCGTCCGGGAGGCGGAGGGCGACCACCGGCGTCTGCCGGCGATCGAGCGACGCGAGCTGGGCTTCGATCATGCGACCGTCGGGGCGGAGCTGGGGATGCGCTGGCGTCTGCCCCCGCAGATCGTCGCGGCGATCCGGCACCACCACGATCTCGAGGACGCCGGGTTCGACCTCGTCCGCACCGTGGCGCTCGGATCCGAGATCGCGCTCGCCATCATGTATCCGAACACGATCGCGACGCGGGCGGAGGTCAACGCCCGCGCCGCCGAGTGGTTCGGCATCGACGAGGAGCGCATCCGGCAGATCGCGACCAGCGTCGTGGAGGACTCGCGGGAGCTCGGCAAGCTCTTCGACGTCAGCACCGGCGGTCCGCTCGACGTGAACTGGATCCTCGCCGAGGCGCAGGAAGCGTCGATGGAGCACCAGCTCGCGCAGGCGCGCGAGGCCGAGGACCTGCGCAAGACGAACGACGAGCTGAGCCGCGTCGCGCTGACCGACGCCCTCACGAACGTCGGCAACCGCAAGCGTTTCGACGACGAGCTGCTGCAGCGGTTCGACCAGGCCAAGTCGTTCAAGGGCTCCGTCGGGCTGATACTCGCCGACGTGGATCACTTCAAGAAGTTCAACGACACCTTCGGTCACCAGGCCGGCGACGAGGTGCTCAAGGAGCTCGCGCGTCGCCTGACCCGGGCGGTGCGCGGCATCGATCTCGTCTGCCGTTACGGCGGCGAGGAGTTCGCCGTCGTCCTGCCCGGCGCGACGATCCGCGACGCCGCGGCGATCGCCGAGCGGCTGCGGATCGCGGTCGAGAAGGAGCCGATGAGCATCGGCACCGACGATCCGGTGCCGGTGACGGTCAGCGCCGGAGCGGCGGTCTGCGACGCGAGCACGTCGCACGTGCTCACCAGCGCTTCGCTGCTGCTCAAGGCGGCCGACCGCGCGCTGTACGCGGCGAAGGACGGCGGGCGCAATTGCGTCCGCGTGTTCCGGGTTGACGAGAAGGCCGCGGCGTAACCGGCGGTCGGCCGCCGGCCATCCGCGATCACACCTGCCCTTGCCCCGGCCCTGGTCCCGGACCTGGCCCCGGCCCCGGCCCTGGTCCCGGTCCCGGCCCCGGCCTCAGACGCCCCACGACGAGCGGCTCGCACGGGAAGCTCTCCGCCACCGCGCGCAGCTCATCCAGCGTGACGCGCCCGATGCGCTCGAGCTCGGCCTCGAGCGAGCGGTACTCGCCCATGTACGTCCAGACGCGTCCGAGACGCCGCATGCGGCCGGAGGGGAGCTCGCCATGGAGCGTGGCGGCCGTGGCGGCGCGGCTGCGGACGCGGACGAGGTCGTCCTCGGTGAGCGAATCGACGAGGCCCGCAGCCTCGCGGCGAAGGATCGCCTCGACCTTCCCGCCCTCGCCCGGCGGGCAGCACGCGAAGAGCAGGAGCTGGCCAGTCCGGTCGCGGCCGTCGTATTCGGCCACGGCCTCGTCGGCGAGCCCGGGTTCGACCAGCGCCCAGTGGAGACGCGAGCCGTCGCCCTCCCCGAGGATGCTCATCAGCATCCCCGCCGCGTAACGCCGGTCGTCGTCCATCGCGGGGCCGGGGGCGAGCATGAGCGTGTAATGACGGTTCGCCTTCGCCGACTGCTCGGTGAAGTCCTCGCGCCTCGGCGCGATGGCGGGGTACGCGCGGCCCGGCTCGCCGCGGGCCCAGTCGCCGCAATGCCGCGCCAGGCGATCGGTCATCTCGTCGAAGTCGAAGCGGCCCCCGAGCGCGACGACGGTGTTGTCGGACGCGTAGCGTCGCGCGAAGTAGTCGATCATCCGGTCGTGCGGCATGTCGCGCACCGTGTCGCTCGTGCCGAGCACGCGGTGGCCGAGCGAGTGCGCGCCGTAGTACACCTCCTGCGCGCGTTCGTAGAGCACCCAGAACGGCTGATCCCGGTACATCGCGATCTCTTCGAGGATCACGCTCTTCTCGTCGTCGAAGTCATTCGCCCGGATCGCCGGGCGCATGATGTCCGAGAGGATCTCCTCGCCGCGCGGCAGGTGCTCCGGCAGGCAGTGACACCAGAAAGCGGTCATCTCGCTCGTCGTGAACGCGTTGTGGTTCGCGCCGATGCCGTCGAAGTCCAGATCCACGTCCGCGGCGGTGCGTGTTTCCGTCCCCTTGAACATCATGTGCTCGAGGAAGTGGCTGACCCCCATGACGGCGGGGTCCTCGTCGCGGGCGCCCGTGTTGACGAAGAAGCCGATCGCGGCGGTGTGCGCGGCGGGATTCGCCTCACCGATGACGGTGAGACCGTTGTCGAGGGTCGCGTGCTTGAATTCCAGGGGCATGCGGGCGAGTGTAGCTCAACCTCGCTTGTACAGGCCCCGCATCCGCATCACCGGCGGCACTTCGTTATCGAGGAACGTCGTCACCGAGCCCTGGACGACGAGGCCCGCCTCGGTGGTTACGACTGCCAGCTCGTCTTCCGTCAGCGCCCACGGGGGACCGTCGTCGGGGGCGACCGGCTCCGACGCGCCACGGCAGATCACGAGGAGGTAGCCGTGCGGCGACAGGAGATCCTTGATGTGGCGGCAGGTCGCCTCCCGCCGGTCCGGCGGCAGGGCCTGGATCGTGTTGATCTCCACGACGAGATCGAAGCGATGCCGCCAGCGGAGCGGCAGGTCGGTGAGATCCGCGACGTGGAACGAATCGGCGACGCCGGGGTCTATCTCCTTCGCCCACTCCACGGCGGTCTCGCTGCAGTCGAACGCCGTCACCTCGTACCCGCGGCTCATGAGCTCCCGCGCGTCATCGCCGAGCCCGCAACCCACGACCGCGACGCGGGCGCCGCACCGGACCAGCGACGGCGCGACGGCGTTCAGCCAGTTGACGAGTGCGGGGTGCGGACGGCGGCGGGCCCAGGGCACGCGCGCGTGATCGCGCGCCGCTTCCGCGTAGATAGCCTCGAAGTCCTCGACCGCGGTGCCGGTGAGCTGGGTGGTCACCATCGATGCGCCTCCTGCTCGCGCCCGCCACCCCCCTGGCGAATCCCGAGCCACAAGGATACCCCAGCGCCGGAGGGCGGGTCCAGCGCAAAAGCCTCGAAGAGGGCATTCCCGGGCCCCTCAGGGGCGACGCGAGGCCCCTCCGGGGTGCTCAGCGACCGGTGAAGAAGCGCTTGAACGAGTGCACCGTCGCCGCCCGCCCGATCGCCGCGATCGACTCGGTCAGCGGGATCTCCTTCGGGCACACCTTGACGCAGTTCTGGGCATTCCCGCAATCGCTGACGCCGCCCCGTCCCGTGAGCGTCTCGAGGCGATCATCCGCCAGCTCCGCGCCGGTCGGATGCTCGTTGAAGAGCAGCGCCTGGCTTATGGCATGGGCGCCGATGAACGCGTGGTCCCAGTCGGCGGGGGCGGGCTCGAGCCTGAACTGCGGGCACGCCTCGAGGCAGCAGCCGCAGCTCATGCACTCGCTCATCTTGTAGCGAAGCTGCTGACGCTGCGGCGTGTCGGGTGGGCCGGCGCCGAGGTGGTACGTGCCGTCGATCGGCACCCACGCCTTGACGCGCGCGATGTTGTGGAAGAGTCGCTGGCGATCGACCATGAGGTCGCGGACCACCGGGAACTTGCTCATCGGCTCGAGCGTGATGACGTCGCCGTCTTTCGGCGCGTACGCATCGACGAGGCAGCTGCAGCTCTGCCGGACCGTGCCGTTGATCACCATCGTGCACGCGCCGCACACTTCCTCGAGGCAGTTGGCGTCGTACGTGATGGGCGTCGTCTGCCGTCCGTCGATCGTCACGGGAGTCGTCGCGACGGTCTGGAGGCACGCGATGACATTCGCCCCCGTCTCCACCGGAACGTCGAACTCCTCCCACCGCGCGGGCCGGTCCGGGCCGTCCTGCCTCCTGATCTTGAGCCGGATCGTGCGGGAAGCCGGGGCGAACGTGCGGGCGCTGACCATGGGAACCTCGCGCGAGAGGGGGGCGGGACGGCGTAGAGAATACCACGAGCCGCCGCCGGACCGGGGGCCGATCGGCCCGGAGCATCGCGCGCCGCCGAGCCCGCGACCGCCTGACGGACCCCCTCTTGTATAGCCGATAACGGTCTCGCGGCCACCTTCCCGCGATCCCCGCCTCGGACACCTTCGTAATCGTCAGCACGCGAGGGAGGATTCACCCACGATGCTCATGCCCCTCATCCGGCTCATGCGACCCGGAGACTGGATCAAGAACGTCTTCGTCCTGCCGGCGATCGTCTTCTGGGCGGCCGGCTCGTGGGGGGAGCCGATGGGCGACAAGATCGTGGCGACGGCGTGCGCGTTCGCCGCCTTCTGCCTGATCTCGTCCGGCTTCTATGCGATCAATGACGTACTCGACGCCCGGCGCGACCGGGATCACCCGGTGAAGCGGCGGCGCCCCGTCGCGTCCGGGGAGGTGCTCCCCGGGGTGGCGATCGGTCTCGGCCTCGCGCTCATCGCGGCGGCGCTCGTCGTCGCGGCACTCGTGAACAGGCCGCTCGTCGCGAACCTTCTCGCCTACGGCGTCGTGCAGCTCCTCTACAACCTCGGCATCAAGCGCGTCATGCTCGTGGACGTCGTCGCCGTCGCCACGGGGTTCGCGCTGCGGGCGACGGCCGGCGCGGTGGCGATCGAGGTGCAGATCTCCGCATGGCTCGTGCTGTGCGTGTTCTTCCTGTGTCTCTACCTCGGATTCATCAAGCGCATGTGCGATCTCGTATCGGCGGAGACCGGGGGCGCCCGCGACGGCTGGAAGAGCCCTGCCGGCTACGACGACCGCGCGGAGCTCGACTGGCTCCTCGTCGTGAGCGCCGTCGTGGCGATCGTGACCTACCTGATGTACGCCTTCTCCGAGCACGCCCACATCCTCTTCGGGCCCCGCGCGACGGGCTTCGCGATGCTGAGCCCCCTCGTGATGATCGCGATCCACCGCTTCTATCGCCGCGCGCGTCGGGGCGCGTCGGACAGCCCCCTCGCCGCCCTCCGAGAGGACCGCGTGGTGCTCGCGACCGTGGCACTCTTCGCAGCGGGGGTCCTGGCGACGCTGTACGTGCCGTTCGTGAAGCAGGTGCTGGAGCGGCTGTTCATCGCGGGCGGGCCGTGAGGGGTTATCCTTCGCCCGACGCTTGCTGCCCGACGCTTGCTGCCCGACGCTCGCTGCCCGACGCTTGCTGCCCGAGCCGTCCTTCCCGAGCCGTCCTCTCCGCCCGCTCCCCCGCCGTGCTTTTCGCCACCTCCAACCCGCACAAGATCGAGGAGGTCCGCGCGATCCTGGGCGCGATCGGGGTCGAGGTACGCGGTCTCGACACGCTCGACGCGGCGCCTGCGGAGCCGGAGGAGGACGGCGCGACGTTCGCGGCCAACGCGCGGCTGAAGGCCGTCTACTACGCGCGGGCGATCGGCGAGCGGTGCCTCGCGGACGACTCCGGGCTCGCGGTGGACGCGCTCGGCGGCGCGCCGGGGGTGCACTCGGCCCGCTACGCCGGCGCAGGCGGAACACGGGCGGAGCGCGACCGGGCGAACAACGAGCGTCTGCTGCGCGAGCTGGCGGACATTCCGGAAAGGGAGCGCACGGCGCGGTTCGTGTGCGCGATGTGCGTCGCGGACCCGGACGGGACGATCGTCGCGGAGGCGGAAGGGACGTTCGAGGGGATCATCACCGACCGGCCCGCGGGAAGCAACGGCTTCGGGTACGACCCGCTGCTCTACCTGCCGGACGCGGGATGCACGTCGGCCGAGCTGTCACCCGAGGCGAAGAACGCGCGGTCCCATCGGGGGGAGGCGACGCGGACGATTGCGCGGGGGTTGCGGGGGGGGTGACTTTTTGGGTGCGGGCGCGGGTTCGGGTTCGGGTGCCTTCGCGGTCGCGGTCGCGCACACGGTCGCGCACGCGGTCGCGCACACGGTCGCGGTCGCGCACGCGGACGCGGTCG
>CAZXBB010000193.1:0-3888 GCA_964638815.1 uncultured Isosphaeraceae bacterium
CGCGGCCGTGGGCGGCGACTCGACTCGTATCTATGCCGTCACGGACGAGCCGTTGAACGACGGTTGGGGCCCGACCGGTGGCTGGGTGTTCGAGGAGCCGCCACCGCCGGTCCCGCCGGTCGCGACGATCGCCAGTCCCACCGACGTGACCCGAACGACCGCGACCTTCCATGGCACCGTGGAGCCCAATGGCGACGAGACGAGCTACCGCTTCGAGTACCGGACCGGCAGTGGCTCCTGGACGTCGACATCCACCGAGAGCGCGGGCTCGGGCACCGACCCGGTCCCGGTCAGCGCCGCGGTCTCCGACCTCGCGCCGAACCGCGACTACGAAGTCAAGCTCCTGGTCGACAGCGCCGATGGAAGCGACGAGTCGGCGGTCGAGACGTTCCGCACGCCGGTCGGTCCGCCCACGGTCGAGACGATCGCGGCAGCTCGGGTCGATGGCACGAGCGCGTGGCTGCGCGGCCGGTTGAACGCCAACGACGAGCCCACCACCTACTACTTCGAGCTGGGAACCTCGACCGCCTACGGGACCTCGCTGCCGACTGCCAGGGACGGCCGAGCAAGCGGCCTCGAAACGGCCATCGTGTCGGTCCCGGCCCATGCTCTGCTCCCGAACACGACCTATCACTACCGGCTGGTCGCCGAGAACCCGACCGGACGCAGCGAGGGCGCAGACCGCACGTTCACGACCGCCGCGGTCGCCGGCGCGTGTTCGAACGCGGCGGTGCGCGCCCAGCAGAGCGCCGAGGCCCCGGACTGTCGCGCCTACGAGCAGGTCTCGCCCACCCAGAAGCACGGCTACGCGATCGGCAAGAACTCCCGCCCCGACATCCACCTCAGCGTGTCGGGCGATGGTCAGACGGTCACCTACGAGTCGACGTTCCCGTTTGCCTCGGCCGGCTCCGGCGGATGGTCGGGCGCGCGGGGAACCCGCACGGCCGGGGGCTGGGAGACGACCGGGCTGCTCCGGTTCAACGGCATGAACGCGATCGGGGCGGGCTCGCCCGCGGCCACCGACACGCTGCTGCGCAACAACACCCCCGACCAACGGGCATTCGTCTACTGGGACTGCACCTCCGAGCCCTACGGCGCGCTCTGGGTCCACCGCGCCGACGGAACGGAGCAGCGGATCGCCGACGCTACCGCGTTCAACATCTGTATCGGCCGCGCGGCCGGTCAGCCCTGGTTCCTGGGGATGTCGCCCGACGGCCGGCACGTCGTGTTCAACTCGACGAGCCGCCTCGGTCCCGCAGCGGCGCTGCCGCCCGGGTCGAACCGGATCCTCTACGAGTGGGTCGACGACGGCGCCAACGGCGGTGCTGGCACGCTGCGCGTCGTCAACCGGACCGACGATACGACGCTGACGCTGCTCAACGGCGCCAACGCATCGCTCGGCGGAGGGCGGCCCACGGCCGGGGACAGCGTTACGAACACCGGCGAGGCGATGCGAAACGCGATCTCCGACGGCTCTGACGGGCACTCGCGGATCTTCTTCCAGAACCCGGCGCCGGCCTTCCGCGGAGTTGGGGGCGGCGCGCTCTACATGCGCGTGGACGGCAGCGAGACGGTCGAGCTCTCCGCACCCGCCCCGGGTCACGTGCCGGTCTCCGCGCCGAGCGCCAGCGGCGTCCGCTACGTGGACGCGGCCGAGGACGGCTCGCGGGTGTTCTTCGTCGCCGACGGCGATCTGACGCCGGGAGCTCCCGCCAGCGGCGGCCTCTATCTGTACGACTCCCGGGCGGCGTCGCTCCAGTGGCTCGCCGACGCGCCTACGGGAGCGACGACGACGGGCGTGGCCGACAGCGACGGGTCGCGGCTCTACTACCAGAGCGGCGACGACGTCCGACTCTGGGACGACGGAGATACGCGGACGGTGTGGACCGGGACCGTCGGCTCTGGGACCGGGCAGATGGGTGGGGGCGTCGCCGGCTTCCAGTTCCTGTCCGGCTTCCAGACGGGAGAATGCCTCAGCGCCGACATCTCGGACGACGGGCGCTTCCTGGCGTTCGTGGGGAGTCCAGCCGGAGGCGATGCGCAGGTGTACCGCTACGACGCCGCCGCGAATGGTGGGGCGGGGCAGCTCGATCACGTCTCCACGAGTCCGAACGCTCCGGGCTCGTATGCGGCGGGCTTCACGGCCTACTGCCAGGCTGGCGCCGGCCGCACGGTGGAGAAGCGCGCGATGTCGGAGGACGGCCGGTACGTGTTCTTCGACACGTCGGCGGCGCTGGTGCCGGGTGACAGCAACGGTGTCGGCGTGATGGACGCCTATCGCTGGCGCGACGGTGAGGTGGAGCTGGTCTCGCGTGGGACCGGACCTGAGTGGTCGTCGTTCCAGGGAACGGACGCGACCGGGACCAACGCGTTCTTCGTGTCTCAGGACAAGCTCGCTCCGAGCGACGGCGATGCGGTTCACGACCTCTACAACGCCAGGATCGGCGGCGGCTTCCTGTCCGTGCCGCGGCGGGAGTGCGAGGGCGATGGCTGTCAGTCGCCGCCGAGCGCTCCTCCCACGTCGTCGACCGCCGGGAGCGAGAGCTTCTCGGGCCCGGGCAACGGTGCGCGGAGGGCTTTGACGGCGCGGCTCGCGCTGCGCGCGATCAGCCGGTCGGCGTTGGTGCGCTTCGCGCGGACGGGGAGGGTGACGTTGCGGGTGCGGGTGTGGGGCGCCGGGACGGTGCGCGCTTCCGCGACGGCTCGGGTCGGGCGCCGGACCGTTCGGGTCGGTTCGTCGAAGCGCACGGCGCGGCGGGCTGGGACCGCCCGAGTGCCGTTGCGCCTCTCGCGGGCGGCTCGGCGCCAGTTGGGAAGGAGCGGCCGGCTGCGGGTGCGGATCGTCGTCCGTGTCTCCAAGTCGCGCGCCGCGGCGAGCAGGACGCTCGTCTTGAGAGCTGGTCGCGCCGACGCGAAGGGCCGGTGAGCTGACGATGCCGAAGAAGGGAACCTCGATGGCTGATGTGAGAAGGGCGGCGGCGCTCGCCGTCGCGGCGTTCGGACTGGTCGTCGGCTTCGCCGCGCCCGCCCAGGCGGCGGGCGAGATGGAGATCACGTCCTTCGACGCCGGCCTGACGAACTACCAAGCCGGCGGCCACCCCGACGCATTCCTGTCGTTCAGGTTCGCCACCGCCCCGGCGGTCCAGCCGGTGCCGTCATGTCCTGACCTGGACAATCCGATGGGTCCGCCGGTGGTTTGCCACACGGTCAAGGGCGGTGTGCCGAAGGACGTCGTCGTCGATCTCCCGAAGGGCCTGCTCGGCGATCCGTCGGGAATCGCCCAGTGCACGACGGCCGAGCTCAACGAGGACGACTGTCCCGCGCCCGCGCAGGTCGGAGTGCAGAACCTGTACTTCGTCGAGGTCGGGGCGGTCGACGGCAGCCACGTAGTCCCGGACGGCTTGGTACCCGTGTTCAACATGGTGCCCGAGCGCGGCGAGGTGGCGAAGTTCGGCTTCCGGGTGGCGGGAGCCGCCAACACGTTCGTGTCGTTGAAGGTGCGTCCGGGCGACTACGGCGTCACGGCGTCGGCCAGCAACATCTTCACCGGGCTGCCGCTGCGCGGAGCGGACATGGTGATCTGGGGCGATCCGTACGACCCGGAGCACGATCCCGACCGATATTGCCATGGTGGGTTCGGTTGCTCTTCCGGTATGACGACACGGCGTCCGTTCATGGTCGCGCCGGCTGAGTGCGGTGTGGATGCGGTGACGGGGTTGAGGGTGCGGTCGTGGCTGCGTTCGGGCGATGACGATTGGACGTCGGCGACTTCGACGCCACGGCAGGTGCATGGTTGCGACAGGCTGGCGTTTCGGCCGTTGTTCGACCTCGCGCCGACGACAGGCGCGCCCGACGCCCCGACCGGCCTCGACGCCCGGCTGTCGTTCG
>CAZXBB010000194.1:0-4506 GCA_964638815.1 uncultured Isosphaeraceae bacterium
CGAGGACCTGAGCGAGGACCTGTGCGAGGACCTGTGCGAGGACCTGAGCGAGGACCTGAGCGCCTGTGCCCGCGAATCGACGACCCCTCACCAGACCTTCGTCGTTTCCTCCGGCCTGGCCACGCGGGCCTCGCCGTTCGCGCTGTGCTGTCCCGACGGCTTCGCCAGGGCTTCGGCGTCCTTCCAGCTCGCCGGATACGCGGCGTCGTCGAGGTCGAGCGCGGCCTTCGTCGGATGGAGCGGCCGGAAGGTGTCGCACATCACGGCGAGCTCGTCCGTCCACGTCGCGCCGAGCGACTTCTCGACCGTGCCCGGATGCGGGCCGTGCGGGATGCCCTGCGGGTGCGCGGTGATCGAGCCGACCTCGATGCCGCGCCGGGCCTTATAGTCGCCCTCGACGTAGTACAGCACCTCGTCGGAGTCGAGGTTCGAGTGGTTGTACGGCACCGGGATCGCGAGCGGATGGAAGTCGAGCGCGCGCGGGCAGAAGGAGCAGATCACGAAGTTGTGCGCCTCGAACGTCTGGTGCGTCGGCGGCGGCATGTGGTGCTTCGCCACGATGGGGCTGAAGTCGTCGATGTTGAACGTGAACGGGTAGTAGCAGCCGTCCCAGCCGACGACGTCGAGCGGGTGGTAGTCGTACTGGTAGCTGTGCACCGAGTCGCGCGCCTTGATGCGCACTTCGAAGTCGCCCGCCTCGTCGTAGGTGAGCGGCAGCGTCGGGGCGTGCAGGTCGCGCTCGCAGTACGGCGCGTGCTCGAGGAACTGCGACGTCTTCTTCGAGAGATACCTCGGCGGCGGGAGAATGTGCGAGCCGTTGACGGTCTCGATCACGAGGAACCGGGGATCGGGATCACCCGGCTTCTTCGCGTCGAAGACCATCTTGTAGATCACGCCCTTCGGAATGACGACGTAGTCCTTCGGCCCGAATTTCAGCGTGCCGAAGGCGCTCATCACCGTGCCCGAGCCGTGATGGATGAAGATGCACTCGTCGCCCGAGCCGTTCTTGTAGTGGTACTCCATGGGCTCGCCGGGAACGCAGATCGCCATCTCGCAGTCGGCGTTGCCGAACAGGACGACGCGTCCGGTCACCGGGTCGCCCTGCGGCGGGCGGCTCGCCGTCTTGAGGTGCCGCATCCGCATGACGTCCGTCTCGACGTACTCGACCTTCGTCGAGTACACGCTCTTCCAGCCGGTGACCTGCGTCGGCGCGTGGATGTGGTAGAGGGTGGACGTCGGGCCGACGAACCCCTCCGTGCCGAAGACCTCTTCGGAGTAGAGCGCGCCGTCAGGGCGGCGGAACTGGATGTGTCGCTTCGGCGGCAGTTGGCCGAGGTGGAAGTAGTATGGCATGTCGGTGCTCCGTCGACTCCCTACAGGTTGCCCCGTCTCTCCTGCTCGAGCTCCAGTGCCTCGAAGAGCGCCTTGAAGTTGCCCTTGCCGAACGACTGGCTGCCGCGGCGGCAGATGATCTCGAAGAAGAGCGTCGGCCGGTCCTGAAGTGGCTTCGTGAAGAGCTGAAGCAGGTATCCCTCGTCGTCGGCGTCGACGAGAACCCCGAGATCGCGGACACGCTCGTGATCCTCGCGGACGGTCCAGCCATGCTTCGCGACGCGCTCCCAGACTTCCTCGTAGTACACCTCCGGGATCGTGAGGAAGTCCGCCCCGCGGGAACGCAGCGCCGCGACGGACGACAGCTCGTCGTCGGTGCGCAGCGCCAGGTGCTGGACGCCGGGCGTCATGTCGTGCCACTCGAGGTACTCGAGGATCTGGCTCTTCTTCTTGCCCGGCGCCGGCTCGTTGATCGGCATCTTCATGAGGTTGTTGCCGGACGCCATGACCTTGGACATCAGCGCCGAGTACTCGGTCGAGATGTCGTGGTCGTCGAAGTGCTTGAACATCGTGAAGCCGAGCACGTTCTCGTACCAGGCGACCCAGTCGTTCATCCTGCCTTCTTCGACGTTGCCGACGCAATGGTCCACGTACTTGAGGCCGCACGGATGGCGGCGGTTGTACTCGTTGAGCGCGAAGCCCTCGATCTTCTGGAACCCCGGCCCGAACAGACCGCGGTCGAGGAGGGCGTCATGCGAGTAGGCGCCGCTGCGGCTGACAAAGCTGTGGACGACGCGGCCGTAGGTCCGGATGCCGGCCATCACCACCGTGCCGCGCTCGTCGGTGGACTCGACGGGCTCGTAGGCGCTTTCGCCGCCGTTGCGGACGGCCGCCTCGTACGCCCGCGTGGCGTCGTGCACGGTGAGCGCGATGTCCTTGACGCCGTCGCCGTAGCGTCGGACCTCCTCGGCGATCGGGTCGTCCTTCGCGAGGGCGGTCGTGAGCAGCAGGCGGATGTTCCCCTGGGTGAGCAGGTAGCTCGCCCGCTCGCGCGAGCCGGTGGTGAGGTCGCTCACCTGGTCAACCTGGAAGCCGAAGGTGTGCGCGTAGAACGTGGCCGCCTGCTTCGCGTTGCCGACGTGGAACCGGACGTGGTCGACGTCGATCAGGTGGAGCGGATCGGTGGCGGCGTCCGTGCGCCGTTCTGATGATGGCGTGCTCGCGGTGCTCATGCCGCTGTTACTCCGTGTGACTCGTTGTACCCCGGATCATAGGCGATTGCGGGGCCGACGGGTCGGGGATCGGGCCCCCTTCGGCTATGATCACCTCGCCATGACGAAGCCCAAGTCAACCGCGCCGGAGCTCGAGACCGTCGAGCCGATCGGCAACCGCGTGCTCATCCGGAAGGACCAGGACAAGAAGATCACGAAGGTCGGGATCCACCTTCCCGACAAGCTCGAGATCCCCACGCTCACCGGTCGAATCGTCGCGATCAGCACTCAGGTCGCGAATGACGAGGATTACCCGATCCAGCAGTACGACCGCGTCCTGTTCAACCCCAAGCACGCGATCCCGGTCGACTTCGAGGGCGACAACCGGCTGTTCGTGGTGCCGGTCGAGGACGTGGTGGCGGTGTTTCGGAAGGAGTAGCGTCGTCGCGATCAGGCGTACAGACGCGCAAGGTCCCGCCAGAAGCCGGGGTAGCTCTTTGCGACGCACGCCGGGTTCGCGATCGACAGGCCGGGCCGCGCGAGACCGAGCACGGCGAACGCCATTGCCATCCGGTGGTCGCCGTAGGTCTCGATCGTGACCGGACGATCGTGACGCGTCGATGCGTCGATCGCGATCGACTCCGCGGTCGTCTCGACGGTGCAGCCGACGCGGCGCAGCTCCGTGGCGAGGGCGGCGATGCGGTCGCTCTCCTTCGCGGGCAGCGTGTGGAGCCCGGTGATGCGGGAAGGGCCCTGCGCCATCGCGCAGACTGCGGCGAGCGTGAGGGCGGCGTCGGGCATGGGGGCCATGTCGTGGTCGATTCCTTCAAGCTTCCCGGCGCCGATCGAAGTCGAGTCCTGATCGGTCAGCGTCGCCGGCTCCCGGTCCGCGCCCATCATCGCGAACGGCACGCCGATCCCGGTGTCCGGCTGCGGCGAGCCCCGACGCAGACCGGGGATGCGCGCCACCGAGCCCCGTGGTCCCACGGCCGCCGCGGCAAGCCAGTAGGCGGCGCTGCTCGCGTCCGGCTCGACGCTGTAATCGAACGAAGCGACGGGCGCCGGCGCATACCGGTATTGCAGCACTGCCTCGCTGCACTCACTTGCCTCGGCGACGATCCCGAGTTCCGAGAGCAGGGCGACCGTCATGTGAACGTAGCTCTCGCTCGTGACCGGTCGTTCGAAGCGCAGATCGAGCCCGCGCTCGAGCTGCGGGGCGATGAGCATGAGCGCGGAAGCGAACTGGCTCGATTTCTGCGGCGCGACCGTCAGAGCGCCGCCGCGCAACGTCTGCGACGGCAGTGTCCGCACCGGCAGGCGTCCCTCGGTCTCGAGATACTCGATGCGCGCCCCGAGCGCCCGCAGCATGTCGATGCCTTCCGCCACCGGCCGCTCGCGCATCCGCGGGCTGCCGTCGACGACGACCGGCTCCCGCGCGAGGCAGGCGGCGGCGATCATGAACCGCGAGGGCGTGCCGCCGTCGCCGAGGTTCACGTCTCCCCCCCGCGGGAAGCGCCCGCCGACGCCGCGGATGCGCACGTCGTCGCCGTCCCACGCGGCGCCGGCGCCGAGCGTGCAGAGCGCCGCGAGCAGGCGATCGGTGTCGTCCGCGCGCAGCGGTCGCCGGATGAATGACTCACCGCCGGCGAGGGCCGCGACGACGTACGCGCGGTTGGTGAGGCTCTTCGACCCCGGCGGAACGATCGAGACGTCGAACGGTCGTGACAGCGCCGCGATCGGAAGGGGATCGGGCAGTTCGTCCAGCGGGAGCGAGTAGTCGGAAGGGGTCATGGGCAAAGGGGGGCGTGAGCGTCGCAATATAGCATGGGGTGTGGGGGTCGTTCGGGCGTTTGGGGGCGTGCGCGCAGGGGGGTGTGTCGGACGTTTGGGGCCGTGCGCGATGGGAGCGTAAGAGCACAATGCTGAACGCCACGAACCGATGCGAATCGCGGTTTCCGGAAGC
>CAZXBB010000195.1:0-2192 GCA_964638815.1 uncultured Isosphaeraceae bacterium
CGACGTGCCGACTTCGCACACCTTCCACAGCGCGATCTCACGGCTGTACGGGGCGCGCCTTACGGGCGGGTGCTCCTCCACGAAGTTCTGCCCGAACGCAAACGTGACCCGCGGTCAGATGGCCGCCTTCCTGAACCGCGGAGTGGGCCGTGTGTCGGACACGTGGGGTGCGACCGGCTTCAGCGATGACTGGGTGGCCTTCGAGGCCAATGCGCTTGGGGCCGTCGATCTCGTGCACGGCGGCGCCACCGGCGGTACGGGTTTCGTGCTCGTCACGGCCAGCGTGACCGCGTATACGAAGGAGGTCGGGGTCTGTCCCTGCGAGCTGGTGGTGTGGCTCGTTGACGCGGACAGCGGCGAGGAATCCCCGGCCATGTTCGAGACGATCACCGACGTCGCCAGTCCGCCAGACGACGACGCCTTCTCCTGGTATGAGACGTCGGCGTCGATGAACTATGTGTTCGCCGTCCCATCCGGGGTGACGCACACCTACGTGCTGGGCGCCGCGATCCATCCGACGACGCCCCCGACCGACGTCAACAGTTCGGGCGCCGAGTGGAGCATCGCGGCCGTGTACATCCCGTTCGGATGGAACGGTGGCAACACATCCCTCGACAGCACGCAGGCAGTCGACGGCCGCCGCGGCCACTGACATCAGGGACCGGACCTCGGCGCTTCCGCCGAGGTCCGGACACATCAGCGTGTCCAGGCGCCGCGCCCGCGTCGCCGCCGGGGCTCACGCGGCGGCTGCTTCGCGCAGCAGGGCCCAGGCCCGCTCGACGTGGCGCTCCTCGGTCCGGATGTTCCCGATCGCGAGCCGGATCGTGAATCGCCCGGCGAGGCGGGTATGCGACAGGAAGACCTCGCCGTGGCGGTTCACCGCGTCCATGATCGCGGCGTTGCGCGAGTCGAGCTCCTCGTCCATCGCGCCGCGGCCCGGGTTCCAGCGGAAGCACACGGTCGAGAACGGCACGGGTGCCAGGCGCTCCCACTCCGGATCCTCGTCGACCCAGGCGGCGAACGCCTGGGCGAGCTCGAGATGGCGTTCGATCCGCCGCCGGAGGCCCTCGAGCCCGAACCAGCGCAGCTGGATCCACAGCTTCAATGCCCGGAACCGCCGGCCGAGCTGGGGTTGGTACTCGTTGTAGTCGCGGACCGGCGCCTCACGGTCGAGCGTGCGGAGGTACTCGGGGACCAGGCTGAACGCCGCCCGGAGGGCGGCCATGCGCTGCGTCACCAGCAGCGACGCATCGAGCGGCGTGAAGAGCCACTTGTGCGGGTTCACCACGATCGAATCTGCCCGCTCCCAGCCGGCGAACGGCCCGCGCCGCTCCGGAAGCATCGCGACGACGCCGGCGTAGGCCGAATCGACGTGAAGCCACAGCCCCTCGCGACGTGCGATCTCGGCCAGCTCTGCGACCGGGTCGACCGCGGTGGACGACGTGGTCCCGAGCGTCGCCACGACGGCGATCGAACGATGGCCGGCGGCACGGTCGGCGGCGATCGACATCGCGAGCGCATCCGGTCGCATCGCATATCGATCGTCGACCGGGACGCGCACCAGCGAACCGCGCCCCAGCCCGAGCGTCATGCACGCCTTTTCGATCGAGCTGTGGGCCTCGGTCGACGCATAGACACGGAGCGCGGGCACGTCCGGACGACCGGCAAGGCCCGCGGCCGCGACGTCGAGGCCGGCGGCCTGTCGCGCGGCGGCGATGGCGATCAGTGACGACGTCGAGGCCGTGTCCGTCAGCAGGCCATCGAAGGCCGCCGGCAGCCCGAGCGCCTGGCGAAGCCAGTCGACGACGACTTCCTCGAGCTCGGTGCCGATCGGCGAGGTCCGCCACAGCATCGGGTTCTGGGCGATCGCTGCGGTCAGCATCTCGCCCAGGATCCCCGCCCCGGACGCCGTCGTCGGGAAGTAGGCGAAGAAACCCGGGTGCTGCCAGTGCGTCGCGTTCGGCTCGATGAGGCGGCGGTAGTCGTCGAGGATGGCGGAGAGAGGCTCGGGCGCCTCCGGCGGTGCCGCCGGAAACAGCGGACGCAGCGACCCAGGCTCGATCGGCGGGAAGACCGGCCGCTCCTCGATCGAGTCGAGGTAGTCGGCCATGACATCGACCACGACGTGGGCGGCGGCCCGAAAGGCCGCCGCATCGATGTCGGTCAGGCCGTCCCGCTGGGCGGCGTCGAGG
>CAZXBB010000196.1:0-15913 GCA_964638815.1 uncultured Isosphaeraceae bacterium
CATGCCCAACGAAAGCCTCGAATGCCCGAAATGCCAGGCTCCCATGCGCAACCTCAAGGCCGGCGACGTCAGGGTCGATCGCTGCGAGCAGTGCTATGGGGTCTTCCTCGACAAGAGCGAGCGGCTCAAGCTCATGAAGGACAAGTCGCTCGTGAGGGGCCTCGACATCGGGTCCGAGAAGGTCGGACGCGACCTCGACGCCGTGCAGGACATCACGTGCCCGCGCTGCGGCACGGCCATGCACCACGTCACGGACCGCGCGCAGAAGCACATCGGGTTCGAGTTCTGCCGCGCCTGCGAAGGGAGCTTCTTCGACGCCGGGGAACTGACCGACCTCAGCGAGTTCACGCTGTCGGAGCGCATCAAGTCCCTGCTTGGATGATTCTTTCCCCATGAACAACCGAGAACGCCTCGTCATCTACGCCCTGCTCGCAGTGCTCCTTGCCGTCAACCTGACAGGGCTCGTCGGGCGCACGACGACTCCCGCCCTCGCGGAGGATCCGCCCACCGGCGTCGAGCCCGCGTCGGCGGTCGCCCTGACCGGCACCGACGGCGCGGACACACTGGTCGTCCGCAACCGCAAGGGCCGGCTTGCCTGGGGCGAAGACGCCCATCAGCAGGCGTACACCACGAGCTACGTCTACATCGGCAAGGTGCTGAAGCCGCTCATGCAGTCGGCGGCGCTGCGCGACGATCGCGAGCGACTGGTCTCCGAGCTGAGCGAGGCCGAGGCCGACTTCCGCGCGCGGCTCGAGTCGCTCCGGGCCGAGTTCAACGCGATGGACCCGGAGACGGAAGAGGCCCGCGAAAAGACGCAGGAGGCCGCGGCGGTCTACCAGGAGTACCAGGCGTGGCAGCAGGAAGCCATGGCGCGTCGGGCCCGCCTCGACGCGACGCACCTGGAGCGCGCCTACCGCGAGCTCGTCGAGGCCGTCGAGGTCGTGGCCGACCGGAAGGGCATCGACCTCGTCTTCCGCTTCATCCCGACCGACGAGGAGTTCGCCGCCGAGACGCCCGAGCAGGCGCTGACCGCGATCCGGCTTCGCACGGCGATCCGGTATCCGAAGGCGCTCGACATTACCGACGACATCCTGGAGGAGCTCTCGCTCGAGGCGGAGTGAGGAGCGTCCAGAGTCTTGATTTCCAGCTTCGGACCGGAGAGTACCCCCTACGCCGCGCTCGGAGGTGATGCGCGCGTGCGTGCCATCGTCGAAACGTTCTACGATCACATGGACGCGGAGAACGCGTTCGCCGCGATCCGGGCGCTCCACCCGCCGTCGCTCTCATCGTCGCGGCAGAAGCTTTACGAGTTCCTCTCCGGCTGGCTCGGCGGGCCACAGCTCTACATCGAGCGGCACGGCCATCCACGGCTCCGCGGCCGACACATGCCCTTCTCCATCGGCGCCCGCGAGCGCGACCAGTGGCTCGCCTGCATGGGGCGGTCGCTCGACGACTGCGGCGTGACCGGAGAGGTCCGGGCGTTCCTCGACGGTCGTTTCAGCCACGTCGCGAACTTCATGCGCAACCGGGACGAGCCGCCCGATGCGCCGCCGTCGCGCGGAGGAACGACCGCGTCATCGCATCCTTGACCGCGGACATCGGGGGACAGGCGTCACCGAGCTCCCGCTCCATGCTCGTGACCGACCGCCCGACGAGCCCGCAGGGAACGATCAGATCGAAGTGCTCGAGGTTCGTCGTGACGTTCAGGGCGAGCCCGTGCATCGACACCCAGCGCGACACCCGCACGCCCATCGCGCAGATCTTCCGGCTCGCGGCCGACGCCTCCCCCGCGACCCACACTCCGGTCGCTTCCGGGTCGCGGTCGCCGCGGATGCCGAAGGCGTCGAGCACCTCGATGACGATCTGCTCGAGGAAGCGCATGTACGAGTGGAGGCGCAGGCCGAACACGTTGAGATCGAGGATCGGGTAGACGACGAGCTGCCCGGGCCCGTGGTACGTGATGTCGCCGCCGCGGTCGGTCGCGGCGATCTCGATGCCCGCCGCCGCGACCCGCGCCGGCGGCGCGACCAGGTGACGATCGGCGCCCTGGCGCCGGCTCACGGTGATGACGGGCGGATCGTGCTCGACGAGGATCAGGTGCATCGGCCCCCCGCCCGCCGCCCGACCGGCGATCACCTCCTGCTGGAGCCTCCGCTGCACACCGAGCGCCTCGGCGTAGGGAAGGCGGCCGAGGTCGCGCACGTGCAGCGTGTCGGGCGAGCGGGGTTCGGTCATGCGGTGGGCGGCTCCGGGGCCGGGTCCGGCGTTGCGGGTAAGCGTAGCCCGCGAGCAGGCTCTACACTGTCGCCATGCCCACCGTTCACCCGAGCGCAGTCGTCGAGGGCGAGGTGGAACTCGCGGACGACGTGGTCGTCGGTCCCTGCTGCGTGATCAACGGCCCGGTCAGGATCGGCGCCGGCACGCGGCTCGTCGCAGCGGTCCACCTCCAGGGTCCGTTGACGCTGGGCGAGGCGAACCTGGTCTACCCGCATGCCTGCCTGGGCTTCGCGCCCCAGTCGGTGACGTACGCGCCGGACCACCCGGGTCAGGGTCTCGTCATCGGCGATCACAACACGTTCCGGGAAGGGGTGACCGTCCACCGGGCGATGACCGAGACGGGCCCGACCCGTATCGGCAGCCACAACTTCCTCATGGCCCTGTCGCACGTCGGCCACGACTGCCGCGTCGGCGACCGGTGCGTCTTCGCGAACGGCGCGAACCTCGGCGGTCACGTCGAGGTGGCTGACGGGGTGAATCTCGGGGGCCTCGCGAACGTACACCAGTGGGTGCGGCTGGGACGCGGCTGCATGATCTCCGGCAGCGGGGGAAGCACGCAGGACGTGATCCCCTTCGGTCTCGTCACGTCGATCAACCTGTGCGCGAACGTCAACACGGTCGCCATGCGCCGCGGCGGGATGACCAGCGCCGAGATCGACGTGGTGCGCTGGGCGCACACCACGATCTGCCGTCGCGGCCTTACGGTGGCGAGCGCCCTGAAGGCGCTCGCGGAGCGCGCGGACATCCCGCTCGTGGCCGAGTACATCGACTTCGTCGAGAAGTCGAGTCGCGGTGTCTGCACCGGGCTCGCCCGCAGGCGGCGGATGGCCGTCTACACGCCGTGACGGCCATGCACGCCGCCGTCTCCGCCGCCGCGCCCGGACCCGTGTCGTTCTGTGTCCTCGGCAGCGGATCGGGCGGCAACTGCACGCACCTCGTCCTGCGCGGATCAGGGCGGCCGAGACACGTGCTCATCGACTGCGGGCTCTCGGTCCGGGCGACGGCAGCCCGGCTCGCGGCGGTGGGATGCGCCGTTGACGACGTCACCGACGTCGTGCTCACCCACCTCGATCACGACCACCTTTCGCGCGGCTGGGTGCGGCGGATCCGCAAGGCAGGCATCGACGTCCACCTGCACCGGCAGCACCGCAATCGCGCCGTGCGCATGGGCATAACGGGCCACACGATGCGGCTGTACCGCGAGCGATTCCGCATCGGTGACGGCGTCGAGGTCGAGCCGGTCCTGCTCGCCCACGACGACCTCGGCGCCGTCGGCTTCGTGATCGAGCACGCGAACGTCCGCCTCGGCTTCGCGACCGACCTCGGTCGCGTCCCGCGCACGCTCCTCGACGCCTTCGTCGATCTCGACGCCGTCGCGATCGAGTCGAACTACGACCCCGTGATGCAGATGGCCAGCCCGCGCACGGCGCGGCTGAAGCGCCGCATCACGGGCGGGCGCGGCCACCTCTCCAATGAAGAGTCACTGGAGGCCGTGCTCGCCATCGCGAAGCGGTCGCGGCTTGCGCACGTCGTGCCGCTCCACGTCTCGCGCCAGTGCAACGATCCCCGGCTGATCGAGCGGCTGTACGCGACGGCGGCACCGCACCTGCGGGATCGGCTGACGATCGCGGCGCAGACCCGGCCGACGCCCGTCCTGCACGTCACGCCTTTCGCCGGTGCGCGGCGGTGCGGGGACCAGCTCATGATGTTCGGCGAGCGGCGATGAACAGGGCGATCCGCGATTACTGGGACCGGCGCGCGCGCGACGCCGCGGGCGCGGTGAACGCCACGACGGACGACGTCCATTACCGCGCACTCGAGCACGCGACGCTCGTGCGCGCGCTCGCGGCGACGACCGCGCCCGCCGCGCGCGTGCTCGATGCGGGATGCGGCGACGGGCTGACCACGTTGCGCGTGGCCGCCGACCTCGGGGAACGGACGTTCCTGGGCGTGGACAACGCCGCCGGCATGCTCGCGAGCGCCCGGGTACACCGGGCCCAGGCCGGGCCGCCGGTGCGCCGGCGCGTCCGGTTCAGGCACGCCGACGTGACGGACCTCGCGGCCGCGATCGGCGACGAGCACTTCGACGCGGCGTTCACGTGCCGATGCCTCATCAACCTGGAGACGCCCGCCGCCCAGTACGACGCCATCGACCGCCTCGCGGCGACGCTGCGCCCCGGCGGCCGGCTCTTCGCGATCGAGGGCTTCGTGGAAGGCCAGGAGCGGCTGAACGCCGCGCGGCGCGCGGTGGATCTGCCGGAGATCCCGGTGCGGTGGCACAACCTGTTCTTCGGCGAGGACGAGTTCGTGCGCGAGACGGGGCGACGCTTCCGGCGTGTGACGTTCGAGGACTTCGCGAGCTCGTATTACTTCGCCACGCGGGTCGTGTACGCCGCCGCGTGCCGGGTGCGCGGTGCGACGCCGGACTACGATCATCCCGTCCATCGCATCGCGCCGTCGCTGCCGTGGACGGGGCGGTTCGCGCCGACGCGCATGGCGATCCTCGAGAAGTGAGCCTCGGACCGGGGGACCGGGGGACCGGGCACGTTGCGCCGCGGCGGGTTCCGCTCCGCGATCGCTCCGTGTCGCCACGCGCGACACCCGGACCTACTCGACCGGAACGCGCTCTCCCGGCATGGCCGCGCGCTGACGCCGCTCCCAGGCCTGGGCTTCCAGTGTGAAACGCCCGATGACCCGTCCGTCCTCGTACAGCGGGACCAGCAGCGGCAGCCCCGGCGGCGGGTCTTCGGTGACGGCCTTCACCACGTCGCGCTCGATCCGCCCGTCGGCGCCGATCACCCGGTAGACCTGACGCGGCACCGCGCCCGACCGGCAGGCCGCGCCCGGCACCGCGTCCGCGAGCGCCGCGTCGTCGCGGTTCACCCACCACGCGATCGGCTCGCCGGGCATCATGAGCGTGCCCGGCTGCGCGACGGCAAGCGTGCCGTGCTCGCCTTCCACCGGAACCGGCGGCATCACGAGCACGCCGTCCCCCTCCCACACGAGCTCAACGCACCCCGCGTACGCCGACGCGGCGAGGGCCGCGCGCGCGTCGTCGCCGACCTCGAGAAGGGTCTCCGGCATCGGCACCGCGCGCCACGCCGACTCCAGCGCGGCCGCGTTCTCGCGGATGAGCACGGCGGCCCGGTCTCGGGCGAGGGGCCGGTCGGCGGGATCGACGCGGTCGAGCTCCGCGAGCGCGAAGGTCACCGCCTGGAGGTTGACGATCGCCGCGACGGACGCCCGCCAGCGTTCCCCGTCGGCGTCGTCGGGAATCGCGACGGTCGAGCGCGCGAAGTCGAGCCAGTGGGCCAGGAGCGCGGGCCAGGCGAGGGAGCGTGGGGTCCGGCCTTCCGTTTCAGCTCGACCCATGTCAGCTCGACCCATGTCAGGTCGACCCATGTCAGGTCGACCCATGTCAAGTTGACCCGTGTCAGCTCGACCCGTCACAGCTCGACGAGCACCATGTCGGGCTCGACGTGCTCGGTGCCGCCCGGCATGTGCACGTCGTCCACGAACACGCCGAGGTCGTGATCGCGGGCCATGGACTGACGCACGTGGACCGGGTTGTAGCGGACCGGCGCCTCGCCGGCGCGCTGCGCGGCGAGATCGAGCGCGATCTGCGATTCGCTCTTGCAGTAGTCGATCGGCTCGATCGCGCGCTCGAACGCCTGGAGGCGGTTCCTGACGTTCTCGAACGTCCCGGCCTTCTCGGCCCACGTCGCCCCGGGAATGACGACGTCCGCGCGGCCGGTGAGGACGGTCGGCAGCGTATCCACGAGGACCACGAAGCGTCCGGCGTGGGCGTCGATCGCGTCGGTGAAGTCGCTCGTGACCCACGGGCTCGGGTAGTTGCCGGTCACGAGGACGGCGTCGATCGCGTCGTCTGACCTCAGCACGCCGAGGAATGCCTCGTGGCCGAGCACGCGAGCCGCGAAGCGCGCGAGCACGCGCTCAACGCCGCGCGCGTTCGGGGCCTTCTCCGCGTACATCGTGAACCCGTCGGCGAAGGTCTTGTCTTTGCCCTCGAAGGGAACCGGACCGACGCCGAACGTCACTTCGGCGTCGAGGCTCGCCGCGTACCGCGCGAGAAGATAGGCGTCCTCGCAGCTCAGCATCGGGCTCACGCTCACCGCGAGCTTCCGGGCGTTCCCGAGGCCCGCGTCGGCGGCCATGTAGGCGCTCTCGTACGCGAGCGCGGCTTCCTCGGGGTCGAACGGGTCCTCGCCGCGCACCGCCGGCATCGCGAGTCGCTCATCGGCGTGGATGAACTTCCAGCCGTATCGCACCTCGTCCGTGATCCAGTAGCGGTTCACGTCGAGGTTCGTCCGCGGCTTCACGCGGTACACCCGGCCCTTGTTGTGCTCGATCGAGATGTTGTCGCCGCTGCACGTGATGCCGTCGATCGACGGCGTCTTCGTGAGGAACCACACGCGCTGCTGGAAGAGGAAGTCCTTGTCGAGGAGCGCGCCGACGGGGCAGAGATCGATGACGTTCGCCGACAGCTCGTTGTCGAGGGCCATGCCGGGGAAGACGTCGATCTGCTCCGTTGCACCCCGGCCGTCGACGATGAGTTCGCCCGTTCCGGTGACCTCGCGGGTGAATCGCACGCATCGCGTGCACATGATGCAGCGGTCGGAGTAGAGCAGCACGTGGGGACCGACGTCCTTCTTCGGCTGCTTGATCTTCTGCTCCTGGAAGCGGGACTGCCCGCGGCCATATTGGTAGGAGTAGTCCTGGAGGTGGCACTCGCCCGCCTGGTCGCACACCGCGCAGTCCACCGGGTGGTTGATGAGGAGGTACTCCATCACCGCCTTCTGGTTGGCGATGGCCTTGGGGCTCGTGGTGTGGACGACCTGCCCTTCCGCGGCCGTGGTCTGGCACGTCGGGAGCAGCTTCGGGATCGGCTCGAGCCGGTTGTCGTTCCGCGGGTTGGGCGCCCAGATTTCCGCGAGGCAGATCCGGCAGTTCGCCGGCGCCGTGAGCGCCGGGTGGTAGCAGTAGTGCGGGATCTCGATGTCGTGATCGAGCGCCACCTGGAGGATGTTCGCGCCGGCCTCGAACTCGCAGGTCCGGCCGTCGATCGTGATCTTCGGCATGGGGCGAATGGTAGCTCACGACGGGGCACGCGTCAGCGTGGCGTGGGACTCCCCACGCGACCCGGCCTTTGCCGAGCCGCGGCCTTTGCCGAGCCAGCGGTCTTTGCCGAGCCGGCGACCTTTGCCGAGCCAGCGGCCTTTGCCGAGCCGAAGATCGGGGCGCCCGGGATGTGTCGCCGGTCTCACCGCCCCGAGACGGCCCTCGGCGACGACCAGAGCGTCGTCGCCACCCCGGGCCGCACGAAGAGCAGCGTCATCTCCACGTCGGTCGGATCGAGCCCGAAGATGTGCGCCGTGATCGCGCGGTAGTCCTCGACCTGCCCGCGGTAGTGCTCGGCGCGGTCTTCCGCCCCGGCCGCCTCGATCACGTCGCTCTTGTAGTCGATCACGGTGGCCCGGCGCACGCGGCCGTCCTCGTCGAGATGCGCGACGAGACGGTCGATGCTGCCCTGCTGGAGACGGCCGTCCACAAGACGGACGAACGGGCGCTCGGTCCAGACGCGTGTCCGCGCGGGCGACGCCTCGCCGAGCGACAGCACGGCGCGGACGGCCGGCTGCTCGAGCGCGGCGAGGAAGGCGTTAACGACCTCGTCGCACCAGGCCGTGTCGCGACGCGGCGCCGTGGTCTTCACGAGACGCGCGAGCGCGGCGCGGTCGCGTGTGAACGTCTCCAGCCACTCGACCTGCTCGAAGAGCCTGTGCAGCGCCGACCCGCGGTCGAGCGGCTCCGCGTCGCGGACGGCCAGCTCGGCGCGGAGCGTCGCCGCGTGGGCGGACTGCGACGCCGACGGCGCGGCGATGCCGCGGAACGGCGGGGCCGCCGCCGCTGCGAGCGTGATGGCCGGTGTCGGCGCGCGCGGGACCGGCGTCTCGGCCTCCGGGGCGGCGGCGCCGATCCAGATCGGGTCGCCGTGCGTGTAGATCACCGTCTCCGGCGCGGGCGTGGATTCGTCGGTGAGCGCGCAGCGGAGGACGCCGGCGGGCGTCGCCTGCATCGCGGACTCGGTCCCGTCCTTCTTGAGCTTCGGCGGATCGATGAGCATGAAGAGCCCCTGCTTCGCGCGGGTCAGCGCGACGTAGAGCAACGAGAGACTCTCCCGCACCGTGCGCTGCCGGGCGATGTCGAACATCTCCTCCAGCTCGGGCAGCACATTGCGGGTGTCGGTGTTGACCCACCGGCAGACGCGCTCGACGGGGCCGGTGACGCCGTCACGCTCGAAGACCACCGCCTGCGCCTGGCCGACGAGCTGCTCCTCGAGATCCGGCAGCACGACGATGTTGAACTCGAGCCCTTTCGACTGGTGTACGGTCATCACCTGCACCGGCGCGGGCACGGCGTCCGCGACGGCGATCTGCTCGACGACGCGCACGAACTCGTCCGCCCGCAGCGTCGCGCGGGCGTCGTAGGTCCCGGCGAGATCAACGAGCTGGAGAAGACGCCGGAAGCCCCGTTCGTCGCACCACGGCGCGACCTCGGTCGTCCAGCCGGCGATCGTCGCGGCGTAGCCGTGCTCGAGCAGCCGGCGCCGGACCGCGGACGCGACGCGACGACGACGGCGCTGATCCTGCTCGTCGGTCAGGCCGACGACCTCGCCGAGCGGTCCGCGGGCGACGTTGAACGCGGCCACCGTGTCGTCGGGATGATCGGCCATCCTGAGGAGATCGAGAATCGCGTTCACGGCCGGCGCGTCCGTGAGCGGACCGCCGCCCCGACCCGTGGCGGGGATGTCGAGCCGCGCGCCGCTGAACTCGAACAGGAGCCGCGCGACGGAGGCGTTCTTGCGCGTCAGCACGGCGATCTTCCGGTGCGGAGCCTTGCCGTACAGACGCGCGACGAGCTCGGCCGCGTCGCGCAGCCGCACCTTCTTCTGCTCGGACGCTCTTCCGGCGTCGGCCGGCGCGCGGCGCACCGTCCGCAGCTCCGCGTAACCCAGCAGGTCCTTCCGTGCGGTGAAGTGATCATCGAACCCGCTCGCGAACTGCGCGGCGGCGCGAGCGTGCTCGCTCATTACGGGGAAGTCGCGGATCGATCCGAAGACGCGGTTCACGACGTCGATGACGACCTGGGACGACCGGAAGCTCCGCGCGAGCTTCTGTTCCTCGATCAGCGGCGTGCCGTCGGCCCGGACGCGCAGCGCCGGCAGCTCGCCCAGCACCTCGGGACACGCGTCGCGCCAGCCGAAGATGGACTGCTTCACGTCGCCCACGCAGAAGAACGTGCGACCGCGATCGTGGTCATCGAGGATCTCGGTCACGAGCGGTGCAAGCGCCCGCCATTGCTGCACGTTCGTGTCCTGGAACTCGTCGAGCAGCAGGTGGTCCACCGTCGCGTCGAGCCGGAAGCAGATCTCGTCGAAGCGGCCGCCCGCGCCGTACGAGCTCATCGCGGTCGCCATGGCGGCCGTGAGGTCGTCGAATGTGAGCGCGCGACGACGCTGCTTGACGAGACGGTACTGCCGGTCGAAGAGCTCCAGCATCTCGCGGGTCGCGATCGTCTGCCGGGCGATCCGGTTCCACAGAACCGCGACGATGTGCTCGCACAGGCGGGAGTACACGGCGATGACTTCCGGCGGAAGCGGCTTGCGGCTGAAGACCGTCTCGCCCCGTGTCACCTTCGCCGTGATGCCGGCCTTGAGCATGCCCTCCCAGTCCGACGCGCGGGCGCGCGCGACGTCCTGCCGCATGGTCTTCGCGAGGCCCGTCAGCGTTGGCGCCATCCGGTCGATCTCGTCGATGACGTCGGCCAGCTCGCGATTCGTCAGCTCCCGCCGCTCGGTCAGCCGCGACCACGCGGCGGCGTCGCTCTCGCGGTACAGCTCGTACAGGTTGGTCACCGCGTCATCGATCGTGCGCATCACCGACCGGTCGGAGCCGCCCTGCGTCATGCGTCGCAGGAGACGCACGAGCGTGTCGGAGGTCGTCGCGTCGAGGACCGCGCGGATCGCCTCGAGCCGCATCGCGCGGGCCTCCGCTTCGTCGACGATGCGGCTCCCGGACGCGATGCCCAGTTCGATGGCGTATGCCCGCACCACCGTGTCGAAGAAGCTGTCGAGCGTGCGGATACGCAGCAGATGAAGGTTCGAGGTCAGCTTTCGGAGGAGACCGACCACGTCCGACCGCTCGAGATCCCGACGACCGATCCACGGCCCGAGATCGGCTCGCTTCCTGTCGTCGTCCGCGGCGACGGCGAGCCGCACGAGGATGCGGTCGCGGATCTCCGCGGCGGCGACGCGCGTGAACGTGCTCGCGAGCAGCCCGCCGATCGGCGCGCCGGCGGCGACCAGCGTCAGGTAGCGGTTCGTGAGCTGGAACGTCTTCCCGGATCCGGCGGACGCCAGGATGCTCACGTGCGGAAGTCGGGTATCGGCGCCGCTCACGACGCGGACTCCTCGTCTTCGTCCTCGTCGTCGTGGAACGTCAGCGACTGGCAGATGCGGGCGAAATCGTCGTACCGCTTGTCGTACTGGCGGTTGAGCGCGAACACGCCATTGCGAATGTCGGTCACGACCGCGCGGGCGCGATCGACGCCGAGCGCCAGGTGCTCCGCCTCCCAGAGCGCGCCGAGAAAGTCCACCTCGTTCGTCTTCCGCGGCAGCACGAGATATCCGACCTCGATCTCGTCACCGAGCCCGGCCTGACGCGCGAGGTAGTCGTAAAGCGGCAACTGGAGATCGATCCACTCGATATCGGCGCTCTTCCTCGGGAGTCTCTTGCCTCCGTGGTGCTTCTGGAACGGCGTCTGCACCGTGTCGCCCGTCTTGTAATCGATGATGCGGACGCAGCCGGTCGATTCGTGGCGGTCGATGCGGTCGATGATGCCGGAGAGCGGCATGTCCGGACTGTCCTTCATCTCGAGCCGCGCATCCTCGCCGAGCACATGCTCCGCCGCCTCGATCACCCAGCCGTCACGTCGCAGATCGGCCTGCGTCCGTGCGAACGCGGCCAGACGCTGCTCGAGCCGCGCGACCTGGATGCGGACCGCCGGCAGCGGTTGGGGGCCGTAGCGACGCTCGACCTCCGTCGCGAGCGCACCGTCGAGCCACGCGGCGATCGCGTCGGCGTCGTCGGAGTCGCGGATGGCCGTGTCGTCGCCGAACCGCTGGAGGACGGCGTGCGCGAGGTTGCCGAACGCGGCGCCGTCCAACTCGTTCGCGTCGTCCGCGAGCACACGCAGGCGGAGCCGCCGCGCCAGCGCGTAGCGGTAGGGGCACTCGAGGTACCACCGGAAGTCGGTGACGGCCATGTGCTCCGGCGCGCCGACCGGGGGCAGTTCGGGAATGGTGAACCGCGAGCGCGCGCCGCACGCCGGGGCGCCGACCGGCGGGAGGATCGCACGCTTCTTCGTCCCGTCGCCGTCGGCACACAGCTCGCGTACGCGGCGCACCATCGCGTCGTCATCGCAGGCGAGCAGCAGCCGGCTCGGCGCGAGCGGCTCCCCCTGCGCGTCGCGGCGACCGACGACGATCGTCAGCGTCTCGCGGCAGTGCGTGATCGCCTCGAGCAGGTACGCGTCGCGGGCGTAGCGATGACGATTATCGGGAAGGTCGAGCACGCGTCGCAGCACGTCGGGCAGGAACATTCCGCCGTGCACGGCCTCCGGCACGCGGCCCTCGACACACCCGGCCAGCACGAGCACCGGCGCCGGGTCGAGGTGCAGCTCGAGCCAGCCGAGCATCTCGACCTGATCCGACCGCGCGTCGGCGGCAAGCGTCTCCCCCGCCGCCGCCGCGAGCAGGTACCGCAGCGCCGCCGCGCCGTCCATGGGAACCTGGAGACGCGCGTCGGCGTTCGCGTGTCGCGTGAGGACATCGCGGATCTTCAGGCAGGCGGCGACCTTCGCGCGCTCGGCGGCATCGTCCGGCTCGCGGTCGAGCTCGCCGTACACGGTGCGCAGGATCCCGAGGATCGGATCGCACCACTCGGCGAGCGGCTGCGGGCGTTTGCCCGCGGCGCCGGCGAGCGGACGCAGCAGCCTGTCGGCGCCCTTCCGGATCGCGTCGAGCAGCGGGCCGTCAACGCGGAGGTCGTCACGGCCGGCCAGCAGACCCGGATCGAGATGGTCGGTGAAGTACCTGTCGAGGACCGTGAAGTGCGCGCCGGCCGTGTCGCCCTCGAAGCCGAGACGCGTCCCCTGCCAGCGCTCGACGTCCGGATGCCGGAGGAGCGCCGCCAGCGCCCGGAAACCCGGGTCCTCGAGCCGCGTCGCCACGGCTTCCAGCAGTCGCCACGGCGCGGAGCGCGCGAGCGGCGTGCCGGCCGCGTCGTGGACGTCGAGACCGGCCCACTTCGCGGCCCGCGTGATCGGCTCGACCAGCTCCGGCTCGCCGACGCCGATGGTGATCGCTTCGGGCGCCCGGGCGCCGCCGAGCGCGGCGATGGCGCGCAGGACGGCTTGCGCCTGGTCGGAGGGTCCATCGGCGACGGCGATATGCTCGTCGCGCACCGGGATCGGCGCCGTCGCCCACGCGTCCGGATCGGGACGGCCGAGGTCGTCGAAGCGATCGGAGAGCGTCTCGGGCGCGTGCACGAGCGCGGCGACGCCGAGACGCTCCGCGATGCCGGTCGCCAGGGAGCTGAGCTCGGTGACGGCGAGCAGCACGACCTCGACCCGCTCGTCGTGCAGCCCCTTCGCGAGCGCGTCGCCGTAGGCGACATGGGGCTCGGCGAGCCCGCACGCGGCGAGCGTCTCGCGGTAGCGCTCCGCGACGCGCTCCAGCGCGCGCCAGCGGTCGCCCTCGGCGAAGAGCTCGAGGCACTCCGCCCGCAGCGGCACCTCGGAGAACGCCAGGCCGCCGGCGGCGATCTCGTCGTTCAGGGTCTCGAGCGTGCGGGCGAGATCCTGCCACGAAGCCGTGTCGTCGGCGGCGGGCGTCTCGGGCAGGAGCGTCGCGATCTCGAGCGGCGTCGCGCTGCGCAGGGCCTCGAGCCACGCGAAGGTGCGCTCCTCGCGCGTGGCCAGCGGCGTATCGACGTGCAGCAGCGCCGGCGCCAGCGCGCCGGGGGTCACCACGCGCGGCGGGATCAGTTCGATGCCCGCGCGATCGCACTCCCGCGCGAGCATGCCGAGCAGGAGACGCCCGGCCCGGGCGCCCGGCACCACGCCGTACACGCGGCGCATGTCGGCGATGGCACCGTCGGTGTAGCGACGAAGGAGCCAGTCCGCGGCCTGCGGGAGGAAGGGGCGGTCCCAGTTGAGGAATACACGTTCCATTCGCGTCCCGGCTACTCGCGCGCCTCAGCCACCAGCGTCCGGCTCGTCACGTCCATCGCGCCCTCCGAGAGCGTGATCGCGAGCAGCTCGACGCGACGCCCGTCGGAGAGGTCGAAGCGGGCCGCGCCGTCTCCGTCGCCGGCGGCGGCGGCGTCATCCTCGCGAAAGAGCCCGAGCAGTTGCTGGGCCACCGGCGCGTCGATCACGCCGCCCGGCGCGAGACGCTCGATGATCTCCATCACCTTCGTTGCCGGCGCTCCGGGCACGGTCACGCGTCCGACGCCAACACGTTCCATCTCGAGGTGGATGCGTCCGTCGCTGATCCGGGGGTCGAGACGCGTCACGACGACGTACGGCCTGCCCTGGCGGGCCACCTCCACCGCCAGGTCGAGACCCGCCGGACCGATGTGCACCTGCGGCACGCTGAGCTCCTCGGGCCAGGCGAGCGACTCGTCGTGCGCGATCCACTCCGGCATGCGCGCGGCGAGCCACGCGTTGATCTGCTCCTCGCGGATGCGCACGGTCCACGGCTCGCCCGCGGGGCGCAGCTTGTGGAAGGTCTCGACGATGCCGTACTCCACCTGCTCCGCGAGCGCGACGACGGTGCGATCGGCGGGATCGGGCGGCGCGTACCATGACGGCGCGACGCGCGACTGCCGCCACGTCCACCACGCGCCCGCGATCGCGAGGACGAGCAGCACGAGCAGGATGCGCAGGACAATGCGTTTCATGGCGTGACGAACGGATCCTCGTCGGACGGACCCGCAGTGTATGGAATTCCCCGCCCGATGCCGGCGCGGCCGTAGCGGCGCCTGATGGCGTCCGTCGCCTCGTCGATGGCGTGCCGCCGCGCGACGTCTCCGTCAACGAAGAGATCCATCTGCCCGCGACCGGCCGGCTCCAGGTTGCTCGCGCTCACGCCGACGAGCCGCACCGGGCGGTATCCACCGTCCGCCCACCGGTCGAACAGTGTCCGCGCCGCGTGCCACACGCGCCCGGTCTCGTCCGTCGCCGGGTCGATGGTCGTCGATCGCGAGATCGTCTCAAAGTCGCCGAAGCGGATCTTGACGGTCACGGTGCGGGCCGTCACGCCGCTGCGACGCATCCGCATCGCGACGTGCTCACACTGCCCGAGGAGCACCTGCCGGACGTGGTCCGGCTCGCGCACGTCGGCGCCGAACGTCCGCTCGTTGCCGATGCTCTTCGCGCCGCCGTCCGCGGTGACGGGACGCTGGTCGTCGCCGAGCGCGAGGCAGCGAAAGTGCTCGCCCGCCTCGCCCAGCCGCCGTCGCACTTCGTCCGCGGGCAGCGCCTGGAGGTCGCCGAACGTCCGGATGTTGAGCCGCGCGAGTCGGCGCTCGGTGGCGGGGCCGACGCCCCACATCTTCCTGATCGGCAGCGCCGCGACGCGCGTCGGGATGTCCTCGGGGGTGATCACGGTGAGGCCGTCGGGTTTGTCCCAGTCGCTCGCGAGCTTGGCGAGGAACATGTTCCACGCGACCCCGACGGAGGCGGTGAGGCCGGTCTCGTCGCGCACGCGGCGCTTGATGGCGACCGCGATCTCGCGCGGGGGGCCGAGGAGCCGGCGCGATCCGGTCACGTCGAGGAACGCCTCGTCGATGCTGAGCGGCTGCACGAGCGGCGTCGTGTCGCGGAGAATCCCGAACACCTGGTCGGACACCTCGCGGTAGCGCGAGCCGCGTCCCGGCACGATGATCGCGTGCGGGCAGCATCGCTTCGCCTGGACGATGGGCTGCGCGGAGTGACAGCCGAACTTGCGTGCTTCGTACGACGCCGCGGCGACGACCCCGCGCGGCCCGTCGTGCCCGACGAGCACGGGCCTGCCGCGGAGAGACGGGTCATCCAACTGCTCGACGGAGGCGTAGAACGCGTCCATGTCGACGTGGAGGATGGCGCGCGTCATGCGTCATGGTAGCCGCGCGCCCGTGCTTCCCGGTCCTGTGCTCTGACAGAGCCGGGTGGTGCACGACACGGCCGGTCTCCGGTGTGCCCCGGTCCTGTGCTCTGACAGGGCCGGGTGGCGCACGAATGCAACGACTGGCACGGAACGACGCGCGGACCCCACCCGGCCCTTGCCGAGCCAAGGACCGGGGCACACGTTGTCATGACACGGTCGGCCTCCGTGACTCCGTGACACGGCCGGCTTCCGTGACACCCTCGGCCCCGTGACACGGCCGGCCTCGGTGTGCCCCGGTCCTGTGCTCTGACAGGGCCGGGTGGTGCACGAATGCAACGACTGGCACGGAACGACGCGCGGACCCCACCCGGCCCTTGCCGAGCCAAGGACCGGGGCACACGTTGTCGT
>CAZXBB010000197.1:0-3945 GCA_964638815.1 uncultured Isosphaeraceae bacterium
GTGGGTGTGGGTTCGTGTGCAGGCGGGGTCGCCTGCACCACAAGACCACAAGAGTGGTGTCGTCGTTGTGGTGCAGGCGCCGGTCGCCTGCACCGCAAGGGCTCGCGATCGGTTTCTTCACAGCCTCAGGACGCCCGCGCCTCCGGGGGCTCAGCTCTCCGACAACCGCTGCGCGAGCCACGCGCGGGCGATGGTCCAGTCGGTCTTCACCGTGCCCGCGGAGACCCCGAGCGTCGTCGCTGTCTCCGCGATCGTCATCCCGGGTCCGTGCATGGGCGTGCGCTCGAAAGGGAAACGGCTCTACCCCCAGTTCCCGAGCACGATCAGAAGATCCGCGAAGGTCACGACGCCGTCGCCGTTGAAATCGGCGGGGCAGGCGCCCTTCGCCGGACAGTCGCCCCACGCGCCGAGCAGCGCGAGGATGTCCTGGAAGTTCACCGTTCCGTTGCCATCGACATCGCCCGGGATGCCGAGCGTTCCGCCGGCATTCACGTTCTGCGCGTAGACGTCGCCGCCGTCCGTGCGCCCGTCGCTCCACGCGAGGACGCCCGCGCCGGACGCGTCGGATGCGGCCGCGAGCCGCGACTTGCCCGCCACGACCGACGACGCCTCGATGATCTCCTTCGCCCAGGTGAAGTCGCCGTTGCCGTCCACGCGCGAGGCGAGCACGCGCTGGCCGAACGGGGGGGTCGGCTTGTCCACGAAAAGGACCATCGCGCCGTCGCCCGACGCGAGCGTGCGCACCTGCGTGATCTCGGTCCCGCCGACCGGCACGATCTCGCGGCCCGCGTCGGTCCACTGCCGCGCGCCGGCGGCGTCGAACTTCTGTCCGTAGACGCCCCACTGCGACTGGCCCGCGTTGAGCTCCGTCCAGAAGAGGAACGTCTCCCCGGTCCCCGGGGCGAAGCCGACGCTCGGGCTGACGCGGATACGCGTCCCGTTCGTCGAGGCCGGCACGCCATTGTGCGGGAAGACCTCGATGCCCGCCGCGTCCACCCGTTGCACGTAGCACTGGAGCGGCCCCGTTCCGTACCAGCCGAAGACGGCGCCGCCGGCCCCGTCCGGGACGAACGTGGGGAAGTTGCCGTTCTGGAGCGCGCCGTCGAAGACGGACACGGTGTTCGCATCCCAGAGGATCGTGCCGTCCGCCGAGACCTTCTGTGCATTGAGCCGCGGCCCCGGGAAGCCGCGCGTCATGGCGATGATGACGGCGCCGGCGTCGGAGGCGTTGAGGTCGCTCACCGAGAAGCTCGCGCTGTCGAGCACGACGTCGCCGGGCCACTGCGGGACGCCATTCGCGTCGAGACGCTGGAGCCGCACGGCGCCGTCGTTGCCCCAGGCGACGACGGCCGAGCCGTCGGTCGTGCCGGCGATGTCGGGCTGCGAGACGCTCGTGGTGCCGTCGGTGACCTGGATGCCGTTCGCGCCCCAGACGAGCGTGCCGTCCGCCGCGACCTTTGCTGCCGTGATGCGCGTGCCCGGGAAACGGTCGTCACGGAACGCGAGCAGCGCGTGGCCGTTGGCATCGACGTCCATCCCCCAGCCCTGCGTCGAGCTGAAGCCGCGGTCGGCGACGAGGACGCCGTTGTGCGGCCACTGCTCGACGCCGCGTTCATCGACGCGCTGGAGATAGACGTCGTACCCGCCGGAGCGGTTGTCGAACCAGGCGATGTACGCGCCACCGGAGGGAATCGTGCGGACGATCGGCTGCACCTGGTCATTCGCGCTGTCGGCGATCGCAGTGTTGGCGCCGTCGCGGGTCCATTGGGCGGCGGCGGGGGCGGCGATCACGACCGCGGCGCACGCCGCGACGACGATGGTTGTCGGTTGGGGCATCGTCTCAGTGTGGCCGCGGGAGCGGGCGACCACAACCAGAAACTCACCTTGTTGGAGGCGACCTCCCCTCCCCTCCCTTCCAGGGAGGGGCCGGGGGAGGGTGGGCTCAGGACGTTCTCGCAGGCGGTCATGCGCGAATCAAAGCACGGGCGCGGCGCCACCTCCCCCCAGCCCCCTCCCTTGCAGAGGGAGGGGGAGCAGAGAGTCGGGGCTCACTTCACCGCCTCGTACCCCTCCGGCTTCACGCGTCGCGGCGCGAAGATTGCGGATGACTTTCCGCTGCTCGCACCTTTGCGCAGCATGCCGACGTTGACGATCCGGTCCCACGCGCTCGCGGCGTTGCCCTGCGAGAACTCGACGCCGATCGATCTTCGGCCCCAAGCCCGGGCCACGGTCGCCGTCGTGCCGCTGCCGAGGAATGGATCGAGCACCAGCCCGCCCTCGTTCGAGCAGGCCAGGATCACGCGCTCGAGATAGACCTCGGGGATCTGGTTGTGGTGCGCCGAGCGGCGCTCCTTGTTGTTGCCCTGGATGCGCCCCCAGTACTGCCCGTACCACACGTCCATCGGCACGCGCATGCCCTTGTCGTTCTCCTTCGCCATCGTGCGCGGGTCGAAGTAGACGCTCGCACGGTCCGACGGCTCGAGGATCGCCTCCCGGTTCCAGATCCGGCTGTCCGGGTCCTTCGCGAAGTACAGCGCGTGCACCTTGCTCATGATGAACGAGCTGTCGCGGTTCTGGCCGAATCGGAAGTGCCAGACGCACCAGTTGATCATCGTCAGGCCGCGGCGCTTCAGGTGCACCACGACCTCGGCGGCGGTGTCGTCGGGAATGTTGACGAACATGCTCCCGGTCGGCGACAGGACGTCGATGCACGCGTCGAGCCAGTCGTAGGTGAACCGTTCGTACTCCGCCCGGGGCATGCCGTCGTGCCACTCCTCGTACGGCACGTCCCAGTTGAACGGCGGGTCGGCGAAGACGAGATCGACTTCCCCGCGGTCGGGCAGCGCGGCGAGCACGTCGCGGCAGTCGCCGACGTAGACGCGCGTGTCGGGGTCGCCGGCCCGGAACGCGAGCGTCGGCGGCGTGCCCGCGGGCTCGTGGCGCGGCACGCTGTCGCCGTAGAGACGCACGTCGGCATCCGCCATCGCACTCGCGGCGCGCCGCTGAACCTGGGTCGCGCCCGAGGGCATCGCGTAACCGCCGGGACGATCGAAGTCGGTGTTCTTGCGTTCGGCCATGCCGTCGTTATAGCGGGTGATCCCGCGGTGCGCGAGCCGTTGGCGGATTGTGCATTTGCTGACGCGCTCCCCGCCGCGCGCACATCAATCAGATCCCGGCCTGGCACTCGAATGCCGGGCGTTCGAGGCTCACCTCCGCGTTCCGTTCGCTCAACCAACGCCCTGCGCCGACCCGGTGCGCCGACCCGTCCCGCCGACCCGGTTGCGCCGACCCGGTTGCGCCGACCCGGTGCCGGAGCGGCGCTTCAGGCGCGTCGGCGAACACCGTGCCTGCCGTCCGGCACGTCCTGAACCGTGTGCGTCTTCACTGTACCGATCCCCACCGCTTTGCGTCCGTGTGCATGCTCGTGCCAATCCCCGATTCAGTGCGGTCAGCCGTCCAGCCGGTAGGTCAGCACCGCCGGACGACCGATGCAGGACACAACTTCCCGGAACGGAGTCGTCCCGTCCTCGAGGAACCAGGAGCGGAACTGGCCGCGCTCCTCCTCCGCGTACGCGCCGAGCTTGTCCCCGCCCACGAAGACCACGCGCTGAAGCAGCAGTCGCTCCGTCGAGACGTGCTCGCGTTCCGCCGCAACACCCATCATGGCGTTCGCGAGCTGGCCGAACAGCCGGACGTTGGATTCCAGCAGGTTGTCGGCGTCGCGCCAGATGAAGTACTGGTGCCGGACGTCTTCGGCGTCCAGCCGGAGGGCGTCGATGACCCCGTCGACCGATGGCGACACCGCGCGCCGCGGGGCTCCCGCCCCGGAAAACGCCCGCTCGAGCTCGCCGCAGAACGTCATCAGGTCGCTGATCCGCTCCCCACGAAGAAGCACCACCTGGGCGTCCGCGATCGATCCCAGGCGGTCCGCGAGCGTCAGCGCGA
>CAZXBB010000198.1:0-3536 GCA_964638815.1 uncultured Isosphaeraceae bacterium
CGTCGAGGCGGGGGACGCCGGCGCGACGGCCGACGGTCACTACGAGAAGGTGATCCTCGACGACGCCGTGACCGACCCGATGGAGCTCGCCGTGGCGCCGGACGGGCGCGTCGTCTTCGTCGAGCGCGCCGGCGTCGTGAAGGTATGGAAGCCGGACACCCGCACGACGGTCACCGCGGGCTTCCTCGACGTCTTCACCGAGCTGGAGGACGGCCTGCTCGGCGTCGCGCTCGATCCGCATTTCGACCGCAACGGGTGGATCTACATGTATTACTCCCCGGCCGGCGACGAGCCGAGGAACGTGCTGGCGCGGTGGACGCTCGACGGCGACACGCTCGATCCGGGCAGCGAGATCGTGATGCTGGAGGTCGCGACGCAGCGTGACGAGTGCTGCCACAGCGGCGGGTCGATCGCCTTCGATCGCCACGGCAACCTCTACCTCTCGACCGGCGACAACACGAGCCCGTTCGCATCGAACGGCTTCTCGCCGCTCGACGAGCGCGACGGCCGCGCACCGTTCGACGCGCAGAAGTCGTCGGCGAGCACGGCCGACCTGCGGGGCAAGATCCTGCGCATCTCGCCGCGGCCCGACGGCCGCTACTCGATACCGCCCGGCAACCTCTTCCCGCCGGGCAACGTGGCGGCGCGGCCGGAGATCTACGCGATGGGCTGCCGCAACCCGTTCCGGATCACCGTGGATCCGCGCAACGACGTGCTCTACTGGGGCGACGTCGGTCCGGACGCGGGGAGCGCCGGCGAGGAGCGGGGACCCGCCGGTCACGACGAGTTCAACCGCACGGCGACGGCGGGCAACTTCGGGTGGCCGTACTTCGTCGCCGACAATCTCGCCTACCGCGACTACGACTTCGAGACGCGCGAGTCCGGCCCGCCGTTCGATCCGGCGGCGCCGTACAACGACTCGCCGAACCGTCGCGGCAGCCCCGGGCTCCCCCCGGCCCACCCCGCCTGGATCCACTACCCGTACGGTGCGTCGGAAGTGTTCCCGGAGCTCGGCACGGGCGGACGCTGCGCGATGGCCGGTCCGGTGTACGACTACGACGTGGAGCGCGGCGGCAGACGCATGCTGCCCGCGTACTACGACGGCGCGGTCTTCATCTACGAGTGGGCGCGGCACTGGATCAAGGTCGTCCACTTCGACGCGGACGGCGGGATCCTCGCGATCGAGCCGTTCCTCGACTCGCTCGAGCTCGTGCGCCCCATGGATCTCGAGGTCGGCCCCGACGGCTGCCTCTACCTGATCGAGTGGGGGAGCGGGTTCGGCGGCGGCAATCCCGATTCCGTGATCTCGCGTATCGAGTACTACCCGGGCGGCGACCGTCCTCCGGCGGCGGCCGCGCACGCCGATCGCACGTCGGGCCCGGCCCCGCTGACCGTGCGTTTCTCGAGCGCCGGCTCGGCGTCGCGCACGACGCGTCCGGGTCTCGCGTTCGCGTGGGACTTTGACGGCGACGGCCGGATCGATGCGCGCGAGGCGGACGCGACCCACACGTACGAGCGCCCGGGCCGCAACGTCGCCCAGCTCACCGTGACCGACGCCGACGGCCAGGCGGCGGTCGCCAACATCGCCGTCACCGCCGGGAACACGGCGCCGACCGTCGCCATCGACTGGCCGCCGGATGGCGGCATCCACGCGTTCGGCGACGAGGTCCGCTTCCGGATCGCGCCTGACGACGCCGAGGACGCCGAGTTCGCCGCGGACCGCGTGCTCGTGCAGTCGTACCTCGGCCACGACACGCACGCCCATCCGCTGCGACAGCAGCGCCGCATCGCCGGCTCGTTCGTCTCGCTGCGTGACGACGGGCACGGCGCCGAAGCCGATCTCTTCACCGTGTTGTCGGCGACCTACACGGACCTCGGCGGCAGCGACGCGCCGGCGCTCGACGCGCGGGCGGAGGTCGTGCTCCAGCCGAGTCGAACGCAGGCCGAGCACGCGTCGTCGAGCGCGGGGATCCGTCTCGAGAAGGCGGACGATCCGGACGGCGGTGGCCAGGCCGTCGTGTTCACGGAGCACGGCGGCTTCGTGTCCTACGGCCCGGTGAACTTCCACGGCATCGACGCGGCGACGTTCCGCGTCACCGAGGGCGGAGACGGCGCGCGGCTCGACGTCACGCTGGGGTCCGCCGAAGGGCAGCGTCTCGGATCGGTCGTCGTGCCGCCCTGCGAGATGCGCACGCTCGCCGCGGGCCCGACGCCGGTCCGCGTCGAGTACTTCGAGGCCGGCGGCGAGGCGGGGCTTATCATGCGGATCAGGGAGGAAGACGGTCCCTGGCGCATCGCGGAGCCGGCGCTGTTCACGCACGGCGACGGCGCCCCGGGGCTCGCGGCCGCGTATTACGCGCTCGACGGCCCGTCGCAGTTGCCGGACTTCGAGATCCTGGCGCCCTTCGCGCGGGGCGTCGTCGCGAATCTCGACTTCCCGGCCACGAGCGGCGCCGTCGCCGGATCGGAGCAGGAGGACGCCGTCGGCGCCGTCTTCACCGGCTACCTCGTGCCGTCGCACGCCGGACGCTACGCCTTCTCGCTCGAATCCGACGACGGATCGCGGCTGCTCATCGACGGCGAGGTGATCGTCACGAACGACGGCCTGCACGCGATGGTCGAGAAGTCCGGCGACGTGCGCTGGCGCGACGTGACGATTCCGATCGCGGATCCGGGCGGCACGCACGAGCTCTTCGTGACGCGGCACGGCGACGGCCGCTCCCCCGTGAAGCTGAACTGGATCGGGTTCGAGGGGCCGGGCGTCGCCGCGGCTTCGTCCGGCGACGCACGCGTTGCCGGCGGGCATCATCACGGCGCCGCCGATGACGGCTTCTTCGCGCTGTTCGACGGCGCGACGCTCGACGGCTGGCGAGTCGTCGGCGGTGGCGCGACGTACCGCGTCGAGAACGGGTGCGTTGTCGGCGAGGTCGGCCCGGGGCCGAACACGTTCCTGCGCACGGAGCGAACCTTCCGGGACTTCGAGCTGACGCTGGACGTCGCGCTCGACGTGCCCGGCAACTCCGGCATCCAGTTCCGCTCGCACCAGGACGCCGATGGGCGCGTGTACGGGTACCAGTGCGAGATCGACCCGACGGAGCGGGCATGGTCCGGCGGCATCTACGACGAGGGGCGACGCGGCTGGCTCGCCCCGCTCGAGAGCAATGCCGCGGCCCGCGGCGCTTTTCGCAAGGACGGCTGGAACTCGTATCGAATCCGGGCGGAGGGCGCGCGGCTGCGCACCTGGGTGAACGGCATCGCGTGCGCCGACATCGAGGACGATGCCGACGCGGAGGGCTTCATCGCGCTCCAGGTCCACGCGGGCCCGCAGGGGCGCATTCGCTGGAGGAACATCCGCGTGCGGGAGATCGACGGCTGAGCCGCGTATCCTCCCGGCGTACGATGACGATCACGACGGCGACAACGATCCGCGACAACGCACCAAGAGGGTTCGCCCCGACGATCGCAGGCCTCCTCGGCGCGCTCGCGGTCGCCGCGGGTGCGTCGGCGCAGGAGGGCGACCGTCCCGGCGAGACGCA
>CAZXBB010000199.1:0-7212 GCA_964638815.1 uncultured Isosphaeraceae bacterium
GCGCCGCCGCGTCCGCCACGCACGCCGCCGTGTCGCTCAGCGCGCGTTCCCGGCCGTAGCGATCGGTCAGCGCGACGTACCGTTGCAGCGGCCCGCCCGCGCCCTCGACGCATCGCTCCGCCCCCGGCCCCGTCGAGCCGACGATCGCGATCGTGGGCGTGCCGAGCGCCAGCGCCCGCCGCGCCACGCCGATCGCGGTCTTGCCCTCGAGCGAGCTGGCGTCGAGGCGGCCCTCGCCGGTGAGCACGAGATCGACGCCGGCGCATCGCTCGTCGAAGCGCACCGCGTCGAGCACGAGATCGATGCCGCGTACGAGCGTCGCGTGGCAGAACGTGGCAAGCCCGTAGCCGGCGCCGCCCGCGGCGCCGGCGCCCGGCTGATCGGGATCGCCGCCGGTGCGGGCCGCGAATTGCGCGAGCGCCGCGTCGAGCGCGACCACCTGCTCCCGCGTCGCGCCCTTCTGCGGGCCGTACACCGCCGCGGCTCCGTTCGTGCCGAGAAGCGGATTGCGGACGTCGCACGCCACGACGATCGCCGGGAACCACGCGGGGCGCTCGACGCGGGCGACGCGCGCGAGCATGCCCCCCGTCATTGGCATCTCGATCGGCCGGCCCGCGTCGTCGAGGAAGCGGACGCCGAGTGCCTGCGCGAGCCCCGCGCCGCCGTCGCAGGTGCCGCTCCCGCCGACGCCGACGACGATCTTCGTGCAGCCCGCGTCCGCTGCCCGCGCGATCAGCTCGCCGGTGCCGTACGTCGTGGTGCGGGTCGGATCGCGCTCCGCCGGCGGGACGTGCGCGAGGCCCGACGCCTCCGCCAGCTCGACGATGCCCAGCCGGCCGTCGTCGGCCACGGCGAAACGGGCGTCCTGCGGAGCGCCCAGCGGGCCGCGGACCCGCGCGTGACGCACGACGCCGCCGGCGGCGGCGACCAGCGCGTCCAGCGTTCCCTCCCCGCCGTCGGCCACGGGGCACTCGTCAATCCCGGCGCGGGGGTGCACCGCGCGGATGCCCCCGGCCATCGCCCGCGCCGCCGCCACTGCGTCGAGGGTCTCCTTGAAGCTGTCCGGAGCGCAAAGAAACTTCATCGGCAAGGAAAGGGGTTGGCCCGGACGATACGCTCATGGGCGCAGGAACACCGTCTCCCGGAGCGTGCGCCCGCGGCACGATACACTCCGTGCGTCGTTCACACCGAACCCCCGCTCCCCGCCCATGGAACAGCTCATCCAGGAGAATCTGAGCCTCTACGGCCCCATCGCCGTCTTCGTGCTGCTGATGCTCTCCGGCATCGGGATCGCGCTTGGCGAGGAGATGGTGACGATTCCCGCCGGCGTCTTCATCGCGTCCGGCGAACTGAGCTTCTGGCCCACGGCGATCTCCGCGTACGTGGCGATCGTCGCCGCGGACTGCCTGTGGTTCTTCCTCTGTCGCCACTACGGCACGCCGCTGCTGCACAAGCGGTGGATCAAGCGGTTCATCCACCCGCGGCGGCTGCTCGAGCTCAAGCACCAGTTCGAACGTCGCGGCACGTGGCTCATCGTGATGGCGAGGTTCATCCCGAGCAGCCGCACGACGGCCATCACCGCGGCGGGCATCGTCCACATGCCGTTCTGGAAGTTCGCCCTTGCGACCGCGACGTGCGTGCTCTTCACCGTGCCGATGCAGCTTGGGCTCGGCTATGTCATCGGGGAGGGGCTCAGCTCGCGGAGCACGGCCGAGACGATCCGCCTGGTCATCGGGGTCATCGTCCTGCTCGTGCTGCTGTCGCTCTGCTTCGCGTGGTGGAGCCGGCACCGCGCGAGCCGGCGCCGCGCACCGCGGGCGCGGGCGAAGTGGCTGCGCCGCTTCCGCACTCGATCGCCGCGGCCGGCGAAGTCGGCCCGGGCCCGGCACGAGGGCACGTAACGGGAGGCACCGGGGACGACCGGCAATCGATGCGAGCCCTGCGCGCCGGCGTGCCTGCGTGCCTTTCTCTTATACTCCGCCCCCATGCGCACCGTCCTCACCGGCCAGATCGGCATCGACAAGAAGCCGTACCTCGAGGGCGTCGCCGAGCTCGTCGGGCAGCGGGGGGGGCGGCTCGATCTCTTTCACGTCGGGCAGATGATGTACGCGGAAGCGCCGGACCTGCGTCCCGGACGCATTCTCGACCTTCCGCTGAGCCGTCTCACGTCGCTGCGCCGGGCGGCGTTCAAGGACATCATCGCGGCCACGTCGCCGCCGGAGGCGCATCCGAACGTCATCGTCAACACGCACGCGACGTTCCGGTGGCGCCACGGTCTCTTCAGCGCATTCGATTTCGACCAGATGCGCATGCTCGCGCCGGAGCTCTTCATCTGCCTCGTGGACAACATCGAGGTCGTGCACCAGCGGCTGCACGCCGAGCACGACATCGACGCCTCGCTCAAGGACTGCATGGTCTGGCGCGAGGAGGAGATTCTCGCGACCGAGCTGCTCGCCCAGGCCATTGGCGCCCCGAATCACTTCTTCATCATGAGTCGCGGCCGCCACGCCGACACGATCGAGACGTGCGCGCGGCTCGTCACGCGGCCGGATATGCGCAAGGTCTACCCGAGCTTCCCCATGAGCCACGTCGTGGACATGCCCGAAGTCCTCGCGGAGATCGACGAGTTCCGCGCCCGGCTGGCCGAGCGATTCATCACCTTCGATCCCGGTGACGTGGACGAGAAGCTGCTGCTCGACCGCGCCATCGAGGCGGCGAAGGCCGGCCGCGACTGGCTCGACGTTGCGCCCCACAGCTTCGGCGGACGCCGCGACGACGCCGAGCCCCTGCGCGTCTCGGTCCGCGAGGTGCTGGAGATCGCCGGCGACGTGGACGGCCAGATCTACATGCGCGACTTCAAGCTCATCGACCAGTCCGACATGATCGTATCGCTCATCCCCGAGCTGCCCGGCGGCGTTCCCGGTCTCTCGAGCGGCGTCGAACGCGAGCTCCAGCACGCGTTCGAGCACACGAAGGAGGTCTACGTCGTCTGGAAGCCGCGCAAGAATCCGAGCCCGTTCATCACGGAGACGGCGACGCGGATCTACCGCAGCGTGGACGCGGCCCTGGCGGACTTCGAGTCGCGGGGGATGTTCGTGGAGAAGGACCTGTTCGGGAACTGACCATCGCGCTCCGTGCGGCGGCCCGGCAACCCGCGGCGCGTTGCGGCCGGTTACCGGACGTTCCCGCGCGATCCGCACGACCGGCGCCGTTCGACCCCGGTCTCGCGGGGAAGCCGCAACCGGGCGTGATACCGCCGGCCCGACCGGGCGATGTAGAAGGGAACGACACGCTCACCGCGCACCTGCGGGGCGAGGTCGTGCGCGTTGCGTGGGTACACGCCGGGGCCGGGAACGCCGCCGATGCTGGGACGGATCCGACAGACCGTGCTCTTCCTCCTCGATTGGCGCGCGATCCTCGCGGGGCTCGTGGCGCTCGTGATGATCGGCTGGCTCGGGTACCCCACGGTCGAGGGGCGCATCGTCACCGGCACGGTCAGCAGCCTGCTGTATTTCTCCGTCGCGTGCCGGCGCCAGCAGCGTCGGCGCATCGGCAGCCTGATCAACGAGGTCGAATCCATCAGCGCGGCGGCGGCGGACACGCGATCGCTGCTCGCGGGCGTACCCGGCATCGTGTGGCGCGGCGACGCGGAAGGAAACCGCACGTACCTCGGCGACACCTGGACCGATGCCACGGGCGCGGCCGTGCAGGACTCGCTCGGCCGCGACTGGCTCGCGTCCGTGCATCCCGATGATCGCGAGCGTTGCGACGGCACGCTGCGCATGGCGCGGGCCGGCAAGGAGCCGTACGAAGTCGAGTACCGGCTCCGGCAGCCCGACGGGGGCTATCGCTGGATCGTGGAGCGGGCCGCGCCGACCTTCGGACGACGCCGCGTGTTCACGGGCTACGTCGGACTCATGATCGACGTCGGTCGCCGGGGCGACGAGACGATCGCGGATGAGGACGAGACGGTCGCCCGGCTGCTCCGGCTCAACGCCTCGATCAACCGCCAGGCCATGGACCTTGCCGACCGCTACGAGGCGCTCGAGAAGCTGAAGGAGGCGGCGGCGTACGAGGATCGCACCAAGTGCGACTTCCTCGCCGCGTTCTCCGACGATCTGCGGCTGCCGATCGAGACGCTCGCGAGCGCCGTCGAGATGCTGGCCGGTCCGGACCTGGGCGCGAAGGAGCGCGAGCAGCTCGGGCGTCTGAGGGAAGCGTCCGCCGAGCTCCAGGAGCTCCTCGAGCGCACACGGAACCTGAGCTCGATCAGTGAGGAGGCCGAGCGCGAGGTCGAGCCGGACCGCTTCGACCTGCGGCGTCTCATCCAGGAAGTCATCGACGTCTACCGGGAGGTGGCGGCCGGGAACCGGATCGCGCTCTCGACGTTCGTCGAGGACGCCGTGCCGGGTCTCGCGCTCGCCGATGCCACGCGTATCCGCCGCCTGCTCACCGAACTGTGTGCCTCCACCATCGGATCGGCCACGCGCGGGCGCATCTCGCTGCGTGTGGAGAACGCCGCCGTCGAGGGCACCAGCGTCCGCATCCGTTTCGTCGTGACCGCCGACGAGGGCAGCATCCCCGCCGACCGCGTGGCGCGGGCGTTCTACCCGGCGCGAGCGATGGGAGGCGAACCCGCCGGACTCGGGCTCAACATCTGCCGTCGCTTCGCCGAGCAGGCGGGCGGCGAGGTCGGCGTGCAGAAGGCGGACAACGGCGCGAACGCATTCTGGCTCACGCTCGGCGTCGTCGACCTCAACCCGAACTGGGACGGGCGCCGCGCGCACGGGCGTCTCGCGCAGGAGTCCCTCCAGAGCAACCTCGGGGCGGTGCTCGACATGTCGCTCGGCGGCATGCGGGTGCGCACGATCAAGCCACAGGAGGGCCGCGTCGACGTCGAGCTCTCCGACGAGGAGGAGACGATCTGCCTGCGGGCGGAGATCGCCTGGTGCCGCCGCGTCGGCTTCGGCAAGCACGAGGCGGGTCTGCGCTTTATCGACGTCGATCCGCAGACGTCGGCGCAGCTCGGCCGGCTGGCGACGAGGAACCGGCTGCGGCGGGTGATGGAGGCTGCGTAGCAGTCCGGTATCATCGGGCCATGCGCTTCAAGCTCACCGTCGCCTACGACGGCACCGGATTCCACGGATGGCAGAAGCAGGTGCCGCCCGACGCACCGGAGCCGCTGCGCACCGTGCAGGGAGTGCTCGAGCAGACGGTGCGCGAGGTCGTGCGGGAGCCGATCACGTTGCTCGGCGCGTCGCGCACCGATGCCGGCGTGCACGCCCGGGGGCAGGTGGCGACGTTCGCGACCGCGGCGACGATCCCGGTCGAGCGCATGGCCCGCGCGCTGAACTCCCGCCTGCCGGACGAGATCCAGGTCGTCGAGGCGACCGTCGTCGCGGACTCGTTCAACCCGATCGGCGACGCGACGGGGAAGGGGTACCGCTACGCCATCGCGCACGGGACCGCCGATGGCGCGCGGCGACCGCTGTTCGACCGCCACTTCGTCGCGACCGTCGAGAGCCGCCTGTGCCCCGAGCGCATGGACATCGCCGCCCGGGCGCTCGTCGGCGAGCACGATTTCACGAGCTTCACCCGCAAGAACCACGGTCGCGACACCACCGTCAGGACGGTGTACGACTGCCGCGTTCACGCGGACGGGCCGGACCGGCTGCACATCGACGTCAGCGGAAACGGGTTCCTCTACAACATGGTGCGCATCATCGCGGGTACGCTCGTCGACGTCGGGCGCGAGCGCCGGACGCCCGAGTCCATCCCCGCCATCCTCGCGGCACGGGACCGAGCCGCCGCGGGACCGACGCTGCCGCCGGAGGGACTGTGTCTCATGTGGGTTCGTTACGGAAGCGACGGAGACACGGAGCGACGGAGCGACGAAGGACAGTGATCTGTACCGTGATCATCCGGAATGCAACCGTTCGTCGTTTTGCGTCTGCGTCGTTCTGCGCCTCCGTCGCTTTGTCGCGTCACGGCCCTTGGTCGCGTCACGGCCAATGACCCGAATCAGAATGACCCGAATGAGAAAGACCCGAGTCATGCACATCTCCACCCGCCTCATTCTCGGCGGGTCGCAGGAGAACACCGTGCTCTCCTGCGAGGGCCAGTCGCAGCGTGGCCACGCCGTGTCGCTCGTGTTCGGGCCGATCTACGGGCCGGAGGGCTCCCTGCTCCAGCGCGTGCGCGAGCACGGCGGCATCGAGGCGATCGAGACGCCGCGACTCGTGCGGCAGATCGCCCCGTGGAAGGACGCGCGGTGCTACGGCGATCTGCGCCGCCTGATCCGCGCGTGGAAACCCGACGTCGTCCACACGCACTCCTCGAAGGCCGGCATCCTCGGTCGCGCGGCCGCGTGGCGCGAGCGCGTGCCGTGCGTCGTTCACACCATCCACGGCCTCGCGTTCCATCCGTACCAGGCCCGCTGGCGCAACGCCGTCTACATCCTCGCCGAGCGATACGCGGCCAGACGATGCCACCGGATCCTTTGCGTCGCCGACGCGATGCGCGAGCAGGCACTCGCGGCGGGTATCGGTCGGCGCGAGCAGTACGCCACGGTGTACTCGGGCATGGAGGTTGACCGTTTCGTCGCCCCGGCGTACGACCGCGCTCAGGTTCGCGCCGAGCTCGGCCTCGCCCCGGACGACTTCGTAGTCGGCACGATCGCGCGGCTCGCCGAGCTGAAGGGGCACGACGACCTGCTCGACGCCCTCGGCCCGCTGATGCGCGAACACGCGCGTCTCAAGCTCCTCTGGGTCGGCGACGGATGGTGGCGCGATCGCCTGCTCGGACGCGTGGCGGAGATGGGTCTGCGCGATCGCGTGCTCGCCGTTGGGCTCGTGCCGTCCGAGGAGATCCCGAAGTACCTCCAGGCCATGGACGTCCTCGCCCACCCGAGCTATCGCGAAGGCCTGCCGCGCGCGGTGACGCAGGCGCTGCTCAGCGCGGTCCCGGCCATCGCGTATGATGTGGACGGCGCGAGTGAGGTGTGCATCGACGGCGAGACGGGACGACTCGTCGCGCCGGGAGACCGGACGGGCCTCGCCGCCGCGACGCGCGAGCTCATGTCGGACGACGCGCTGCGTTTGCGCATGGGCGACGCGGGACGCGAGCGGTGCCGGCGGCAGTTCTCAGCGGAGAAGATGGTTGAGGATCTCGAGAGGATCTATGCCGAGGTGCTCGAAGCCGGCGGGCGTCGTC
>CAZXBB010000200.1:0-13978 GCA_964638815.1 uncultured Isosphaeraceae bacterium
CTTTCGTGGTTGTGGTGCAGGCGCCCTCGCCTGCACGGGGGGGGGGGGTGGGTCCGGGTGCTGGGGGGGTCGCCTGCACCACAAGAGTGGTGTTTTTGCCTGAGCATTGCCTGAGCATCGCTGACTTCGTGACGAAAAACACGAATTGCCAAAACGGCCCGCACGGTCTTGCGGAACAGGGGACGGCAAGGTGATGCTGGTGCCCGGGGTGGGAAGGTCGGCGGGAGAGAAAGCCAGATGCATGGAGTAAGCAAATGGCCAATGCGCAACAGATCATTACCGAAAAGGGAAACGACGTCGTCTCCATCGGCCCGAAGAAGACTGTGCTCGAAGCGGCGGCGCTGATGAACGAGCATCACATCGGTTCGCTCGTCGTGCTGTCACGCGGCAGGCTCGCCGGCATCTTCACCGAGCGCGACGTCATGAGACGCGTTGTCGTCGAAGGGCGCGACCCTGCGACGACGCCCGTCGGCGACGTCATGACCCGGTCCGTCGCGTGCGCCGCCCCGCACACCCCCTGCACGGAGCTGTCGTCCGTGATGCGCGAGAAGCGCATCCGCCATCTGCCCGTCGTCGAGAACGACAAGGTCATCGGGATGATCTCCATCGGCGACCTCAATCGCGCCGATCACGACGAGCAGGTGCAGACGATCCGGTACCTGGAGCAGTTCATTTCGGTGAGCTGAACGGCCCGCGGCCCGCGGCCCGCAGCCCGCGGCCCGCAGCCCGCGGATTCCTCGTGAACCGGGCCGTCCGGCGGGCGATCCGTCTGCGTGGCCTGCTCCGGCCTCATGTCAGTGCTCGTCGGCGCCTCGCCGGCGTTGCTTCTTCTCGGCCCGCTTGCGCTTCTCGGTGAGGCGGCGTTCGATCATCGCCCTGGTCGGCTTCTTCTTCCGGCGGACGGTCGGGGGGATGGCGGCACGCTCGACCAGGGACTGAAGACGCTCGAGGCACGCTCGGCGGTTGTCGTGCTGCGAACGGTGCACCTGCGATCGCATCACGATCTCGTCATCCTTCGTGAGCCGGCTCCCGGCGAGGCGGCGGAGACGGTCCCGCGCGTCCGGACCCAGGCCGCGGATGGCGGTCACCGCCACGCGGAGGTGCGCGGCGCTGCTCACCTTGTTGACGGATTGACCGCCCGGCCCGCTCGAACGCGTGAAGGTGTATCGCAGCTCCTCCGGCTCGATCCACACGCGCGACGCGAGTCTCACTCGGCCCGGCGTGGATTCGTTCGAGGATCCGGTCATGTCGCGGTCACCGGCGGGGGGCGGTAGTCTAGCCCGCTGTGGAGGTACTCATGACCGGACACCCCTCGATCATGCCGTCGTGGCTGATCTTCGTGATGGTAGTCGCTTCCGCCGCCTCGGCGCAGGACTCGGCGCAGGTCTCGGCGCAAGAAGCACGGCCCGGTCCCGCGCCCGGGGACATCGCGCCGCCGCGGCTCGAAGTCAGCGTGCGGTCCGGCGCCTGGATCCCGCGACTGGACGGCGAGGTGGCGCTTGGCGCCGACAGCGGCAATCCGAACATCCAGTTGACGGAGCAGTTCGATCTCGGCGACTCCGAGTTCGTCGTCAACGCGGAGCTCACGCTGCGTTTCGACGACCGGTGGTACGTCCGGCTCACCGGGTTGGACTTCTCGACCGACACGGCGAGCAACTTCGCGGGAACCGCGACGTTCGGCGCGGTCACGCTCAACGACGGCGACGCGTTCACCGCTGCGGTGGACATGACCTCGGTGTCGCTGGAGGCGGGGCTGGATCTCTCCCGGCCGGTGCCCGACCGCCGACGGCACGAGCCCGCGGGGGTCTCGGTGCGGCTGGCGGGTGTCGCGGGCCTTCGGTTCCTCCGGGTCGACCAGGACGTCGTGCGTCTCGCGGGCGGGAGCGAGGCGGCCACCGGCAACTGGCTCGCGCTCTATGCGGGCGCCGACATCGAGCTGCGATGGGCGGCCGACCCGGCGCGCCCGCGCGGACGCGGGCTCGCCCTCGACGTCGGTTTCGCGGTCGGCTTCGACGCGGTGCAAGGCGGATTCCTCGCCCAGGTGCACGCCGGTCTGACGCTCGAGGTCACGGACAACTTCGGATTCGAGGTCGGGTATCGCCTGCTCGAGGTTGACTTCGAGGACGCGCCATACGGCTTCGACGCGGGCTTGCAGGGCCTCTTCATCGGCGGCGTCCTGAGGTTCTAGCGTGACAAGGAGCCGAACCGACACCGCATTTGGCGCTTGCAGCGAGGTTTGGCGACGCCGTCCACGGCGGAGATGATCGTGCTCAGGCGACGTTCCAGTTCGTCAACGGGCGCTAGAATCACCTGATGTCGTCAAACACCGACCGCAAGCAGAGATCACGCTACCGACGCGCTCGCGTCCGCAACTTCCTGTTTACCGTCGGTCCGAGCCGGCTGACCGGCGGACGCATCACGCGCCATCACCTCGCGCGAGACTTCGTCGCTCGAGAGATCGAGACTTCGAGCCCCGCGTGGCCGCAAGAGTTCGACGGCATGCGGATCGGGCACATCAGCGACTTCCACCTCGGCGAGCTCGTGCCGATCGACCGAGCGCTCGCCGCCGTCGACCTGCTCGCCGCCCAGGAGCCCGACTTCGTCGCATGCACGGGGGACGTCGTGGATCTGCACCACCACGGTGCGGCGCCGCTCCTGAGCGCGCTCGGCCGGATCCGGGCGCCGCTCGGCACCGCGCTCGTGCTCGGGAACCACGACGAGCTCCACTGCCGCGACACGATCATGCAGATGGCGGCCGACGCCGGCCTGATCGTGCTGCACGACGACGCCGTACAGATCGCGCACAACGGAGCACAGCTCGTCGTCGCGGGCATCGCCTGGGCCCACAACGCCGTGGCCTGCGCGAGGCACGTCGATCGCGTGTGCGATGCGGACACGCATCTCCTGCTGGCCCACAACCCGAAGGCCTTCCTCCGCGCGGCCGACATCGGCGTGCCCCTGACCCTCTCCGGTCATACCCACGGCGGGCAGATCGCGATGAAGAACCGGCCCAACGCGAGCCTCGCGCTCACCCACCGCCACCGGGCGGGCCTCTTCCGGCACGGGCCGGCCCGCCTCTTCGTCACCACCGGTGTCGGAGCGTGGTTCCCGCTCCGGGTGAACTGCCCGGCGGAGGTTGCGGTCGTTACGATGCGTCACGGTGAGCCTTGACGCGCCCATCCTGCTGCTCGACGGCGCGACCGGCAGCGAGCTCGACCGACGCGGGGCCGATGTCTCGTTGCCGCTCTGGTCGGCGCGAGCCCTGCTCGATGCCCCGAGTCTCGTCGAGCGGATCCACATGGACTATCTCGAAGCGGGCGCCGGCGCGATCACCACCAACACGTTCCGCACGCACCAGCGTTCGCTCGCGAAGGCCGCCATGGGCGATCGCGCGCGCGAGCTGACGAAGCGCGCCGTCGACCTGGCGCAGCTCGCACGGGATCGCGTCAACGCAGACGCGGTCATCCTCGGCTCCGTCGCCCCGCTCGAGGATTGCTATCGCCCGGACCTCGCTCCCAACATCGACGTGTGCAGGGAGGAGCACGCCGAAATGATCATGCACCTTCTCGAAGACGGCGTCGATTACATCCTGATCGAGACGGCGTGCACGCGACACGAGGCGCTTGCGGCGGCCGAGGTCGCGCAGCGACTCGCCCCCGGCAAGTGGATGATCAGCTTCTGCACGAAGGCCGGGGGGCCGCCGGGGATGCTCCTGCACGGCGCGACGCTCGTTGACGTGCTGCCGCTGGTTGCGGATGCGGTGGCGGTGGGGATCAATTGCGTGGACGCCACCGCGATGACGCCGCAGGTCAAGCTGCTCCGGTCGCTGCTTCCGGAACATGTCCGCGTGTCCGCGTCCGGGAACATCGGTCGTCCGGATGAAGCGGGCAACTGGATCAACAGCGACGCGATCGACCCCGAGCGCTACGCCGACCTCGCCGAGGAGTGGATCGCGGAGGGCGCGACGATCGTGGGCGGGTGCTGCGGCACGACCCCGGAAACGATCCGCGCGATCGCGAAGCGGCTCTAGTACGACAGCGCTGTCGTACGAGTTTCAGCCAGACGCCCTACGCCAGCGCCGAGACCTTCCGCCAGTACCGCATCATCCCCGTCACGTTCATGCCCGCGATCGTGTCGCGGATGTAGAAGCCGATCTTCTCCTCCGGGACGCCGGCGGCCTCCGCCTGGTCGAGGAACCACCGCGTGTACCGGCGCGTGATCACGTCGGTGTCCGACTCCTCGCGAAGGAGCGATCGGATCATCGCCGAGTGCTCGCGGAGCGCCCGCTTCAGACGCGCGAGGTGCTCCTCGACGCGGTCGACGCGGCCAAAATGCGTCGGGTAGATCGCGTCGAAGCGCTGGGCGGCGAGGCGATCGACGGACGCCAGCCACGCACCCAGCTCGAACTCGGGCGGCGGCGTGGGAAGCGACATGAACTCGGGCGTCTCGGCGATGAACGTGCCGGCCGCGTCACCCGTGAACGCGACGTTGCCGTCGCGGCGTCTGAGGACGAACGTGTGGTGGTGCCGGGCGTGGCCGGGCGTCTCGATCACGCGAAACCGCAGCCCGGCGACGCGGAGGTGGTCTCCGTGGTGCAGCGCGGTGACCTGCTTCGGCGGAATCGGCATGAACTCGCCCCACAGCTCGTCCATCCGGTCCTGGTAGATCCGGCGGGCGCTCGCGTTGAGCTTGCTGGGATCGATGAGGTGCGGCCGCCCGAAGTGATGTACGTAGACGTGCGCGCCGTGCCGCGCCATCCAGCCGCTCGCGCCGGCATGGTCGAGGTGGATGTGCGTGACGAGGACGTGCCGCACGTCCGCGGGCCGGAAGCCGATGGCGGCGAGCCCCGCCGACAGCGCCGCGGTCGTGTTGCCCGGTCCCGTCTCGATCATGACGGGACCCTCCGGCGCCTCGATCACATACGACGCGATGCAGGCGGGGGAGCCGAGGTAGTTGAGGTCGATGGTGTGGATCGGGAGCATTGAGTCTCGGGTCCTGAGTCATCGAATTCGAGACTCCGAACCCCAGAATCGAGCCTCGAGAGCGTCGAGCCCCGGGAGCGTCGAGCCTCGAGAATCGAGACTCGGGCCTCTCTCACACGCTCACGACGCCCAGCATCCGCGCCGCCGCCCTGGCGATGTCCGAATGGTGGAGCCCGCACTGCCGGAGGATGCCTTCCTCGTCGCGCGAGGACTTCGGGATCCGGCGGACGTAGAGCTGCTGGATGGTGAACGCGTCACCGGATTCGACGCACGCATCCGCCACCGCGGAGCCGAGACCGCCGCCGTAGTTGTCCTCGACGGTGAGAATGTTGCCGCCGTTCTCGTTCGCGAGGTCGAGCAGCGCGTCGGCATCGAACGGGATCGAGTACAGGTCCACGAGCGAAGCGTCGATGCCCGCGCGGTCCAGGGCGTCGAGGGCCTTGTTGCACTCGTGGACCATGTAGCCCGCGGTGACGATCATCAGATCGCGACCTTCGGTGAGCACCTCGAACTTGCCGAGGTTGAACACGGTGTTCTCGTTGTAGATGAACTCGACGTCGGGGCGGAACGTCCGCATGTAGCACGCGCCATGGTGCTCGGCCATGGCGAGCGTGAGCCCGTACGCGGCGTAGGCGTCGGCGGGCTGGAGGACGTAGCAGCCCGGATTGCCGTGATGATCCGTGATGGTCGTGAAGCTGCGGAACCACGAGAGATCCGGCAACGCCATCTGGCTGGGGCCGTCCGCGGCCAGCGAGATGCCGCTGTGGCTGCCGACGATCTTCAGGTTCGCGCCGGAGTTGATCGCCATCTCGATCTGGTCGTACGCGCGGGTCACGAACTTCGCGAAGGTCGAGCAGAAGGGGACCTTGCCGGCCGCGGACAGTCCGGCGGCGACCGAGATCATGTTCTGCTCGCCGATCTTGCACTCGACGAAGCGCGACGCGAGCTCCCTGTCGGTCGCGAACCACTCCGCGAACGTCGAGTTGCGGACGTCGGCGTCGAGCGCGTACACGCGCGGGTTGGCGTGCCCGAGCGCGCGGAGGGCGACCCCGAACGCCTTGCGGGTCGCGAACTTGCCGGACCGCAGGACCAGCCCCATGTCCCACTTCTCCATGGCGTCGTGGAACGAGACGGGATCAGACTCCTCGCTCCTGGTCACCTCGTGCTCGGCGGGGGGGTAGATCCGAAGCTGCTCGTCGGACGAGAGGGCGGAAGTGAGGCTGACGCTCGTGGCGTTGAGCTCCTCGACGGCCTGCTCGAGCTGCTCGCCCCGGGGCGACTTGCCGTGCCAGCCGCCGCCCTGAAGCGTCTCGGCCCCCCAGCCCTTGACGGTCTTCGCGACGATGGCCATCGGCTTGTCGCCGCCGGACGACTCGGCGTGCTTCGCCAGCGCGTCGCGGATGACCTCCGGGCTGTGGCCGTCGATGGTCTCCACACGGAACCCCATCGCCTCGAGCTTCCGCGCGAGCGTCTCGGGCGACTGCTGCGGGGAGACCCGGTCCGCCTGGCCGTAGCCGTTGCAGTTGAAGATCGGGAGCACGTTGGCGAGCTTGTGATCGATGATGAAGTCGAGCGCCTCGGTGACCTGCCCCTCGCGGGCCTCGCCGTCGCCGATCAGGCAGTAGATGCGCTTGTCGAAGTCGTCCCGCCGGGCCGCGAACCCGAGGCCGGCGGCCACCGAGAGACCCTGGCCGAGGGACCCGGTCGCGGCGTCGAAGAAGGGGAAGCCCTCCATCGGGTTCGGGTGGCCGTCGAGGAACGACCCGGTCGTGCGGAAGTCGGCCAGATCGCCCGCCTGGAGCGGGTTGCGCTCGTTCCCCTTGCCGACCGCGCCGCCCAGGTCGGCGAAGGCCGCGTAGATGATGGGGACGGCGTGGCCTTCCGACAGGACCAGGCGATCCGAGGTCGGGTAGCGCGGATGGTCCGGCAGCCACCGCATCGTGTGGTACAGGAGCACCGTCACGATGTGGCCCAGGCTCATGGCGCTGCTCGGATGCCCGCTGTCGGCCGCCGCACACATGTCCAGACAGGAACGATCGAGCTGGATGGCCTTGGCGTGGACAGCAGCTTCAAATGACATGGGCGCGCCTTGCGTAGAGATCAGAAAACCGCAGTTTTTGAGCCGGCGAGAAGACTGGTGCCCCCCGGCACCGGCAAACGAGCCCCGCAGTATCGCAGGCTGCACCGAATCAGGCAACTCGACTCGCCGACAGCCCCGCCCGCCGCGCCGCCCGCGAAAGGAGCCCCTGCGGGCTACGTGTGGACAAGGTGCGCTCCCGGGCTCTCCCCGGCGTGGCCCGTCCGCGGCCCGTCCCGGCGGGTGCTACACTCTATCGCTTGTGGTCCGCGGGACCGAGGAACAACATCTATGAAGGTCATCTGCGACAGATCGTCGCTGCTCGAGGCGATCAACAACATCACGAGCGTCGTCGCGACCCGCACGCCGTCGCCCGTCCTCCATTGCGTGAAGCTGACGGCGTCGAACGGCGTGCTCACCATGGCCGCGACCGACCTCGAGGTCGGCCTGCGGCTGGGCGTCGAACAGGTGGACGTCCAGGAGGAGGGCGAAGCGCTCCTCCCCGCCGACAAGCTGGCCCAGATCGTGCGCAACAGCGATGACACGACGCTGACCGCGGAGACGGACAACCACGCCGTCCACATCCGCGGCAAGGACTCGCACTTCACGATCTACGGTTTCGATCCCGCGGAAGCGCCCGCCGTCCGGGACTTCGAGGGTGCGAAGGTCGATTGCGAGATTGACGCCGGGGCGTTCCAGATCATGATCAGCCGCACGCTGTTCGCAGCGGCCGCCGAGCACAGCCGGTACGCGATCAACGGCATCCTCTTCGAGCGTGACGGACGCAACCTCCGCATGGTCGCGACGGACGGTCGCCGGCTGGCGGTCGCGCGCGGTCACTGCTCCGGCGAGCCCGGCACCACCTCGTGCATCGTTCCCTCGAAGGCTCTCAACCTGATCGGTCGGCTCGTGCGCGATCCGGAGGCGCCGGTGCGCGTGTCGATCAGCGAGAACCAGGCACTCTTCTGCGTCGGCGAGGGGCCCGGGGCAGCGGTGCTCTCGAGCAACCTCGTCGAGGGCTCGTTCCCGCCCTTCGAGGACGTGATCCCGAAGGACCAGGACAAGAAGGTCACCTTCAACGTCGACGTGCTGCGCAGCGCGATCAAGCGCGCCGCGCTCCTCACCAACGAGGAGTCGAAGGGCGTGCGTCTCAACTTCGCGGACAACCAGCTCACCCTGACGAGCCGCGCACCCGAGATGGGCGAGGCGGAGATCCACGTGGACCTCGAGAGCTACGAGGGCGACCCCGTCGAGATCGGGTTCAATCCCGGTTTCATCACGGATGCCCTCAAGGTGATGGACGGCGGCGACGTGATCATCGAGCTCAAGGCGGCGAACAAGCCCGGCGTGCTGAGGACCGGGACCGAGTTCACGTACGTGGTGATGCCGGTCAATCTGCAGTGACGAAGTGAGGGTGCCGGCCGCTCGCGGTCGGGCGTCAGTCTTCCCCGATCCGCAGTCCGTCGATCGGTCGATCGGTCGATCCGTCGATCCGTCGATCCGTTCCGTCGATCCGGCAACCGTCAATCCGGCAATCGGCGCACGCAGTATGCCGCCACCAGCACCGGCGCGATCGGTGCGACCAGCAGCACGAGCAGCGGCGTGAGGAAGAGCGCCTGGTCCCGGAACATCGTGATCGCCCCGATCCCGAGCAGCACGGTCACCGCGAAGAGCGCCAGCAGCCGCCAGCGCAGGCGGTGGAAGAACGCGCGCTCGCGGGCGAGCGCGGCGGAAGCGCCGAGCATGGCCTGGCCGCACTCCGGACAACGCACGCCGCCGGCCGACAACGTGCCGCGGAGGTCGTAGTCGCAGGCGCCGCAACTCGAAGATGGGATCGCGCGTCTGGTCATTCCAGATCAAGCCTATCCCCGAAAGCCGCCGGCTCCAGTGCTATCTGCTGTATTTCACGGAGCAGCCGTACGGCTTGACCCGGTCGGGCGTGACCGCCTCGCCCGCGACGATCTGGCGGACGGCGTCAACGACGTAGTTTTTCGCCTCGCCGCGGCGCTTCGTGCCGAGATGATTGTCGTCGATTGCGCCCGCGTAACGCAGATTGCCCTGCTCGTCGATGACGAACATCTGGGGCGTTCGCCGCGCGTCGTACCGTTTCCCGACGTCTCCCGTGCGGTCCAGGAGGATCGGGTACGCGAGCTTGTACTGCTCGATCCACAGCTTCGCACTGGCCGGGGTCGCGTCATGCGTCGAATCGATGGCGAGCCATACGGCGTTGGGCACGAGCTGCCTGACCTGGCGGTAGGTCTCCGGCATGGACCCGGACCGGTAGTGACGCTCGACGTACGGGCAGTCCGGATTGATCCACTCGAGGATGACGAGCTTCTCGCGGTAGGTCTCGAGCCGGCACGTGCGACCCTCGGCGTCCACGAGCTCGAAGTCCGGCGCCTTCTCGCCGATCTTCGGCCCCATCTCCGCGGGGTGCATGAGCTGGAGCGCGAGCACGCCCGGCGTCGTCAGGAGCGCGGCGAGGAGCGTTGTGATCGTTGCGGTGCGGCGTTTCATCGGTCGTCCCGAAGCGGGGGAGGGTCGATCGCGACGGTGACATCATAGCAGGGCTGATCAGGTCGTCGCCCGACCGTCACGAGCCCGCTCGCGAGGAGGCGTTCGCCGAGAGCGTTCCCGGGGCGTACGTCGAGCGGAATCCGCATCACGAATCGTCCGTCCTCGCGCTCGACCTGCGGCTCGCCGCAGGTCACGCCCGGCGTCGATCGCGGAAGGAAGGACAACTCGTCGTCCGGCCCGTGCGATCCGGTGATCACGAGCGTCGGCGCGGAGCCCGACCTGTCGATCCGCGCGGCGGCGTCCTTCATTGCCGACAGCGGTCGCGGCAGACGCGACCGGAAGCGATCGATGATCCCGGCATCCGGCACGGGCCCCGACGCGTCGGTCCCACGACCGGCGAACCCGATCGTCACCGCGCGCGTGACCCGCCCGATCAGGCAGCGCTCCCGGCACACGAAGTAGTGGACGTCAACGTCGAACGCGGCCCGATCGAGAGCGGGCAGAGCGTCGGGCGGCGGCGTGATCGGCACGAACAGCACGGTTTCGCCGTGGTAGCCGTTGGTCGTGCCCGCGGGATCGTCGATCGCCTCCGGACGCGGGTACGCGGTCTTTCCGACCTTGTAGCCGAGCGGGGCGCGGACCGTGACCTCGGTCGGTGCGCCCGAAGCGCCGGGATCCTCCCAGTAGACGTGCCATTCCGGCTCGATCTCGAAGATCACGGCGAGGTGGAACGGCACGCCGGGCCTGATGGCGGGGACGTCCGCCGCGACGCGCACCTTGACGAGCCGATCCGCGGTAAGCGGCGGATCCTGTTCGGCCGTGCCGGGAAGACGAAGCTGGGCCCGTGCCGGCGTTGCGAGGACGGCGGCCGCGACCAGGATCGACAGTGCAGCGATCGAACGACGTCCTGGCATCGGGGGCATCGGGGGCATCGGGGGCATCGGGGGCATCGGGGGCATCGGGGGCTCCGGGGGCTCCGGGGAGGCAGACACATGGTAGCCGTGGATATTGCATGAACGACCGATGCGAGCGTTCGGTCTGGAGCGGTCACGCGGTTGACGCGGGCGGAGTTGCCAACCGGCGCCAGGCCCGCAGAATGGACGCGGGCAGCAAGGGAGGAACCATGCCGACACGCGAGCCGTTGCGTCTTTCCATTCTGGTCGCCCTGGTCGCCGCGTGCGCTCTCGCCGGTTGCGGCAACCCGCGCACAAGCGATCGCGACATCGACTTCGTCGGTGTCGCCGACGCGAGCGAGATCGTTGCGACCGGGTCCGGCCTCTTCGGCGGGCGGTCCGCCGGTACATGGCTCGATCCCCGCTCTGCGCGGGAGTTCCGGGAAGGGCACCTGCCCGGCGCGGTGCACTTCCCGATCGAGACGGCACGGGAGCGACACGCCGATCTCGACGTGTACGGCACGATCGTCGTCTACGGCAATGACTACAACGATCCCGTCGCGATCGCGATGACGAAGACGCTGCTCGAGCTCGGGCACTCGAACGTGCACACGCTGCGCGGCGGCATTCGCGCCTGGCAGGAGGCGGGCAACGAGCTCGAGCGCCCGGCCTCACCACCGCCCTCGCGCCCGTGATGAACCCGCCTCAGCCGGTGAGCAGCACGAAGTCCGGGTCGATGACGCGCATTCCGTCCGCGTCCGTGACGACCGTCCGGTACCCGGGGCGCAACGCGCCGGACGCCCACGCGCCGTCCGGCCGCAGCGCGATCATCGCGATCTGGTGTTCGGGCGCGAGGTCGTAGGCGTCGCGGATCCGCCCGAGGGCCTCCCGCAGCGCCTCCCCCGGCGTCGCGCCGCGACGCATTTCGTCGGCCACGAGGAACGAGCTGCACAACCCCATGACGAGCTCGCCGGATCCGGTCGCCGTCACCGCTCCGCACGCCGGGTCGACGTACAGCCCGTGCCCGATGATCGGCGCATCGCCGATGCGGCCCGGGATCGTGTAGGGCATCCCGCTCGTCGAGCAGGCGCCGGCCAGCACGCCCGACGCGTCGAGCGCGAGCGTGCCCACGGTGTCGTGCCCCGCCCACTTCGCCTCGAACTGATCGTGGAACAGCGCCCCGCCCTCGCCGTCGTCAACCGGCAGTGCCGGCCAGTAGCCGGCGTCCTTCGACTGGTCGATCGTGACCGGGTGCCGCTTCCACCTCTCCCAGTGCTCGCGCGCGGTGTCGGAAAGCGTCTCCCGCGCCGTGAAGCCCTGCGTGTCCGCGAACGCGTCGGCGCCGGCGCCGGCGAGCAGAACGAACGGCGTCTCCTCCATCACGCGTCGCGCGATCGCGACCGGGTTGCGGTGCCGGCGCAGATCGCACACGCCCCCGCACGCGCGCGGCGAGAGCATGATCGACCCGTCGAGTGCGACGTTCCCCTCGGCGTCGGGCAGGCCGCCGTAGCCGACGGAGTCCACGGTCGGGTCGTTCTCGGCCTCGGTGCACACGGCCTCGACGGCGTCGAGCGCCGGGCCGCCGGCGGCGAGCGCGGGCCACGCGACGCGATGCCCGCGACCCGAGAAGGACCAGGTGGAGAGGAGGAGCGGCGCGGCCTGCGTCATTTGTCCTTCTTCTCCCCGAAGAGATCTCCGATCCCCTTGAGCGCGTCCTCCGCCGCCTTGCCCGCTTCCTGGACGCCCTTGCCGACCTCGCTGACGGCCGCCTCGACTTCGCCGGTCACGTCCATGAGCTGACCCTGCGCCGTCGCGGCCACGTCGACGCCGAGCGAGGTCAGGCTCTCGAGTTGCTCGAGATGCCCGCCGAGATCGTTCAGCAGGTCCGCGGGAAGCAAGTCGGCGCCGGCCTCGAGCACGCTCGCGAAGACGGCCTTCATGACGATCGAAATCAGTTCGGAAAGCAGGACGCCGGTGTCGGATTCGGAGCCGACGTCCTTCAGCCGGATCTCCTCGATCGGCACGTCCACCCGCGTCAGGCTGCCGCCCAACGGGACGAGATCGACCGTGACGTCGATGTCGCTGATCACGACCTCCTGGATGACGAACTTCCTGCCGTCGCCGTCGGACGGCGTCTTCGGGGGGTCGCCGGTTTCCAGACGCTTGAGGTTCGCGAGGATCACGTCGTAGTTGGCCTTGCCGGCCTTGCGTTCGAGGCTGAGATCGAGGTCACCGAGCGCGAGGGTCGGCAGTCGCACGATGTCGTCGCGCAGCGTAGCGAGCGAGACCGTTACGTCGCCATGGCCGAGCGCGAGGAACCGCTCCCCGTCGAAATCGGGCGGGTTCGCGACGTTCAGCCCGGCCAGGCCGAAAGTCCCGCCCATGATGCCGACGTCCGCGGACGACAGCGTCGTCTCCACGCCGAGCGCGTGCGTGCCGCCGCGCTCGATCGCGGTCTTCGCGAGGGAGTCCACGTAGAAGAACAGCGCGGCCACCAGGACGACCGCGAGGATCACCAGGACGACGACGAGCCTCATCAGCATCTTCATGACGTGACCTCCCTGCCCGGCTCCGGCTCCGGGGAGAGCATCGTACGAGAAGTGCCGGGTCATTTCCGCGCGCCGTTTCCGCGCGCCGTTTCCGCGAGCCACTTCCGCGAGCGGTTTCCGCGCGCCGGAACGCCCCGCCACGGTCTTTCTCGGCTGGCGGCCATGACGACCGCCCCGGAGCACCGCCATGATCATCCTTCCCCGATCTCTCCGCCCCGCGATCCGACTCCTGGCGGCGGCGCTCGCGCTCGGCGTGGCCGCCGACGCCGCCCGTGCCGACATCTTCCGGCCGCTCGACGACTACAGCGACGGCAACGACGAGGGATGGCGTCACTTCGATCAGGCCGCGAAGCTGTGCTACCTGCCCACGGTCTTCGACGCGTCGGGGGGCGCGTACCACATCGGCACGCCGTGCGACCTGCCGGCCGGCACCGGCGCGATCATCGGCGCGATCTACGAACCGCAGATCGACCGCCCGTTCACCGAAGGCACGTTCGGCGTCCGGCTGCGTCACCTGACGCGGTCATCCGACGCCTGGCTCATGATGCGCGCATGGGGCAGCGAGGACCTCGGTCTGTACGGATACCGGTTCATCATCGCGCCGAACGGACGGCAGCTCACGATCAAGTGGATCGGTGACCCGGTCGGCGAGGTGATCCTCGCGGCGTCCGTGTTCCACGAGCCGATCTTCGATCGCGGCGACGACGTGCGCGTCGAGGCCGGCGCCGTCGGCGACCGCATCACGCTCAAGGTGTGGAAGGCGGGAACGGCCGAGCCCGCGTACCCGCAGCTCGTCGCGCACAACGGCGCGATCACGCACGGCGCGCTCGCCATGGGTGTCAGCCACTTCGGCGGCGACGGTCCCATGGGGGTCTCGTTCGACGACGTCTACTTCCTCGACCCGTCCGCCCCGGGCGACGTGAACGACGACGGCCTGGTGGACATCAGCGACGTTCTGGC
>CAZXBB010000201.1:0-2882 GCA_964638815.1 uncultured Isosphaeraceae bacterium
ACGCGATCGGGGATAGGCCGTGCGGGCGTCAGCTCCCGCTGCCGAGCGACCGATCCGAAGGGCTCGAGTGGCGGCGAGCCTGGCGGCGGACGAGGAACGCCACCGATTCCCCGATCGTCGTGCCGATCAGCGACCCCACGATGACGTCGCCGGGGTAGTGCACCCCGGTGTGGACCCGAGAGTAGCCCACCACCGAGGCGATCGTCCGGAGCGGCGCTGCGACACCGGGAAGGCTTCCAGCGACCGCGGCCGCGAAGGCGAAGCCCGACGCCGAGTGACCCGACGGGAACGAGTTGGTCAGTGGCATCGGTACGTGTCGCGCGATCGGCACGCGTGCACCGATGCGGTCGGGACGGGCTCGCCGCAGGAGGATCTTCAACGGGACGTTGACGACGAAGGAGGTCGCTCCGATCGCCCCCACGCCCGCGACCGCCGCCCGGCGTCCTGCGCGACCGCCGAACAGAGCCATCGCCGCCGCCGCGGCGAGCCACAGCTTCGAGTGGTCCGCCGCGTCGGAGAGCGAGCGCATCGCCTCGTCGAGCGCCGGTGACGGCGTCGCGGCGATGGCGCGGTAGATCGCGAGGTCGATGGCTTCGGCCTCGCGCAGGATCGTGCCGTCGCCCCAGGGGCCGAGCCGGTCGAGGATCACGCGTTCCTCACCTCCACAGGGCGCACCGGCCGCCCGATCGCCACGCGGCAGACGCCGAGCATAACGTCGCGAGGCCTGAGCGATCGCCCAGCCGGCGATGCGCCGATCGCGTGCCTGGGGAGACGGATCCGAAGCGCCCGCGGCCGCGTCGTGAAGACGAGCGGAACGTCGAGCGTGACGGACTCGCCGTCGAGACCCGCCGCCACCGGTGCGTGGGCGTTTACCTCGAACGTCGGCGCGACCCACGAAGCGTAGCCCTCGAAGCGCTCGGGATGCCCGGCGGCCGCCGCTGCGACCAGCGATCTCGCTGCCGGATCGCCGCGAACCTCGACCGAGATCACCCCGAGGACGCCGGCGTCGAGCCGGGGACGGGTCGTGCGTCCGTCGATCGTGTCGCCGTACGGGTCGTTCGACACCTGGATCACGTGCGCGCGCTCGTGACGGTGCCCGACGGCGTCCGTGAACGAGAGCGCGAACGGCTCGGTGCCCGGGCCGAGCATCGAGGGGAGCGCCGACAGCGCCGTCTCGACCTTCGCGTCGCGGTAGGCCGGTGACCGGACGATCTCGGCGTACAGGCCGAGCGAGACGTTGTTCACGAACACCCGTCCGTTCACCTCGGCGAGGTCGATCCGTCGTTCGATCGCATCGCCGAACGCGTCGAGGGCGCCGAGGACGTCGCGTCGGTCGAGCCCGAGATCGAGCGCGAGGTGGTTCCGAGTACCGGCGGGAACGACGACCATCGGCAGGTCGCGTTGCGCCGCGACGGCCGCGACGATCGCCTGAGAGCCGTCACCGCCGGCCATCCCGATCGCGTCTGCGCCGCCGTCCACCGCGGCCTCGGCGAGGGAGCGGAGGTCCGATCCGGGCTCGAGCGTGACGACTCGGATGCCGCGCGCCTCGCACGCCGCTGCCAGGCCGACGCGGTCGGCCTTGCCGCCGCCGGACCGCGGGTTCACGATCAGGACCGGCTCCTCCGCCGGCGGCACGGCGGTGCCCGCGAGCGGCGTCGCGGGGGCGCTCCCGAGGGCGTACCGCCCGAGCGCCCACGCGGCGACGACCATGGCCAGCCGCGCGACGGCGAGCCCGAACGCGACCGGTCCCTCGACGACCGCGACGGACAGGAACGAGACCAGGGCCGCGACGAACACGGCGATGCCGATCGAGCGACGCACTCCGGTCCGGGTCATCCAGTACCAGGCCGCGCCGATCGCCACGAACGACAGCGGGACCTGCACCAGCAGGCGTCGGAGGTCGTCGGCGATCCGCCACACCGTGATCCCGGCGACGGCGACCACGAGCGCGATCGCCGTCGCGGCGGCAGCGCGCCGACCCAACGACGGGGCGAACGCTCGGTCAGCGGATCGGTCACGCATCTCGGATACGGAGACGCTATCCGTCGCACGTGTTCCAGCGCAACGCAGGCATCGCTCCCGTTTGACCCTTCGATGCCGGTGGTGGGAGCATCCGCGCGGAGGGGGTCCATGCCCATCACGGTCGGTGTCCTCGGCGCCTTCTCGGTCTCCGGCCAAGGAGGCACCGTCGATCTCCCGGGCCGGCGTCAGCGCTCGCTCACAGCGGTCCTCGCCCTGGAGGGCGGACGGATCGTCTCGGCCGCGCGCCTGATCGACCTGTTGTGGCCCGACGCCGAACCGGCCGATCCGCTCAACACACTGCAGCATCAGATCTCGCGGCTCCGGGCAGCGATCGGCCGCGACGCTGTGGTCCGCGATGAGGCGGGCTACGGACTCGACGTGACGCCGGATCGGGTCGACGCGCTGCGGTTCGAGCAGCTCGCGACCCTCGGCCGCGATCAGCTCGCGAACGGCGCCACGGCCGACGCGAGAGCCGCGCTCCACGAGGCGCTCTCGTTGTGGCGGGGACCCGCGCTCCTCGGCTTCGAAGGCGAGGACTGGGCGATGCCGGAGTCGGCGCGCCTCGAGCGGCTGCGCCTCGATGCGCTCGAGGATCGGATCGAGGCCGATCTCGACGCCGGCCTTCACCGCGAGGTCATCGGAGAGATCGAGCAGCTCACCGAAGAGCACCAGTTCCGCGAGCGGCTCTGGGCCCAGCTGATGCTCGCGCAGTACCGATCCGGGCGACAGAGCGATGCGCTCCTCACGTACCAGGTCGTCCGCAAGCTCCTCGCCGAGGAGAAGGGCCTCGACCCCGGCCCGGAACTGCAACGGCTCGAGGCGGCGATCATCTCGCAGCTGCCGTCGCTCGAGCCCGGCGG
>CAZXBB010000202.1:0-13630 GCA_964638815.1 uncultured Isosphaeraceae bacterium
GTGAGGTATCAGACGCTGTTCGGTGAGACGGCAGACATCGCCTCACAGGCCGGGCGCGAGGAGGACGATCTGCAATTCGTGCTTGGAGTCCGCATCAGCTTCTGACGGTTCAACAGTCAGAAAGGAGAGAACGAGAATGAAGCACACGATCCTCCATGATGCGGGGACACGGCCATGGCGGCGACCAGACTCACCCCCGGGAGCGGAGGTCAACCCATGAACACCATTAGCGCGAAACGTGCGGGCTTTCCCCTCGGCGGCGCGTGCGGCCTGTTCTGCCTCTGATGGAGCACGTGCCTGATGGAACACTCCCACGAGGACAGGCCGTCGAACTATACAAAGGGCAGCTTGACGCTGACCGGCTCGATCGCGATGGGCACCGGTGTCATGATCGGTGCGGGCATCTTCGCGCTCACAGGGCAGGTCGCCGAGCTCGCAGGTGGGCTGTTTCCGCTCGCGTTCATCGCAGCCGCGGTCGTGGTGGCGTTCAGCGCCTACTCGTATGTCAAGGTGTGCAACAAATACCCGTCCGCCGGCGGGATCGCGATGATTCTGAAGAAGGCCTACGGCCCCGGTGTCGTCACGGCCGGCTGCTCGCTGTTGATGTACTTGTCCATGGTCATCAACGAGAGCCTCGTCGCCCGCACCTTCGGCACCTACACGATGCGGATCTTCGGCATCGGCTCGGACACATGGCTCGTGCCCGCGCTGGGCGCAGGGCTGATCGCATGCGCGTTTGTGGTCAACCTGCTCGGCAACAAGGTCATCGGTGGGCTGAGCAAGGTCACCGCGATCGTCAAGATCGGGGGCATCGCGGTCTTTGCCGGCATCGGGCTGTGGGTGTCCGGGCTCTCCTTCGACAGCCTTGTCGGCGACGGGTCGGCGGATCAGTCGCGCGGCGGCCTGGACGGCTTCCTGGCGGCCGTCGCGCTATCGATTCTCGCCTATAAGGGGTTCACGACCATCACCAACAGCGGTGACGAGATCACAGAGCCCAGGAAGAACGTCGGCCGGTCAATCATCTTCAGCCTGCTCATCTGCACCGGTCTCTATCTGCTCGTCACGCTCGCCGTCGCCGGCAATCTGAGCGTGGACGAGATCATCGCGGCGCGTGACTCGTCGCTCGCCGAGGCGGCCCGGCCAGCCGTAGGTCAGTGGGGTGAGTGGCTGACCATCGGCCTGGCGATCGTGGCGACCGCGTCGGGAATCATCGCGAGCATGTTCGCGGCGTCTCGGATGTTCGCCATGCTCACCGAAATGCAGCTCGTCCCCCATCGCCACTTCGGCATGCCGGGCCGCATCCAGAAGCACACGCTCGTGTACACGGCCGTCCTCGCGCTCGTCCTGACGGTGTTCTTCGACCTCGGCCGTATCGCATCGCTTGGCGCGATCTTCTACATCGTCATGGACATGGCAATTCACTGGGGCGTCTTTAAGCACCTCCGGCAGGATCTCGGAGCCCGCGGATCTGTGCTGCTCACGGTGCTCGTGCTCGACACCGTCGTCCTCGGCGCGTTCCTGTACATCAAGCTCACGACCGATCCGCTCGTCGTGGGCGTCTCCCTCGGAGGTATGGTCCTGATCTTCGCGGCGGAGTGGTGGTTCCTGCGGAAGGAGGCTTTGTCTGATGACTCAGAAGACTGATCCACGTACTGACCCGGTCTGCGGTATGACGGTCACTCCCGGCGATGAAGCTGACCGCGTCGAGTACGCGGGGAGCGAGTATCTCTTCTGCTCCAAGAGCTGCGCCGACAGGTTCCGCGCTGACCCGCCCCGTTACCTGAAAGAGCCAGGGGAGAGGGCGAGCGGCTCCGGGCACTCGACCCGCGGACACGACACCAGCGACCAATCGAAAGCGAAGCGAGATGGTCCGAAGGACGCGATCTACACGTGCCCGATGCACCCGGACGTGCGGCAGGTCGGGCCGGGCGACTGCCCGATCTGCGGGATGGCGCTCGAACCGCTCGACGCCACGGTGGAACAGGACGACTCGGAGCTGCGCGACATGACGCGCCGATTCCGGGTCGGGGTCGTGCTCACCGCTCCGCTTCTGATCTATGTCATGGGCAGCATGCTCTTCGGGCACCCGCTCCGTCGCTGGATCAGCCCCGCTGTGGGCCAGTGGGCCGAGATGCTTCTGGCGACACCCGTTGTGCTGTGGTGCGCGTGGCCGTTCTTCGTGCGGGGCGCCCGGTCCATCAGGGCAATGAAGCCGAACATGTGGACACTGATCTCGATCGGAGTGTCGCTGGCGTACGTCTACAGCGTTGTGGCGACCGTGTCGCCGGCGGTCTTCCCGGAGTCGCTCCGGGATGAGTCGGGCCGGGTGGGCGTGTACTTCGAGGCCGCGGCCGTCATCGTGACGCTGGTGCTCCTCGGGCAGGTATTGGAGCTGCGCGCCCGACGCCGGACGGGCGGAGCCATCCGGGAGTTGCTCGAACTCGCACCGCCCACTGCCCGGCGAATCTCCGACGACGGCAGGGAGGAAGATGTACCGGTCGAGGAACTGCGTCCCGACGACCGCGTTCGCGTCCGCCCCGGCGACAGGATCCCCATCGATGGCAGCGTCGTGGAGGGCCGCAGCACCGTCGATGAGGCAATGCTCACGGGCGAGCCCGTGCCCGTCGAGAAGAGCGAGGGTGACGAGGTGACCGGCGGAACGGTCAACAAGACGGGATCGTTCGTCATGCGAGTCAGCCGTACGGGATCGGAAACGACGCTCGCGCAGATCGTACGGATGGTCGCCGAGGCCCAGCGGTCGCGAGCGCCGATCCAGCGTCTGGCCGACGCGGTCTCGGCATGGTTCGTTCCGGCGGTGGTCTTGAGCGCCGTCATTGCGTTCGTCGTGTGGTTGCTCGTCGGCCCCTCCCCGGCGCTCAGCTACGCGCTGGTCGCGGCGGTGTCGGTGCTCATCATCGCCTGCCCTTGCGCCCTCGGACTGGCCACACCGATGTCGATCATGGTCGCCGCGGGACAGGGCGCGAAGCAGGGCGTGCTCATCAAGAACGCTGCCGCGCTCGAAGCCCTCGAGAAGGTCACCACCATCGTCGTGGACAAGACCGGCACACTGACCGAAGGAAGGCCCGAGCTGGTCGTCGCCGACGTGCAGGACGGCCTCGACGAGCACCGCGTGCTGGCGCTGCTTGCTGCCGCTGAACGCGGCAGCGAGCACCCGCTGGCCGAGGCCATCGTCGCCGGGCTTGAAGATCGAACGGACCAGCGCTTCGAAGCGACTGACTTCGAGAGCGTCACCGGCAAGGGGATCACCGCCACGGTCGATGGCGTCCGTGTGGCCATCGGCTCGCCCGCGCTGATGCAAGATGAGGGCGTCGAGGTCGACGCCCTGGCCGATCCGGCCGAGGAGCAGCGGCGAAAGGGCGGCACCGCGATGTTCGCATCGATTGACGGGAAGCTCGCGGCACTGCTCGCGGTGGCCGACCCGATCAAGAAAACCACCCGCCAGGCAATCGACGCCCTGCACGAGCAGGGGCTCTCAGTCGTCATGCTGACGGGCGACAACCGCACGACGGCCCAGGCCATCGCCGAGCAACTCGGCATCGACCGCGTCGAGGCGGAAGTGCTGCCCGATCAGAAGGCCGAGATCATCCGCAAGCTCCAGAGCGAAGGACAGAGGGTCGCTATGGCGGGCGACGGCGTCAACGACGCGCCCGCACTCGCGCAGGCCGACGTCGGTGTCGCCATGGGCACGGGCGCGGGCGTCGCGATCGAGAGCGCATCGATGACCCTGGTCGGGGGCGATCTCAACGGCCTGGTTCGGGCTCGCGAGTTGAGCCGCGCGACGATGAGGAACATCCGGCAGAACCTGTTCTTCGCGTTCGCGTACAACGCGGCCGGGGTGCCGATTGCGGCAGGGGTGCTGTATCCGTTCTTCGGCGTCCTCCTCAGCCCGATGATCGCGGCGGCGGCGATGAGCTTCAGTTCGGTGTCGGTGATTGCCAACGCCCTGCGTCTGAAGATCGTGACCAGGACGAGCTGATGGAGATGGCGATTGCGCCTGGCGCGTCCGTGTGCGTGTGCGTGTGCGTGTGCGTGTGCGTGTGCGTGTGCGTGTCCGCGTCCGTGTCCGTATCCGCGTCCGTGTCCGCGTCCGCGTCCGCGTCCGTGCGCGTCCGTGTACGCTCGCACACAGTCTTGCGGCGTGTTGCAGTCTTCAACGGGCTGCTATACCCGCCGCGCCCCCGCCGCGCCCGCCGCCTCGACGATGCGCTCGGCCGTGCGCACCGCGGCCAGGCCGGCCTTCGCATCCACCTCCGGGCGGCGGCCGGTGCGGACCGCGGTGAGGAAGTCGTCGATCTGCCGGCGGAGCGGCTCGTCGTCGCCGATGGTCAGCGTGTCCACCTTGACCAGGTCGAGGTAGTCGATGTTCGAAAGGTCCTCGCCCGACTTGAGCCGCTCGCGGACGTCCGCGAGCTGCGCGGCGTTGGCGGTCTTCCGCACAACGGTGCCGGTCCGCTTGACGAAGTCGGCGGAGACGTAGGTGTCCTCGCTGATGATGCGGAGCTTTCGTTCGGTCCTGAGCGCGAGTCGGCTCGCCGTGACGTTCGCCACGCAGCGAATGCCGTCGGCCGCCGGCGGGAACGTGAGCCGCGCGTTGCAGACGTCCTCCGCCTCGCCCATGACGCTCACCGCGTTCGCGTGCACTTCCTCCGGCTCGGTGCCCATGAGCATCAGCAGGAGGTCGAGATCGTGGATCATCATGTCGAGTACGACCCCGACGTCCACGCTGCGGAACGTCATCGGGCTGATCCGGTCCATCTCGACGAACCGCGGCGTGAAGCCCTCCAGCTTGCGGATCGCGACCATCACCGGGTCGTAGCGCACGATGTGACCGACCTGGAGCACGGCGCCGGAGCGCTCAGCCGCGTCGCGGATCGCGCCGGCCGAAGCGGCGTCCGGGGCGAGCGGCTTCTCGATGAGGCAGGCGACCCTGGCTTCGAGCAGGCGCTCGGCGACCGCGCGATGATCCGCCGTGGGCGTCGCGATCGTGACCGCGTCCACGCCGTCCGCGAGCAGCTCTTCCACGCTGGCGTAGACCTTGCCGCCCCACTCCTCGACGACGCGCCGGCTCGACGCCTCGTTCGTATCGACGACGCCGACCAGCTCGGCGCCCTCGCTCTGGGCGTACACGCGGGCGTGGTGGCGACCCATGCGTCCGACGCCGACGACCGCAGCCCTGATCTTCTTGCCCATGAAGCCTCCAGTTCGAAGCCCGTAGGGTAGGCGTGCGCGACCGACCATGCGATCGACCTGCCCGGCGACGGCAAGTGGTACACCGCCACGCCTGTCACGAGCGTCGCCTGTCACGAGCGTCGCCTGTCACGAGCGTCGCCTGTCACGAGCTTCGCCTGTCACGAGGCTCGCCCGTCACGAGCTCCACGCCGGCCGCCGACTCGAGCCCTCGGCCTCGCGGAACGTCGGCGAGGTCGCGGGAGGCACGCGGCGCCGAGCGGTGACTGGTCCTCGTGCGCCGCGATCATCGCGTCACGTCCGGTCGTCGTCCAGCGACACGTCGATCTCGTCCACACGCGGGAGCGGACGCACCGCGGCGGCGATCGACTCCTCCATCGTACGACGCGTCTCGGCGATGCGATCGGCGCGCTCGGTGCTCTCGATCGCGTGGATCATCGACCAGCGCACGTGCCGGTGAAGCTCCATGATCCCGAGACACATCAGCGTCATGACCCACGCCCAGAAGCAGAGGACGATGCCGAGGGGCACGAGCGCGAACCACGCCATCGCGCTGGGGAAGGCCTGGGCGAGCAGCGTGGGGAACCACAGGATCCACACCGCCGCGTTCAGCCGCCGGGCGGCCGTCGGAAGCTCCGCCTCCTCCGCGATCCACGACAGGATGCACGCGACGCAGAGCACCCCGACGCCGCCGAGGAAGCGACCGGCGAGGTTCCCGGCGACGAGCGCGAGCGGGGGTCCGCCCGCCGCGCTCATGTATTGCGCGACGAGGCACACGTACCCGGGAATCCAGGCCAGCGTCAGGCCGCGGGCCAGGAGACGCGGGTTCCGCATCAGCGGCCAGCGCCGATCGATCGCGGGCGGCGTCACCAGCCAGACCGCGGCGATCCACGCGGCGGCGTTGGCGGCGGTGATGCCGATGTAGCCGAAGTCGAGCACCGGCGTCGAGCCGCCCGCCGCCGCGAGGAAGTAGGCAAGACGCGCGACGGTGGCCACCGCGACGCACGCGGCGCCGATCGCGAGACCGTGCCGCCAGCGGTTGCGTTCCACCGGGGACGTGTTGAGCAGGAGGTCGTGCGTCGGGCGGATCGCGCGGATCCGGCTGCCGCACTCCGGACAGTCGCGTCCGTAGTGCAGGCCGCGCACGTTGTAGCCGCACAACGCGCAGGCCAGGTCGTCCTCGATGCGTTGCCCCGGCTTCATCGGGGGCGGCTCGGTGTCGTAACCCGGGAGCGCGATGGCCGTTCCGCATTCGGGACAGGCGCCGCCGTACCGGAGCCCGCGCAGGTTGTACCCGCACGACGGGCACGGCTTGTCCCGATCGACCGGGCCGCCGGTGAGGGCCTTGCGGTAGGCGAGATACTTGGGGGAGAAGAAGCGGGACACTTTCCGGAACGCTCCGTACGGCGATTCACCCGAGTCGGGCCGGGCAGCGCCGACACACGCTGCGGGCGTCAGAGGCCTGACGCGATCGTACCGACCGCCCCGCCCACCCGACCCTCGACGTGCTCAACGGCGTTCCGGAACAGACGCAGCCCGGGCGCGTCGCCCTCGCGATCCTCGTCGTCGAGACGCGTCCACCACGGGTGGTGCGTCCACCGCGTATACCGCTCGGGATGCGGCATCAGCCCGAGGACCAGACCGCTCGGGTCGCAGATGCCGGCGACGGCCCCGATGGAGCCGTTGGGGTTGTCGCCCGCGGCGTAACGCACGGCGACCTGGCCGTTCGCCTCGAGGCGCCGAAGCAGCGCGTCGGACTCGGGGATGAACCGGCCCTCGCCGTGGGCGATCGGAAGCAGGGCGGTCTCCGCGCCGGTGTTCAATCCCGTGGTCCAGACCGAGCGGGACGACTCGGGATACTCGACGCGGGTCCACCGGTCGATGAAGCGCGCCGACTCGTTCTGACCGAGCGCCGCGGTCGGCGCCGGTGCGACGTCCGGCCACGCGCCGGGCTCCGCGCCGGGAAGGAGGCCCATCTGCACGGCGATCTGGAACCCGTTGCAGGGCGCGATGATCGGCACACCACGCTCGATCGCGCGCACGAGCGCGCCGTAGAGCGTGTGCCGCATGAGCTGCGCCGCGATCCGCCCGGCCGCCACCGCGTCGCCGTAACTGAATCCGCCCGGGATCCCGATGAGGTCGAACCGCCCGACGAGACCGGGGTCGTCCATCAGCCGGTTGAGGTGCACGAACTCGGCCCGCGCGCCGGCGAGCTCGAAAGCCTCGCCGAGCTCCTGGTCGCAGTTGATCCCGGCGGTCGTGATGATCAGCGCTGTCGGCATCGGGGCACCTGTCCTCGTTCCGCGTTCTCTCGCTCCGCGTTCGGCGACGTCGGGATCTGCCCACGATGGGCCGCCTGCTTCACGAATAATCCGGGCTAGAAATCGAGTCCGCCGAGCCAGGCCGCGCGGAGCTCGTCCACCGTGACCTCCACGTCGGTGCCCGCCACCGTCAGGAACGGGCTGTCGTTGAGCTGCCCGACGATCGCGAACGGGACGCCCTCGAGCGCACCGGCCAGCGCGTCGAGATCGGCGCGACGCACCTCGAGGAGATAGCGACCGGGCGTTTCCGTGAAGCACTCGACCGTCGATGAAGGCACGTCGCGGGCCGGCATCTGCGTGAGGTCGAGGTGCAGACCGAGATCGCCGGCCATGGCCATCTCCGCCGCGGCCACGAGCAGGCCGCCTTCGCTGCAATCGTGCGCCGAACGCACGAGCCCGCGTCCGATCGCGTCGGCCACCGCGCGGGCCGCCCGCGGCGTCATGTCGAGATCGACGGCCGGGAGCCGCGCGTCGCATCCGCCGAACATCGCCCGGTAGTGCGAGCCGCCCATCGCGCCGTCCGTCGTCCCGACCATCACGAGCAGGTGGCCCGCGGCCTTCGCGTCCATCGTGACGCATCGCGCGATGTCGGGCACGATCCCGAAGCCGGAGATCAGGAGCGTGGGCGGGATCCGGATCGTGCGGCCATCCTCCGCCTGGAACTGGTTGTTGAGCGAATCCTTGCCGGAGATGAACGGCGTGCGGTACGCCTTCGCGCCGTCGTAGCAGCCTTCGGCCGCGCGGACGAGCGCCCCGAGACGCTCGGCGTCGTCGCAACCGGGCCAGCAGAAGTTGTCGAGGATCGCGATGCGGGCGGGGTCGGCCCCGACGCAGACGAGGTTCCGCACGCACTCGTCGATCGCGGCGAGCGCCATCACGTACGGATCCGCGCTCAGCCCCGTCGCAAGCCCGTTGGCGATCGCGAGACCGCGCGAACTGCCCGCGACCGGCGTGATCACCGCCGCGTCGCCGGGACCGTCGCCACGGGGGCCGACGAGCGGCTTCACGACCGAGCGGCCCTGCACCTCGTGGTCGTACTGACGGACGATGGCTTCCTTCGATGCGATGTTCGGGTGCGAGAGCAGCGCGACGAGCGCGTCGGTGATCGACAGCGCGAGCCCCCGGCCCGGCTTGACCCCCGGCGTCGCAGCGGTCTCCGCGCTCGCCGTCGTCGCGGGGGTCGTCCACACCGCGTCGCGTGTCCGACCGGGCAGCCCGTCGTGCAGGAACGTCATGTCGAGCCGCCCGATCTCGCGGCCGTCGTAGCGAAGCACGAGCGTGCGGTCGTCGGTGCCGAAGCGACCGAGGTCGCACATCTCGACGTCGTGACGATCGCAGATCGCGCGCAATGCCTCGACGCGCTCCGCCGGCACCGCCAGCACCATGCGCTCCTGCGCTTCGGAGATCCAGATCTCGGTGGGGCTGAGCCCGTCGTACTTGAGCGGAGCCCTCTCGAGGTCCACCTCCGCTCCCAGCTTCTCCCCCATCTCGCCGACGGCGCTTGAGAAGCCGCCCGCGCCGCAATCGGTGATCGCCGTGAAGAGGCACGTGCCGTCGTCGCTTCCGCGCGCTTCGAGGATCGCGTCGAGCGTCTTCTTCTCGGTGACCGGATTGCCGATCTGCACGGCGTGGCTGAACTCGTCGGCGTGCCCCGCCGCCAGCTCGGCCGAGCTGAACGTCGCGCCGTGGATGCCGTCGCGTCCGGTGCGTCCGCCGACGGCGATGATCCGGTCGCCGGTGCGCGGCTCGCCGTGAACGAGATCGCGCGGCATGACGCCGACGCATCCGCAGTAGACGAGCGGATTCCCGACGTAGTCGTCATCGAACCAGACCGCGCCGTTGAGGGTCGGGATGCCCATGCGGTTGCCGTAGTCGCGCACGCCGGCGACCACCTGCCGCAGGATGCGCCGCGGGTGCAGACACCCCGGCGGAAGAACGCGCGTGTCGCCGCCCGCGTCCGGACGCGCGTCGCGCACCCAGTGGGACGGCGGCGCGACGCAGAAGACGTCCGTCGCCGCGATCGGCTTCGCCGCGCGGCCGGTGCCGATCACGTCGCGGATACACCCGCCGATCCCCGTCGCCGCCCCGCCGTACGGCTCGAGCGCGGACGGGTGGTTGTGCGTCTCGACCTTGAAGCAGACGGCGTGGTCGTTGTCGAACGCGACGATCCCCGCGTTATCGACGAAGACCGAAAGGCACCAGTCCAGACCGTCCGCGATGAGCTCGTGCGTCGCGGCGGCAACCGTCGATTTCAGCAGGTTGTCGATCGTCACCGTGCCGTCGGAGTTGACGGTGTGCCCGGGACGCGATGCGGCGTCCGGGAGCGGGCCCGCGTAGCGGATCGTTGACTTCATCGTCTTGTGGACGCAGTGCTCGGACCACGTCTGGGCGAGCGTCTCGAGCTCGATCTCGCGCGGGTTGCGGCCGAGGCGGCGGTACTCCGCCCGGATCGCGCGCATCTCGTGGACGTCGAGGAAGAGGTGCGCGTCGCGCGAGAGCTTCTCGAGCGCGGCGTCGTCGAGGTCGAGGATCGGCACCTCGGCGACCTCGGTCGCCCGCGGCGCGCCGGCCGGAAACGACTCGGGGTGATACGCCGACCGGTGGATCGCGTGGATGACGGGGTTCGCGAAGCTGCGCTCGACGATCGTGCCGGCGGTCGCGTCGTCCGTGCCGTGGAAGTCGAAGCGGCGGCCGGTGCGCACCGCAGTGTCGGTGCCCAGCATCGTCCGGATGGCGAGCGCGACGGCGTCGGCATCCGGGTCCATCACGCCCGGCAGAGGATGGACCTCGACGAGCGCGTCGCCCTTCGGCGGCGCGCTCCCGATGAACGACTCCTCGGTGACCGGATCGGCGAGAAGCTCCGCCGCGACGCGGGCGACGTCGGCCTCGTCCAGCTCCCCCTCGATGAGGTAGACGCTCGCGCAGTCCACACGCGAGGGCACCGCGGCGACGCCGACGGTCTCGGCCTCGCGTCGCGCGGCCGCGCCGACAGGATCGAGCGTGCCCGCACGGGGGCGGACTTCGATCCGGTGAACGGTCCGGGTTCTGGGGCCTGAAGCTTGGGACAAGGTGAGCACTCGGCGCGGAGGCCCGATTGTAAGCGTTCCGTTCGACCGGCGTGATCGAGGCATCCCCGGGCGGGCTCCGGGCTGCGGGCATCAGACCGGGACGCGGCCCGTACAATCCGGCACATGCGGACGAAGCCCACGGTCACGCTCTTCACGGACGGCGCCTGCTCCGGGAATCCCGGCCCCGGGGGCTGGGCGTATATCCTGCGCACCGAGGACGGCGCGGAGATCGAGGCGTCGGACGGCGAAGCGCGGACCACGAACAACCGGATGGAGCTGCTCGCGGCGATCAACGGGCTCGCGGAGCTGAGCGAGCCGACCCGCGTGACGCTCTACTCGGACAGCCAGTACGTCATCAAGGGGCTCACCGAGTGGCTCGACGGGTGGAAGGCAAAGGGGTGGAAGCGCCCGCGCAACGCGACGCTGAAGAACATCGAGCTGTGGAAGCGGCTCGACGAGCTGCGCGCGATCCACGACATCGAACCGGTCTGGGTCAGGGGCCACAACGATCACGCCGAGAACGAGCGGTGCGACCGGCTCGCCGTCGCGGCGGCCGAGCGGCACCGGGGGGCGCGGGCCTGATGCGACGCACGCCCTTCATCGCGGCCGTCGTCCTCGCAGCCGTCGTCGGGAGCCGGGCGCTGGCGGCCGGGCAGGTCGTGCGCGTCTTCGAGGACGAGGCGATCCACTGGGTGCAGGAGCTTCCGGATATCAAGGATGCGGACGGCTTCGCGGTGCGGCACACGGGCCAGATCGTCGAGCGGACGCTCGAGCTGCCGCCGGCGCCGGCGAGCCCGGGCGACGCGCGGCGCATCATCGCCACAGTCTCGGTGCACCCGGTCATCGACACGACCGACGGACAGCCGCGGCCGAACGATCCGTGGACGCGGCTCGGCAACGTGTCGGTGGTGGTGCCCGGTGCCGACGGCCGGCCGACGGAGACGGAGCTGGTCCGGTTCACGACCGGCTACGGCGCCCCGGGCCGCTTCGAGCAGGACGTCACGCCGTTCGCGCCGCTCCTGCACGGCACGGTGACGCTGCGAGGATTCGTCCACTCCTACAGCGAGAAGCCGGGCTGGACGATCTCCCTTTCGCTCCGCTACACGAGCGAGGGCATCGGGCAGCGGCGCCCCGCCTTCGCGCGGCAGCTCTTCAACGACATGCACGTGACCACCGGGCGCCCGGCGCTCTCGACGACCGTCGAGATCCCCGCCGGCCTCGACCGGCCGCGTCTGCGCATCACCTCCACCGGCCACGCCACCGACGGGCTCGCCGGCAACGAGTTCCTCACCTGCACGCACGTGCTGCGCGTGGACGGCCGCGAGGTCGCGCGCTGGCGTCCGTGGTCGGAGGAAGGCGGGGTACTGCGCGAGCTGAATCCGTGGGCGGGTCGCCAGGTGATCGACGACCGGGTGCTGCGGGCCAGCGATTTCGACCGCACGGGCTGGCATCCGGGCCAGGTCGTCACGCCACTCGTCTTCCCCGCGCCCGAGCTGACCCCGGGCCCGCATCGTGTCGAGATCGAGATCATCGGGATCCGTCCGAAGGACCCGCCGGTCCCGCCGCTCGGCAAGGAGCACCACGGCTACTGGTTCGTCACGGCGGCGGTCGTCGCCGACGAGCCGTGGCCGGAGGAGTAGCGCCGCAAGGCGCAAGCACCTCCACGAGCTTGACTCGTGCCGGCGCGCGTGATGCGACGATGCGCTATCACAGGCCCCGGCATGCCCGACAACGGTGCGCGACTGCGGACGCACGTCGTGCACATCACGGAGCCTGCGGCCTCAGCCGCAATCGCCCCAGTTGCCGAGCACCACCAGCACATCCGCGAAGCCGACGTCGCAGTCGCCGTTCACGTCGGCGGCGCACGACGGCGGGCACGGGTCGTCGCACTCCCCCCAGTCGCCGAGGATGGCGAGGACGTCGGCGAAGTCGACCGTGCGGTCGGCGTTCGTGTCGCCGACGCACTCGCACTCGTCCGGGATGCCGTTGCCGTTGGCGTCCCGGCTCTCGCCACGCGCGATGTCGCAGGCGTCCGCGATGCCGTTCTCGTTGCAGTCGTCGGGCTCGAAGGGCCCCAGGCGGAAGACCTCGCCGCCGAGGTCCACGATGTAGAGCTCGCCGGCGGGGTCCTCGCCGAACGAAGCGATGCTCCCGATCGCGCCCTCGTCCGGGACGATGAGGTCCGTCAGGGCGTGGACGTCCGCCCCGCCCTTGGCGTCGAGCTCGAGGCTCCAGATCCACGGGTTGAGGTGGTCGGCGAAGATGTACATGCCGTACAGGGCCGGAATGGCGCAACCGCGGTAGACGTACCCGCCGGTGACGGCGAATCCCTCGAATATGCCTGTCCCGTGCAGGTAGTCGTACACCGGATCGACGCCACCGTCCGGACGCGGCCCGCCGACGCCGCCCGTCGGCGTCGCGATCGTGCCTTCGCGCAGACGCCACCCGTAGTTCTCACCGCCGACACTGGCCGCCGGCTGGAAGTCGATCTCCTCGCGCGCGTTCTGGCCGACGTCCCCGATGTAGAGGTCGTGCGTCTCGCGATCGAAGCTGCACCGCCACGGGTTGCGCAGGCCGTACGCCCAGATCTCGTCGTCGCCCGTGACGCCGACGAACGGGTTGTCCGCGGGAATCGCGTAGTTGCGGCTCGGATCCGCGGGGAAGTCGTCGCGGTCAACGTCGATGCGGAGCATCTTGCCGAGCAGGTTGCCGGTGATGTCCTGCGCGTTGCCCGTGCCGTCCGTGTGCCCCGTCCCGTCGTCGTTGGCGCCCCCGCCGTCGCCGGTGGCGACGTAGAGATAACCGTCGCCCGGTCCGAAGCCGAGCCAGCCGCCGTTGTGGTTCGGCTGCGGCTGGTCGAGCGTGAGGACGAGCGTGTATGCAGTGCCGGCGACGTTCGGATCGCCCGAGACCTGGTAGCGTCGGACCTCGGTGTCGTTGCCGACGACGGTCACGTTGACGAAGAAGAAGCCGTTGCCGGCGTAGTCGGGATGAAAGGCGAGACCGAGGAGCCCCTGCTCGACGCCCGTGGCC
>CAZXBB010000203.1:0-5174 GCA_964638815.1 uncultured Isosphaeraceae bacterium
TCCATAGGTAGCCCACCCGGCCCTGTCCGAGCACAGGACCGGGGCACACCGGAACCGCGATGCCGGCTACGGAACCGGCAACCGCAGAGAACTGCAACGCGACGGGACAACGACGTGGGATCACGAGGACGACCGTCGAGAAGGGCGAGACGACGACAACGAAGACGATTCGCGATAAGGGTGCGCGAGGGCGAACGGACCCGGTCCGTCCGGCTGGGCGATTCGCCACGATGCACGGCTTCTCGACGACCGGGTGATGTGGGCGACGTGGATCTGCCCGTCGCGCACCCTTGTCGAGCATCGTCATCGTTGTCGTTCTCGTCAGCCTCCCGATCGTCGTCCTCGGGCGTGGTCCTGGGTCGTTCTCGTGATCGTGACCGGCTCGCTTCATGCATAATTCGGGCTAGCATACGACCCATGGGTCTCTTCACCTCGACCATCAGCGCGATCCGCGGCGGGCTCGCCAAGACCCGCCGGACTTTCGCGGGCGGGCTGCGGTCGCTGCTCGTGGGGCGCACGCTCGACGACGATCTCATCACGCAGATCGAGAGCCACCTCATCATGGCGGACGTCGGCGTCGGAATGACGCGATCGATCATCGATGCGCTCCGCGCGGACGTTCGTGCCGGGCGGATGACCCGCGGCGAGGACGCGATCTCGTTCCTGAAGGAGCGGATGAAGTCCGAGTGGGACGAGGTCGACCGCGCGCTCGCGGTCGCGCCGACGGCCCCGACCGTCATCCTCGTCGCCGGGATCAACGGCGCGGGCAAGACGACGAGCGTCGCCAAGATCGCCAAGAGCCTCCGCGACGAGGGGCGAAGCGTCCTGCTGGCGGCGGCGGACACGTTCCGGGCGGGCGCTGTCGCGCAGCTCACGATATGGTCGGAGCGGCTGGGCGTCGACATCGTGCGCGGCGCGCCCGGCGCGGATCCGGCGTCCGTCGCCTACGACGCGGCCGAAGCGGCCCTCGCCCGCGGTGTCGACGTGCTGCTCATCGACACCGCCGGCCGGCTGCACACGCAGGCCAACCTGATGCGACAGCTCACGAAGATCCGCGACGTCGTGGCGAAGAAGATCCCCGGCGCGCCGCACGAGGTGCTCCTGGTCCTCGACGCGACGGCGGGACAGAACGCGATCAACCAGGCCCGGCAGTTCAAGGAAGCCATCGAGATCACCGGCGTCTTCCTCGCGAAGCTGGACGGCACGGCCAAGGGCGGCATCGTCATCGCGGTGCGCGACGAGATCGGCGTACCGGTCAAGCTCGTCGGCGTCGGCGAGACACCCGACGACGTCGAACCGTTCGATCCGGATGCGTTCATCGACGCGATGTTCTCCGGGGAGTGAATGGTTCGGGTCGCGACGCAGTGCGCCGGTCAGCGGTCGCCGGTCGTGGTCCGGCTTACGGACTTCTACCTATTGCCGCTGTGCGGACGATCACTAGCATGCTCGTTATCTTTCTTCTCCTCTCTCTCCCTCCTCGTTCAAAGACGCGGAGGGAGATTTCCCGGTCCTCTCTCCCTCCCCGTTCGAAGACCGCGAGGGAGATTTCCCGGTGGCTCCGATCCCTGGTCCTTCTGCTGGCGGCAGCGTTCCTGCCGGGCGGCGGCTGCGCGACGCCCGGGCCGGCATGGCCGCCGGCGGGGCCCGCCCCAGACGCGCCGTTCGTCCTCGTGCTCGGCGTCGCGCAGGACGCCGGTGTTCCGCAGGCCGCGTGCGGCCGCTCGTGCTGTGCCGGCGCGTGGGAGGACGAGAACCGACGCCGTCACGTCTCCTCTCTCGCGATCGTCGATCCCGAGCGCGGGCAGCGCTGGATCATCGACGCGACCCCCGACTTCGGACGCCAGCTTCGCGCGCTCGACGGCGTCGCGCCGCCGCAGGCTTCCGCCGCGCCCCCGGGGCTCGACGGAATCCTTCTCACGCACGCTCACATCGGGCACTACACCGGCCTGATGTTCGTCGGCCACGAGTCGATCGGCGCCCACGCCGTCCCCGTGTACGCGATGCCGCGCATGCGGTCGTTCCTGTCGTCCAGCGGTCCGTGGGACCAGCTCGTGCGATTCGGCAATATCGAGCTTCGCCCGCTCGCGGCGGACACCGCCGTCGCCCTCAACGACCGGATCGACGTCACCCCGCTCCTCGTCCCGCACCGTGACGAGTACACCGAGGTCGTCGGCTTCGTGATCCGCGGCCCGGCGCGCAGCGTGCTCTACATTCCGGACATCGACAAGTGGGACCGGTGGGAGCGGCGTCTCGAGGACGTTCTCGCGACGGTGGACGTCGCGTACCTCGACGGCACGTTCTACGCCGACGGCGAGCTGCCGAACCGGGACATGTCGAAGATCCCGCACCCGTTCATCGTCGAGACGATGGATTGCCTCGCGCCCCTCGATGCCCGGGAGCGGGCAAAGGTGCGGTTCATTCACCTCAACCATACGAACCCGGCGCTGCACGAGGAAGGCGCGGCGGCGCGCGCGATCCACCGGCGCGGATTCGCAGTCGCGCGCGAACTCGAGCGCGCCGGCATCTGACCCGAAGCGATGATCGCCGGGACGACGCCGCAAGGTTCGCGCTCGCCGCGCCCGGTGTCCGTGGATCCGGTGCCGCGCCGCGCCGGCGCGGCGACTCCACCCGGCCCGCCTACCGCGGCCGCCGGAACGCCTTCCCCTCCCGGTAGAGCGACAGACGCGTCCCGATGTCGTTCGCCCAGTCGGACTGCTCCTGCGTCGTCGCGCGCTCGACGGCTTCCGCCGCGGTCTCGACGGCCTCCGGGAAGCGTCCGCACTCTGCGTACGCCGCCGCCAGCAGGTCGAGGACCGCCGGGTGATCGCGTCCGACGGCGGCCGCAACCTCCTCTGCCAGACGCAGCGCTTCGTCGCCGTCGCGGACCGCGTCCGCGGGGCACGCGGCGAGAATCCACGCGAGCCGGAACCTGATCTCCGGGCTGACGTCAACGAGCGCGCGGTACTCGGCCGCGGCCTCCGCCGCCCGCCCCGCGCGTTCGTACGCGTCCGCGAGACGCTGCCGCGTCATCGCATCGCCGGGCGTGGATGCGAGGTACGCGCGGAAGCGCCCGATCGCTTCGTCGGTGCGTCCCAGCCGGTCGAGCGCGAGGGCGAGGCTGCGCACCGCCTGGGTCGCGCCGGGGTCCATCTCGACCACGTTCTCGAAGCTCGTCACGGCGCGCTCGAGATTGCCCGTCCGCGCGAGGAGGATGCCGAAGACGTACTCGCTGTCGGCATCGGGCGGAAGCAGCGGCATCGCGACTTCGAGGTGGGCGAGCGATTCCTCGTCGCGCCCGAGGCGCGCGAGGGCGAGCCCCAGCATCCCGCGCTCGGCGGTCCTTCCGGGGTCGGCCGCGACGACCGGGGAGAGGTGCGTGACCGCCGCGTCCCAGGCCCCGAGCCGGAAGTGGCTCTGCCCGGCGAGGACGTGCTCCTCCGGGTTCGACGGGGCAGGGAGCAATTCGAGCACGCGACGATGGTGCACAAGCGCCTCGTCCGGCCTTCCGGCGCGGTCGAGAGCCGTCGCGAGCCGCCGCTCGAGTGCCGCGTTCGGGGGGAGCCCTTCGATCGACCGCTCGAGCGACTCGATCCCTTCGGCGAGGCGACCGGCATCGACGAGGGCCGAGCCGTAGCACATGCGCACGAACGCGTTCTCGTTCGGAGCGTCCTTCAGCGCGCGCTCGAGGTACGGCAGGGCCTCCTCGGTCTCGCCGATCCGGTACAGCGTGGTCCCGTATATGGCGTGGTCGTGCGCCGTCTGCGGCGCGCGCATGTCGGGCCGCACGTCGGCGAACACCGCCGCCGCCTCCGCGCGCGAGCCGGCGTCTCCCATCTCGAGCAGACCGGCCGTGAGGGCGATTCGCGCCTGCACGTTCTCCGGGCTGGCGGCGAGAGCGTTCCGGCACAGGCGGACGGCCTCGCGCGCATCGGTGGCGACGATCTCCGACGCCGCGTTGGCCACGGCGATCGCGGCCTTCCGCGCCGCCGCCGCCGGCGGACGCACTTCGGCGACGTAGTCCGAGAGCACTCCGGCGTACGCAACCGCGAGATTCGTGTGGCCGTCCTGGTGCAGGAACTGCGTCATCTTCACGAGCTGCGAGCCCTTCTCCGAAGTCACCCACAGCTCGGGATGCAGCCAGCGTCCGCCCGGGTACGGCGACGCCGCGTAGAGCGTGTCAACGTCGCCGCTGAGTCGCTCGAGCCGTTCGACGTCGCGGGCGAGCTGCTCCGCCTCGCAGGGGCCGAGGTAGATGCGGGCGAGCCGGCCGTCGCGGTCGATGAGAAGGCTCGACGGCAGCGGGAGATCGTCGTAACGATCGAAGACGACCTTCTTGATCGACTCGATCAGCGGGAGGAGCGAGGGATCTGCCATACCGGCCGGGAACCACAGTCCGTACTGCCGCACCGTGTCGACGGCCGCCTGCCGGTCCTCCGGCTTGTCCACCGAGGCGGCAAGGATGCGCACGCCACTCGCGTCGAGGACGCTGCGATGCTCGGCGAACCCGGCGAACTCCCTGCGACAGCCGCCGCACCAGCTCGCCCAGAGGTTGACGAGCGTCGGCCGGTCGCTCTTGAACGGATGACGCACCCCGTCGAAGTCCACAAGCGACAGCTCCGGCAGCGGCAGCGGCGCCCCGAGCGGCACCGAGGCGACCTGGCTCTCCGGCGCAGCCTCGAACGCCGACGCGCGCAGGTGGGCGCGCGGCAGGTCCGGCAGGCGGCGGGGCGAGGGATCTTCCTCGTCGATGACGTACCGGGCGCCCGGGATCAGGCCGTCGTAGCTCACCGCCTCGCCGTTCGGCCAGCGCACGACGATCTCGTCCAGGACGCCCTCGGGACCGAGACCGAAGTGGACCCACTTGGTCCCCTGCACCGTGTAGTTCACGCCCGCGCGGACGGTCCGGAGCAGCGTCCGGCCGTTCGTAAGCCTCGCCTCGACCCGCGCACCGATCGCGTCGCGGGTGGCGGACCGGCCGACGAGCCGCATCGCCAGCCACTGGCTCCCGCCGTCGTACTCGTTGCGCATGAAACGCACCTTCGGTGCGCTGCGGTTGTTGATCCACAGGTCGAGGTCGCCGTCGCCGTCCCAGTCAACCGGGGCCGCGCCGCGGGCGTCGTCGACGAAGCCGACGCCGCTGAGGTAGGAGATGTCGGCGTACGTGCCGTCGCCGA
>CAZXBB010000204.1:0-2680 GCA_964638815.1 uncultured Isosphaeraceae bacterium
TCGCCGGCGTGCGCTCAGTCCACACCGCGAGCGGCTACCGCCCGCAGCTCGACGCGACGCCGCAGCAGATCGGCGCGACCGCGCTCTGGGGCGCCGGGCTCTCGACCGCGGGGCAGGGAGTGAAGGTCGGGATCATCGACACGGGAGTGGACCACACGCACCCGTTCTTCGACCCGTCCGGCTTCACGATGCCGGCAGGCTTCCCGAAGGGGCAGGTCAAGTACACGAACGCAAAGGTGATCGTGGCGCGCGCGTTCGCCCCGCCGACCTCACGGAACGCAGGCGCACGGCAGGCTTTCGACGGCGGCGAGTCGAGCCACGGCACGCATGTCGCCGGGATCGCCGCGGGGAACGCGAACGTGAACGCGGCCGGGCGCACCGTCTCCGGCGTCGCGCCGCGCGCGTACATCGGGAACTACAAGGCGCTCGTGCGAACGGATTCCGGACTGAGCCCGAACGGGAACGCGCCCGAGATCGTGGCCGCGATCGAGGCAGCCGTGCGCGACGGCATGGATGTGATCAACCTCTCGATCGGCGAGCCGGAGATCGAGCCGAGCCGTGACGTCGTGGCGCTCGCCCTCGACGCGGCGGCGGCGCGCGGCGTCGTCCCCGTGGTGGCCGCCGGAAACGACTACAACGACGCGGGTGCAGGCTCGATCTCGTCGCCGGCGAACTCGGCGCGCTCGATCACGGTCGGAGCGATCGAGTCGGGCGGCGGCTCGCGGCTGCACGCGGACTTCTCCTCGGTCGGGCCGACGACGATGTCGCTGCGGCTGAAGCCGGACGTCGCGGCGCCGGGCGTGGACGTGCTCTCGAGCGTCCCGCGCGGCTGGGGCGGGCTCTCGGGGACCAGCATGGCGTCGCCGCACGTCGCCGGCGCTGCCGCGCTCCTCGTCCAGCGGCACCCGTCCTGGACGGTCGCAGAGGTCAAGTCGGCGCTGATCCACACCGGCCTCGACGCGGTGAACGAGCGCGGGACCCGCGTCACGCCGACGTTCCAGGGCGGCGGCGCCGTGTCGCTGACCGCGGCCGACAACCCGCTCCTCTTCGCGGAGCCGTCCTCGGTCTCGTTCGGGCTGCTCGCGCAGCGCGTCCCGGTGAAGCGCGGGACGATCCGGCTGCGCGACGCCGGCTCGAGTCCCGGCGCCTGGACGGCCGGGATCGACATGCAGACCGCGCCCACGGGCGTCTCCGTGACGCTCGGCGCGCCCACAGTCACCGTTCCCGGTCAGCTCTCGTGGGAGGTACGCGTCACGGCGAATGCCCCGTCGCGCGACGTGACCGGGTATGTCGTGCTCCAACGCGCAGGGGACGTGCGGCGGATCCCGTTCTGGGGCCGCGTGACCGCGCAGCGGCTCGCGCGCCATCGCGTCCGGACCGTGCCCGGGCAGGGCACGTGGAGCGCGTCGACGAAGGGCCGCCCGGCGCTCGTCGACCGCTACCGCTACCCGGAGGACCCGCGCGGGCTCGGAGCGCGCGCGACTCTCGCCGGCCCCGAGCTCGTCTACCGCTTCGCCGTGCGGCGACGGATCGCGAACTTCGGCGTCGTGATCACGAGCCGCGGGCCGGGGAGCCGCGTCGAGCCGAGAATCGTGGCCGGGACGGACGAGAACCGCCTCACCGGCTACGCAGGCCTCCCGGTGCACCACAACCCGTACCTCGACGGCTTCCGGTCCGGCGTGCCGGCAGCCGCGGCGCTCTCGCCGCGGCGCGGGCAGTACGCGATCGTGTTCGACAGCGGGACCCGCGCGGGCGCGGGACGGTTCACGTTCCGCGTGTGGGTGAACGACCTGAAGCCGCCGGTGCTCAAGGTGCGCTCGCGCTCGATCGCGCTCGGGAGCCCGCTGCTCGTGGCGGCGACGGACGCGGCCTCGGGGATCTACCCGCGATCGATCGAAGCGTCGATCGACGGTCGAGACGCCTCCGCGTCCTACCGCCGCGGCGTGATCCGGGTCGACACGTCAGGCCTGTCCACGGGCAAGCACCGCCTGCGGCTCCAGGTCTCGGACTACCAGGAGACGAAGAACACGGAGAACGTCAGCCGCATCCTCCCGAACACGCGCGTGCTGACGGCGACCTTCAGGGTGCGTCAGTAGCCGCAACCCGGGCCGCGCTTCCTGGATGGGCGTAAGCGGTCTACTCTCTATGCGTGAAGCGTGCAGCACTCTCTGCGGTGCTCTTGCTGACGTTCGTGCCTGCAGCGCATGCAGCGAGCACCGGATCGGTGCACGCCACTGCGCACGCAGCGATTCCAAAGCCCTATAAGAACTGCACCGCGCTCAACAAGAAGTATCCGCACGGCCTCGGCCGCGCTCGAGCTAAGGACAAGACGTCGGGTACGCCCGTGACTACGTTCAAGCGCAACACCAAGCTCTACAACCTCGCGATGTCGCACAATGGCAGGCTCGACGGCGACAAGGACGGGATCGCCTGCGAGAAGGCGTGATCCGTGAGTTTCGGCTTCCGCAAGCGCAAGCGCATCGCCCCGGGGTTGTTCGTGAATCTCTCAAGACGCGGGGCTGGTGTGGGCGTCGGCCGCCGCGGCGCAAGCGTCAGCCGAAGCCCGGGAGGCCGTAAGCAGGTCTCGCTCGGATGGCGCGGGCTCTTCTTCAGAAAACGCGTGTAACGGCCTCGTCCGGCTGGCACGTCGGGCACCAGTACGCGGTTCGGTTCCGCTCGC
>CAZXBB010000205.1:0-2874 GCA_964638815.1 uncultured Isosphaeraceae bacterium
GACATCGTTGCGTCGCGGGGGGGGGGCGGGGGAGGGGGGCGGGGGAGGGGGGCGGGGGAGGGCGGCGGGGGAGGGGGAGGCGGGGGGAGCGGGACTGCGAGGCTATTGCATCATCACGATCGGTTCATACGGGAATTCGACCCGGTTTGCGGGAACTCTGCGGCTCTGCCACAGGCACCCCCGGGGCTCTCCGTGGTGGACCATACCTCAGGCCGCCGGCGGCAACGCGGTCGAACCGCCGAGGATCGCCCTCCGCACCCAGCGGCCCTGCTCGTACGACATGCGCCGCAGCGCGAGACGCTGATCGTTGCATGGACCATTGCCGCGGATGACGCGGTAGAACTCCTCCCAGTCCGGCTCGGTGAACGTCCAGTGACCCCTTCCCTCGTCGAGACGCAGGTTCTCGTCCGGCCGCTTCGACACGACCATGCCCGCCTCGTCCTTCTCGACGACGTGGATCTTCAGGCCGAGGTCGATCGCGGCGGGGGCGAAACGGTCGACGAAGCGCTGGCGGAGCTCGTCGTTCTTCACGGTCTTCATACGCCAGCGCATCGGCGGGAGGTTCTCGGCGTTGGGCTTGTCGTGCGGGCCGAAGAACATCAGCGCGGGGTACCACCAGCGGTCGAACGCATCCTGGCCGAGCCGCTTCTGCTTCGCCGTGCCGCTCATGAGCGTGAGCACCATGTCCTCGCCGCTCTTGAAGTGGAACGCCTCCTCCATGTTGATGCGCTTCATCGTTCGCACGTAGGGGCCGAATGCGCCGTCCGCCAGCGTCTTCTGGTTCATGATCGCGGCGCCGTCGATGAGCCACTGGATCATGGCGATGTCGCCCCACGTCGGCGCGGGGTAGTTGAAGACGTTGTGGTACTTGGTCCGGCCCGTGATCAGGTCCCGGAGCATGTCGTCGCGCGACTTGCCGAGATCCTGCGAGACGCGGTAGAGCATCTGGCCGTGGCCGACCTCGTCCTGCACTTTCGCGGTGAGCGCGAGCTTTCGGCGCAGGCTCGGAGCGCGGGTGATCCACTCCCCCTCGGGCAGCGCGCCGATGATCTCCGAGTTCGCGTGGTGCTCGGCCATCTTGAGCATGCCGCAGCGGTACGCCTCGGGCATCCAGTCGTCCTGCTCGACGAGCTCGCCGGCGGAAATCCGCGCTTCGAACGCAGCGACCAGCGCGGGGTCCTCGTGCGCGTCGTGCGCGACCCGGGTTCCGATGTTCGAGCTTCCGCTCATGATCCGTGTACTCCTTCGAAGACCGTGGCGAGTCCCTGGCCGACGCCGACGCAGAGAGCGGCGAGGCCGTGCCTTGCCTTCGTCCGAACGAGTTCGTGAACGAGGGACGTGACGAGCCGCGCGCCGCTGCATCCGAGCGGGTGGCCGATCGCAATCGCACCGCCCTTGGGGTTGACGTTCGATTCGCCCATTCCGAGATCGCGAATGCACGCGACGCTCTGGGCGGCGAACGCCTCGTTGAGCTCAATTATATCGAGGTCGGCGACGCGGATCCCGGCGCGGTCGAGGGCTTTTCGCGTCGCGGGCACCGGGCCGATGCCCATGTGCGCGGGATCGACGCCCGCAGCGGCCGACGGGCCGACGAGCGCGAGCGGCTCGAGACCGAGACGCTCAGCCGTCTTCAGCTCGACGATCAGCAGCGCCGACGCCCCGTCGTTGACGCCCGATGAGTTTCCGGCGGTGACGGTGCCGGCGTCATCCGAAGCGAAGGCTGGCCGCAACTTCGCGAGCATCTCGAGCGTCGTCTCCGGACGCGGATGCTCGTCGGTGTCGACGACGAGCGGGTCGCCCTTCCGCTGCGGCACGGCGACGGGCACGAGCTCGTCCGCGAAGAGGCCGAGCTCGTGCGCCGCCGCCCACTTCTGCTGGCTCCAGAGCGCGAAGCGATCCTGCTCCTCGCGGCCGATGCCGTACTTCCGCGCGACGTTCTCCGCCGTCTCGCCCATCGCGAAGGGATGGTGCATCGCGGCGAGCTTCGGGTTCGTGAAGCGCCAGCCGATCGTCGTGTCGTACATCTCGACCGTCCGGCTCCAGGCCGATTCCGCCTTCGCGGTCACGAACGGGGCCCGGCTCATCGATTCGGTCCCGCCCGCGATGAAGACGTCGCCGTGGTTCGCCTCGATCATCCGGGCCGCGATGTTCACCGCTTCGAGGCCCGACGCGCAGAGCCGGTTGACGGTGCTCCCGGGCACGGTCTCCGGCAGTCCGGCGAGCAGCGCGGCCATCCGCGCGACGTTGCGGTTGTCCTCGCCCGCCTGGTTCGCCGCGCCGAGATAAACGTCGTCGACGAGCGCGGCGTCGATGCCGCTGCGGTCGATGACCGCCCGGATCACCAGCGCGGCGAGGTCGTCGGGGCGCACGGCGGAAAGCGCGCCGCCGTAGCGGCCGACGGGGGTGCGGAGAGCGGTGACGATGGCGGCGCGACGCATGGGGTGTGGATGATAGGGACTTGCGGGAGACGCGTCCCGCGAGGGGCGTGCGCGACCGCAACCGACGCCCGGGTGCCCCGGTCCTGCGCAGCAGGGCCGGGTGGCGTGCGCGCCCGCGTCCCGCGCCTGTGTGCCCCGGTCCTGCGCAGCAGGGCCGGGTGGCGTGCGACTCACCTGCGCGCTTCGAGAAGCCGACGCGCGTGCCTACGCCACCCGGCCTTGTCTTCGACAAGACCGGGGCACACGCGCGGCGTCAGGACACGCGCACACGGACGCACACGCGTCCGTGTGCGCGACCGCGACCGCGACCGCGACCGCGTGCGCGTCCGCGTCCGCGTCCGCGTCCGCGTGCGCGTCCGCGTGCGCGTGCGCGTCCGCGTCCGCGTCCGCGTGCGCGTGCGCGTGCGCGTGCGCGTGCGCGACCGCGTGCGCGTGC
>CAZXBB010000206.1:0-3388 GCA_964638815.1 uncultured Isosphaeraceae bacterium
CGTTCATCGTGCGGATGCCGGCGCCGTACGACCGCGAGACGATCGAGCGCATGCCCGAGGTGGGCGCGCTCCTCGACGGATGAAGGTCGTCGAGCTCGCAGGGGGTGTCGGCGGGGCGAAGCTCGCGGAAGGCCTCGCCGCGCACCTCGGTGCGGACCTGACGGTCGTCGTCAACACTGGGGACGACCTCGAGCTGCACGGGCTCGCGATCTGGCCCGATCACGACACCGTCGCCTACACGCTGGCCGGGCTCGACGACGAGGTGCGCGGGTGGGGCCTCCGCGACGAGACCTGGAAGGTGATGGACGGGCTCGCGGCGCTCGGGGACGAGCCCTGGTTCCGCCTGGGCGACCGGGATCTTGCGACGCATCTCTGGCGCACCGACCGGCTGCGCTCGGGTGCAACGCCGACGGATGTCGCGCACGAATTCGCCGCCGCGCTCCGAGTCGAGCCTACGATCCTGCCGATGACCGACGAAAACGTCCGGACCGAGGTCCTGACCGACGACGGCTGGCTCGAGTTCCAGGAGTACTTCGTCCACCGCCACCAGGAGCCGGAGGTCCGCGATGTCCGCTTCAGCGGGATCGAGGAGGCCCGCCCGACGGCCGAAGTCCTGGCCGCCATCGAAGCGGCCGACGTGATCGTGATCGCGCCGTCCAACCCGGTCGTGTCGATCGGGCCGATCCTTGCGCTGCCGGGGATGACGGAGGCCATCCGGGCGCGGCGGTCAGGGCAACGGTCGGACACGCGTCGCGCCCCCTCCGTCGTCGCGGTCAGCGGGATCATCGGCGGCAAGGCGCTCAAGGGCCCGGCGGACCGGATGCTTGCCTCCCTGGGCGAGGTATCGAGCGCCGTCGGGGTCGCGGCACGCTACCGCGACCTGATCTCGCATTTCGTGATGGACGACGTCGACGCGGCGCTGCTCGCGGAGCTCGAGGAGCTCGGCGTCGAGACCCTGGTGACCGACACGATCATGCGCGACGATGCCGGCCGCGCCCGCCTTGCCGGTGAGATCCTGCGGTTCGCGGAGCCCGCCTCGCGCTGATCGATCGGCTCAGGCCCGTGGGTCCGGCTCGGCCGGCGGCGTCGGGCGACCGCTTCGACGCGGAACGGACGGAACGCCGGGGCCGGACGCATCGGGCAGGCCGAGCACGACCGTATTGCCACCTCGGGTGCCCAGCTCCTGCACGAGTCTAAGCGACAGCAACCCCGGATGGTCGTCGAGCAGGCGGCCCGCATTGGCCAGGCTCCGCAACGCCGCCGTCTCTCCGCGAGCGCGCTCGAGGCTCGCCGCGCCCTCCTGGCGCGCGGCGACGACAGCCGCGTAGGCCCGCTTGAGCTCGGCCGGCACCATGACGTCGCGGACGTCGACCGACAGCAGCTCGATGCCGATCTCACCCATCCGCTCGGCTGCGATGACCGCGATCGCCGGGCCGATCGTCGTCCGTGCCGAAAGGACATCGGCGAGCTCGCGGCCCGCGATGACCTCGCGAAGGCCGAGTTGCACGAGCAGGTACACGAGCCGATCCGCGTCTTGATCGGCCTTGAGCCGCGCGATGGGATCTCCGACGACCGAACGAACGATGAGGCTGACCTTGACGGCTACCCCGTCCGACGTGAGGACCTCCTGGCCTTCGATCATGATCGATGACGGGCGCGTGTCCACGACCAGGACCTCGGTGAACGGCTTGAAGAACGTGTGCGACCCCGCGTCGAGCAGCCCGACGAAGCGGCCGCGATCGAAGCGAAGGCCGCGCTCGTAGTCGTGGATCCTCGCCCGCCCGACGTATTGCGCGACAAGCAGAGAAACCGCCCAGGCGGCGATCACGATCACGACGGCCGTCAGCAGGAGGCGGAACAGTTCGTCCATCGATCCTCCGTGGATGCGCGCCCGCCCGCAGGTCATGGATCGTCGGCGGAGGCCCGAAGCCTGCATGGCCGCCGATCCATCGCGCGAACGCCGACCTGCGAGCCGGGCACGTGTTAGGGCAGGAATCGAACCTGCTGGCACCAGACGGGATGTCGCAAATCACAGGACCGACACCGGGCGATGCCCGATCGGCTGTTTGACACCCCACCCGATGCTACCGACCGCCCGGCCCATACACAAGACCGCCTCGCGTACCATCCGCTCGTGCTTGAGCGAGCCGGACCAGTGACCCACCGCATGGTCGTGCACGCGGTCATCCCGATCGGAACGCTCGACGGGGCGAAGTCGCGGCTGGGTGCGGTGCTCGACGCCGAGGAGCGCCGCGAGCTCGTGACCCGCCTGGCTCAGACGACGATCCGCGCGGCGGTGGCCACGCCCGGGATCGCGGAGACGATCGTGATCACGCCCGACGACGAGGTTCGCGGCCTTGCCCTTGCCGCCGGAGCGCGTCCCATCCTCCAGCGCAGCACCGGGCTCAACGCCGGTCTCCGGGAGGCCCGCGACGAGGTCGTCGCCGCGGGCGCGTCGGCCATGCTGATCCTGCCCATCGACCTGCCGATGATCGCTCCCGATGCCCTCGCGGCAGTCGTGAACGTCGCGGCCGACACACCGCCTCCGCTGGTCCTGATCGTGGCCGACCGCCACGGCCGGGGCACGAACGCGCTGCTGCTCGCCCCGCCCGATGTCATCGAAGTCTGCTTCGGCGGCGACAGTCATGCCGCCCACGCCGCCGCGGCCGCGGCCGCCGGGGCCCGCCTCATCCAGCTCGAGGGCCCGCTCAGCTACGACCTCGACACCCCCGACGACCTGCTCCTTGCCCAGGAGCGTGCCCCGGAATCGGTCGGTGGCTGAGCGGATCGAAGCCATCGCGATCGGCGGCCTGGGCGAGATCGTGCCCGGCGACGACCTACCCGCCCTCATCGCGGACGCCCTGGCGGCCGCCGCCGACGTCCACCCGCTCCGTGACGACGATGCCCTCGTCGTGACCCAGAAGATCGTCTCGAAGGCGGAGGGCGCGGTGGTCGACCTGACGACGATCGAGCCGAGCCCGGTCGCCCAGGAGTTCGCCCGACGCCATGACCGCGACCCGCGCCAGGTCGAAGTCGTGCTGCGCGAGGCCAAGCGGGTCGTCCGGATGGCCAATGGCGTGATCATCACCGAGACGCACCACGGGTTCGTCTGCGCCAACGGCGGCATCGACGCCTCGAATGTGGGCCCCGCGTCCGGATCGATCGTGACGCTCCTGCCGCGCGACCCAGACGCCTCGGCTCACGCGATCCGCGCTGCCGTTCGCGAGCGTCTCGGGCAGGACGTGCCCGTCGTCGTCTCGGACAGCTTCGGGCGGCCGTGGCGCCTGGGCATCGTGGATGTCGCGATCGGCGTATCGGGCCTGCTCCCGCTCGACGACCTGCGCGGCGAGCCCGACGCCGACGGGCGGCTCATGAAGTCGACGGTCCG
>CAZXBB010000207.1:0-5352 GCA_964638815.1 uncultured Isosphaeraceae bacterium
CCGGGAGCGGCGCGACCAGGCCGGGATCCCCCTCGTATGCCGTCTCCGTCGTGCCGACGAGCGTGTCGTCGCCCCACGGCATGACGAAGACGGCGCGGGCATCCCGCGGGCTCTCGACGTAGTAGATGCCGCGCTCGATCCGCCCGGGCACGAGGATGTGCGTGCCCTGGACGAGCGCGACCTCGCGCGCGGGCGGCGCCGGCGTGATCGTCGGCAGCACCGTGTTCGCCCACGGACCGGCGGCGTTGACGATGACCTCGGCCGTGCACGTGCGCGGCTGCCCCTGCTCCTCGTAGTCGATCGTGGACGGCGATCCGAGCCGCGCGCCGACGAACCGCGCCGGCGCCGCCAGCTCGGCGCCGAGGCTCTCCGCGGAGCGCATCACGGCCGTCGTCAGCGCCGCGTCGTCAGTCTGGGCTTCCGCGTAGCGGAACACGGCCTCGAGGTCGCGCGTCGCGAGCCCGTCAAGCGCGTCCCAGTCCCGGCGCCGCACGGTGCCGAATCGAGTCACCGCCCGCAGACCGCCGAGCAGCGCGTAGAGCGACAGGCCGCATCGGATCTGCCACGGCCGCCGCCGCGTCGTCCGGTAGACCGGCAGGAACATCGTCTCGAGATGCACGAGCTCCGGCGCGACGCGCAGGAGGATCGCCCGCTCGCGCAGGCACTCGCGGACGAGCGAGAACTCCCCGTGCTCGAGATAGCGCAGGCCGCCATGGATGAGCTTGCTCGATCGGCTGGACGTCCCGGCCGCGACACGCTGCGCTTCGAGCACCAGTACGCGGTACCCTGCCGCCGCTCCCGCCTGCGCGACGCCGACGCCGTGGATCCCGCCGCCGACGATGACGATGTCGTACGCCGTGGTCACGCCTCGCCCCCGTTCGCGGCTTCGCGCAGCAGGTCGCCGACGGCCATGGTCTCGGCGAACGCCGCGCCGCGCGCGGCGAACGCCCGCGCGTCCGCGACGCTCTCGATCTCGTAGACGACCCAGCGCCACGGCCCCGGCCACAGCGGAGCCGGCGCGGGCGGCAGTCGGCGGACGTTGACGAACAGGAACTCCGGGGCGAGCGCGTCGGCCCGTGTCCGGGTCCGCCCGTCCCACGCCTCGATCACCCAGCCGATACCGGCCGCCCCGCGCTCCCGCGCTGCCCGGAGCACGTCGTGATCGAAGGAGACGGGAACGCACTGCGCGCCGGCCGGCGCGACGGCGTCCATCACGCGCTCGAGCACGAGCGGCCGCCCGAAGCGTCGCACGCTGCCGCGCTTGATCTCGACGAACGCCCCCCGGTCCGGCCAGTCGCGGATCAGCGCGACGGCCTCGGCGAGGTCGGGAAGCCGCGTGCCCGCAAAGCGGTCGCCGAACCGCGCCGGCTCGCCGACGTCGACCGCGTCGAGCGCCGCGCGAGAGAGATCGTGCACGCAGCCGGCGCAGCCCGCGGTGCGACGAAGGTCGTCGTCGTGGAGCAGCACGGGCACTCCGTCGGTGCTGAGCTGGACGTCGAACTCGATCCACGCCGCGCCCGCTTCGAGCGCGCCGCGCAGCGCCGGCAGCGTGTTCTCCGGAAAACGCCGCGCATCCCCGCGATGGGCGACGAAGGTGGGAAGAGGTGATGTCACGCGCTCACTCTGTATGGGAGCCGCCCCAGATCTTCTCCCCCGCCGGCACCGGAAACGGCAGGCGGTTGTCCGCGACCGGGACCGGGCACGTCGCGTACGGCGTGAAGACGCAGGGCGGATTGCCGCTTCGCAAGGAGAGGCTCCGCTCACTTCATCATCGTGCTGCGCGTCTTCTCGCCCCGCTGGTAGAAGTTCATCGCGCTCTCGCGGCTCAGGAAGTTCTCCATCGTGAAGAGAAGCTCCGACTCGCCGATCATGATGACGTCGCCGTCGCGGAGCGTCTGCTCGCTCGCGATCTGGAGCGTGTTGATGAAGACTCCGTTCGCGCTCTTGGCGTCGACGGCGACGAAGGTGGCGCCCCCGCGCTCGCCGCGGATCTCGAGGTGACGTCGCGAGACGGCATCGCCCTGCACCTGGAGATCGCAGTCCTCGGCGCGACCGAGGACGACGCTCCCGTCCGCCGGAAGCGGCAGGTAGTTTCCCCTGCTCTTCCCCTTGACGCAGATGATGGATGCCATGGCGAACCTCCGAGCCGACCGGGGGCGGCGACCACCATTCTGGTCGCAGGCGGCCGGACGTTCAAGATACTATATTTGCCCCCGGCGACGCCCGCGAACTCGCTCATGCGACGGCCCGGGTGACGAACCGCAGCATCTCGACGAGGCGGTCGCGCTCCTTGCGGTCGAGGACGACGAACCAGACGAGCGCGAGGTGCGCCGTCCCGATGATCACGGCCGCGACGGCGGCCTTGGGTATCGTCAGCACGGGCCACGCGACGCGCAGCGGAATGACGATCGCGGCCACCGCCGCCGCGACCGCCGCGGCCCGGGGGAGCGCGCCGCGCACCGCCGCGCCGATCGGGAGCCCCACCCGCCGCGCCGCGGCCCGGGGGACCAGGACATCGAAGTAGAGCAGGCAGACGACGGCGAGCGGGATGGGCGCGGGACGCGGCGACCCGGCGAAGACCATGGCGATGGCCGCCGTCACGAGCACGATCGCCCCGGCCCACTTCGCGAACGGCGCGTAGGACCGCACGTGGCCGAGCCCGTACAGCATGCGCTCGATGCCGCGAGTGCTCGCGCGGGCCAGCTCCGCCACCATGTTGACGACGCCCATGAATGCGATCATCGCGAGCGCGCCCTCGACCGTGATGCCCGCGGCGGCGAGACGCGGGTCGGCCGCGAGGCGACCGCCGATCCACAGGCCGAGGATCGGCACGAGCATGATCGCGTACGCGGTGGCGAACGGCAGCGCGATCGCGAGCTGGTACCGAGTGCCCTGGATCATCAGGTTCACGACCTGGCGCGACCGGCCCTCTTCCCCGAGATGTGTCGCCATCGCGTCCACGCCGCGCAGCACGCCCAGCGCGACGATGCGCACGTGCCCCCCCACCTGGATGACGATCTGCCACATGCCGTTGTAGATCACGCCGAAGAGCAGGTTGATCACGAGGCTCAGGAGGTGCGGCGTAAGATTTGTAAACATCGTGAACTGCACCGTCTGCCCGACGGCGCCGGCGATCGCCCTGAACGCGCCGCGGTCGTAGCTGCCGCGGACGAGGCGGAGCCCGGGGACCAGGTGGCGGGCGAGCAGCACGGCCACGACGATCCCCGCGAGACCGAGCGTCGCGTGCAGGAGCGCGTAGAGCGTCAGTTGCGTCGCCAAATCGGCTCCCGATCCGATCAATCCGAACGCGAGGACGGCCGCAACCGGGCTTGTCAGGCGGCGCCCCAGCAGGACGGCGTTGTCGATCGCGACGCGCCGCGCGGCGAAGATCGCGCGCGTGTACGGCATGAGGAGGTGGTTCGCCGCCCCCAGCGCTCCTTCGGCCAGGAAGAGCGCCGCGAGCGCCCTCGCCAGCTCCGGCTGGTCGTCGGGCGTGTTGAAGAAGCCCGCGAGCGCCGCCCCCGCGATGGCCGCGAAGACGGCGAAGATGCCCGCCGCCACGATCGCGCAGAACGCGAGCCCCGACGCGAGCACGCGGCGCAGCCGCGCGCGGTCCGCCCCGGCGAGGGCGCCCGCGATCTCGCGGACGAGGCTCTGGTCGATCGCGGTCTCGAGCGCAAACGCGATCCCGAGCCCCCCGCCCGCCAGCGCGATGATGCCGAAGCCGCCAAGCCCGGCGTGCCCGATCACGTACCAGGCGAAGAAGATCCCGATGAGCAGGTTCGCCGCGAGTCGGGCGTAGGTGGAGACGGCGTTGACGACCAGGCGAGTTGAGAGACGCGGACCGTCAGGCACCGCCGTTCGCTTCCTCACCCGGCGCGCCCAGGATCAGCCGGATGCGCGACGCCCGCGACTGGCGCACCTCCAGCACTTCGGCGGTGCATCCTTCCAGCTCGACACGGTCGCCGGCCCGCGGGACGCGCTCGAGGTTCTGCATCAGGAGCCCCCCCAGCGTGTCGACCTGGTCCGACGCGAGGTCGACGCCGACGACGTGGTTCACCGTCGCGAGGAGCGTTCCGCCCGCCACGATGTAGCGATCGGCGCCGTCGGGCACGATCTTCGGCATCTCGTCGTCGAACTCGTCCTGCACCGGTCCGACGATCTGCTCCAGCACGTTCTCGAGCGTGACGATGCCGGAGACGGAGCCGTGCTCGTCGATCACGAGCGCGAGGTGCTGGCGGCTGGCCTGAAAATGACGCAGCAGCCGGCTGATCGGGCTCGTCTCGGGCACGCGGTGCGGCGGGCGCATGATCGCCTTGAGGTCGAAGCCTTCGTCGTGCGGCCCGAGGAGGTCCCTGGCGTGCACGACGCCGAGCGTGTTGTCGAGCGAGCCGTCGCACACCGGGTAGCGCGTGTGACGCGACCGTCCGATCTCCCGCATCACCTCGTCGTAGCCGAGCTCGCTCGAGAGGTACGCCACGTCGGCCCGCGGCACCATGATCTGTCGGCACAGCCGGTCGTCGAAGTCGAACACGGCCTCGAGCATGCGATGCTCCGAACGCGTCAGGTCGCCTTGCGCGTGCGCGATCGACAGCATCGCACGGATCTCCTGCTCGCTCGCGCTCTCCTCGTGCCCGGCGCCCCGGACGCCGAAGAGACGCAGCAGCATCGCCGTGCTCCTGTCGAGCGCCACGTTGAGGGGGAAGGACGCGAGATAGAACCACTTGAGCAGCGGCGCGCAGCGGAGCGTCATGTCCTCGGCGTGCCGCAGCGCGAAGATCTTGGGCGCCTGCTCGCCGAGGACGAGGTGCGCCGCCGTGATCGCTGTGAACGCGATGATGAACGACACCGTGTGCAGGGCCGGGCCGTCCAGGCCGACTTTCGCGAAGAGCGGCTCGAGCAGGCGCGCGATCGCCGGCTCGCCGACCCAGCCGAGCCCGAGCGACGCCATCGTGATGCCGAGCTGGCAGGCCGACAGCGCCCTGTTCATGCGCTGGTGAAGCCACAGCGCCGTCTTCGCGAGCGGGCGGCCCCCCGAGGCCATCTCGTTGAGGCGGGCCGCGCGCACCTTCACCAGCGCGAACTCCGCGGCCACGAAGAAGCCGTTGATGGCGACAAGGGCGACAGTCGCGACGATCCAGAGCGCTTCCTTCATTGCCTCGCTTCCGACGAGCGCCGCCGGAGATCCCCGACGTCGGCGTTCGTGCTTCCATTCCCGACCATGCCGGCCAGCTTATCGCAACGGCGCCGGCCCGTCACCGGCGGCGGGCTCGTCGGGCGGCAGCGTGCGTGGAACCAGCGGGACGCGAGAGGCAACGATGGTCGTGATTCGTGACGCCGTACGCCGCAAGG
>CAZXBB010000208.1:0-8009 GCA_964638815.1 uncultured Isosphaeraceae bacterium
CTCGTCCCCTGGGTTTCGGGTGCAGGCGGGGGCGCCTGCACCACAACAAGGCCGGCCTTCCGGCGCCTTGCCGATCCCGCCGTTCGTGTCAGAATCAGCGCCTTGTGGTGCTGGCGCCCCCGCAAGCACCACCTAACCGGGGGTTGGGGTGCAGGCGGGGGCGCCTGCACCACAACAAGGCCGGCCTTCCGGGGCCTTGCCGATCCCGCCGTTGCGCCCTGACTCACGACGTCACGGACCCTGAGCGGCGGGCGGCGCAGCGACGGGCGCAGCGGACCGCGCAGCAAACGGCGCAGCGCCCCAGGGCGGCGGCGGGACCGGACCCGTCAGCGACTCGAGGAACGCGGTCATGTCCGGCACGGAGAACCGGCCGACCTGCTCCAGCAGCGGATCGAGGTGACCGATCGCGGGCTCCCCGCGCTCCACGTAGAAGTCGAGCACGGCCTCCAGCGTCTCGAACTGACCGGCGTGACCGTACGGGGCCGTACGGGCGACGTTGCGAAGCGACGGCGTGCGGAACGCGCCGAGCGCGTCCGCGAAGTCGCGGTTCAGATAGGTCAGCTCCGGGTTCGACGCGGCGTCGCTGAACGCTGCGTCGGAGCGGAACGGATCCGCGAGCAGCCGGCGCACGCCGTCCGCGCGGCCGGGGTCCGGCGCGACGCGGTCGGGCGGCTCGGGCAGGCCGAGATTGTGGAACGCGAAGTCCGTGAAAAGCGGGCCGTTGTGGCAGTGGATGCAGCCGGCGTCGCCCAGGAACGCGCGCAGCCCGCGCACCGCGGCCGGCGGGAGATGACCACCGCCCCGCGGATCGCCCGCGCGCAGCGCCGCGACGTAGGCGTCGAACGGCGCGGCGCCCGGCGTGAGCCGACGCTCGTAGGCGGCGATCGCCTTCGCCGCCCCGACGAACATCGCGTCAACTGCATCGCGCACGGTCGCGGGGAGCTCCGTCCAGGCCTCCGCGGCCTGCGCGGCCGAGGCCGGAACGGGCTGCGCGGCGAAGTACGCGTCAAGGTCCGGCGCGATCGGACCGAGCACGCGCTCGACCTGGTCACGGTATTGGTCCCGCAGGAGCCGCGCGACGAGCAGGCGGTGCGAGCCCATCTCGTTCCCGTCCTCGATCGGCTGGAGCGCCTGCGACCACAGCGAGTCCTTGCGGCCGTCCCACGTCAGGAAGGGCGACCACGCCGCCCCGAGCACGCTCCCGGCGTGGCGCGGCGCCGGGCCGATTCCCACCGCCGTCGTCCGCCCGTCCGTGAAGTACCGCGCGGGGTCATGGCAGGTCGCGCACGAGACGGCCCCGTTGCCGCTCAGACGCGCGTCGAAGAAGAGCGCGTGGCCGAGCGCGGCCGCGTCGTCGTCGTCGGCGAGCCGGTTGTGCGGCGCGGGCGGGCAGGGGGTCACCGGCGACAGGCTGAGGATCACGACGCGCTCGCGATCGCTCCACGCGTCGGACGCCTCCCGCTCGCCCTCCCTGGTGCACGCCGACGCGAGCAGAGCGACGTTCGCGGACAGCACGACCAGCACGACTTGTGCGCGGCGCGGACCGCTCATGGCTCCGGTGCGAAGCCGCGTCGCATCGTGTTCTCGCAGATCGACCTGGGCTCCACGAAGTGCAGGAGATAGTTCGGCCCGCCCGCCTTCGTGCCGACGCCGGAGAGCCGGAATCCGCCGAACGGCTGGCGGCCGACGAGGGCGCCGGTGATCGCACGGTTGATGTAGAGGTTGCCGACGCGGAAGTCGGCGCGCGCCCTGGCGATGTGCGACGGCTTGCGCGAGTAGAGACCGCCGGTCAGTGCGTAAACCGTGTTCGCCGCCATTTCCATCGCGTCGTCGAAGGTCTTCGCCCGCATCACCGACAGGACCGGGCCGAATATCTCCTCCTGCGCGAGCGTGGAATCCGGCGGGACGTCGGCGAAGATGTGCGGCGCGACGTAGTCGCGGCCCGCGGCGAGCCGGTCGGCGGAAGGGACGTCCATTGCGAGCGGGAGCCGGGCCTCGGTCCTGCCGCGCTCGATGTGCTGCACAATCGAATCGTGCGCCGCGCGGTCGATCACCGGGCCGAGGTCGACGCCCGGGATGAGCGGGTCGCCGAGACGCAGCGACTTCGTCGACTCGATCAGCCGCTCGAGGAAGACGTCGTGCACCGAGTCGTGCACGATCACCCGCGAGCATGCCGAGCACTTCTGGCCCTGGTAGCCGAACGCGCTCTGCCGCACGCCGACCACCGCCTCGTCGAGATCGGCGGAGGCATCGACGATGATCGCGTTCTTGCCGCCCAGCTCCGAGATCACCTTCTTGATGTGACGCTGCCCCGGCTGCACCTGCCCGGCGGCGCCGACGATGTCGAGGCCGACCTCCATCGAGCCGGTGAAGGCGATGATCGCGGTGCGGCGGTCGCGCACGAGCTTCGCGCCGACCGTGCGCCCGGGGCCCGCCATGAAGTGGACGACGTCGTCGGGGCAGCCCGCCTCGAGCAGGATCTCGTAGAAGGTGTGGCCGATCCCGAGCGTCGAACCGGCGGGCTTGATGATGGCCGGGTTGCCCGTCACGAGCGCCGCCGTAGTCATGCCGCAGAGGATCGCGAGCGGGAAGTTCCACGGTGCGATCACGACCGCGACGCCCCGCGGCTGGTGGACGACCTCGTCGAGCTCGCCGACGAACCGACCGAGCCGCTGGCGCTCGAAGAGCGGCACCGCCATCCGCGCGTAGTACTCGCAGAAGTCGATCGCCTCGCACACCTCGCCGTCGGCCTCGCGCCAGACCTTGCCGGCCTCGCGGATCACGATGCCGCACAGCTCGTCGCGACGCTCGCGCATGAGCGCGGCCGCGCGGACCAGGACGCCGGAGCGATCGCGGGGTGGCCGCGCCCGCCACGCCGGGAGCGCGGCGGCGGCGGCGGCGAGGGCGCGCTCGGCGTCGTCCTCGGTCGCGTCGGCCTTCACGGTGGGGACCTTCGCGTCGCGGATCGCCTTCGCGAACACCTCGCGCACGTGGCTCTGCGCAAAGTCGCGCGTCGGTTCGCTCATGAACGGGCGCTCGTCGCCGACGCCCTTGACGGCGGGCGAGAGCATGTGACGCTCGGCTGCGTGTCGTGTCGTCTCGATACCGGGATCGGGCGCCTGGAACCGGCGGTGGGGCGATGCGAGCAGCTCGTCCGTCGAGGCGTCGTCGGCGAAGCCCGCGCGCAGCCAGGATTCGTTGGACGTGTTCTCGAGGAGGCGACGCACGAGGTACGCCATCCCGGGGATCATCTCGCCGACCGGCACGTACTCGCGCAGACGCAGGCCGCTCTCGACGACGGCCGCCTTGAGCTGGTCGCCCATGCCATGCAGCATCTGGAGCTCGAGCGCCTCCGGCGGGAGCCCGCTCCTCTCGAGCACGGCGAGGGCGTATGCGATCGACCGCGCGTTGTGGGAGCCGAGCGCGAGCTTGACGCCGCCCTCGTCGGCGCGACCCGGCATGGACTCGATGAACTGCTTCGTCATCCGCTCGAAGCACGCGTCGGTGTCCGCCTTGCGGCTCCACACCGGGATCGGCCAGCCCTGCTGCTCGGCGTGGATCGTCTCGTAGTCCCAGTAGGCGCCCTTGACGAGCCGGACCGTGACCCGGCGCCCGCTCGCCTTCGCCCACGACACGATGCGACGTGCATCGTCGTCGCCGCTGCGCAGGTACGCCTGCATCGCGAGACCGGCCGGGAAGTCGATCTCGTCGCAGCAGCGCATGAAGAGGTCGAGCGTGAGGTCTTTGAACTCGTGCTGCTCCATGTCGAAGTTGATGTGAACGTTCCGCTCGCGGGCCCGCTCGAGGATCGGGCGCAGGGCGGCGACGAGCTCGTCGATGGTGCGCTCCGCGCAGATCGGATCGGTCGAGGCGTGCAGCGCGCTGAGCTTGATGGAGACGTTGGTGCGCGGGATGGGGCCGAGGTGGTCGCGCTCGAGGCGTTCCCTCGCGGGCCAGGCGGCGACGGCGTCGGGCAGGTCCCGCACGAGGTCGAGGTACTTCTGCCGGCACATCTCCGCCTCGGCCCGGCTGACGCACGCTTCGCCGAGGAGATCGACGGAGAACGCCATGCCCTTGTCCCAGAGCTTGCGGAGCATCGGTTGCGCCGACTTCGCGTCGGTGCCCGCGATGAACTTCTCGGCCATCGAGGTGATCTGGCCGGTGATCGTGCGGGTCATCGTGCCCTTCAGCAGGCCGCCGGCCTTGAGGCTCATGCCGAGACCGGGCGGCAGCGTGACGCCGGGCTGCGAGAGGTAGTCAACGAGATGGTCGTGCACCTGCTCGGGCGTCGTCAGACGCGGGTACGCGTCCACGAAGCGGAAGAGCTGCACCTTGAACGCCTCGTCCTGCATCGCCCAGTCCATGAGCTTGTCGGACCAGAACGCCGCGGACAGGATGCCGGCCCTGTGCTTCTTCGCGCGCTTGAGAATGTCGGCGCCGATTCGACGCACGGCGTCCTCGAGGGCGGGGTCGGCGGGCGGAATGGGCTCGCCGTGATCCGGCGCGGAGGAGGTCATGGGGTCGGAGGTGATGAGGGACATGGGCCGAGTATATCTGGATCGGTTGCCCCGGTCGCCGGGGTCGGGTGCCCGTCTCCGGGGCGCCGGACCCCGGCTGAGTCAGCTCAGCCGCGCGTGCAGAGCCTCCGCGAGACGCCGGGCGGCGCCGGTGTCGTGGCGGAAGAAGAGCAGCGGCTCGATCAGCTCCAGCTCGGTGAGGCACAACGCGCCGTCGTCGTCGCGCAGGAAGTCCGCCCGCGCGTACAGGAGGTCGTCGAACCCCGTGGCGTCGAGGGCGCGGCGGGCGTCGGCGATGTCGCCGGCGGTCAGTGTCGTCGGCTCGTCGTGCGCGCCGAAGTCGTCCTGGACGCGGTAGTCGCCCGGCACCGGCCGTTTGCGCACGGCGTGCGAGAACGCCCGGTCGATGAAGATCGCCGAGACCTCGCCCTCCGTCTCCACCTTCGCGAGGTATGGCTGGAGCAGCATGTCCTCGACGGCGAGCAGGCGATCGACGTGCGCCTGCGCCGCGGCGAGGTCCGCTGCGCGATCCGTGAAGCGCAGCGTCTCGCGCGCCGTGGCGCCGATGGCGGGCTTGAGGAACGCGCGCGACCAGCCGCGCTCGGCGAGCGTCGCGCAGAGGTCCACCGTGGCGCCCGTCTCCAGCCAGACCGTCGGCACCGTGCGCACGCCGCGCCCGGCGAGGTCGCGCAGGTAGCTCTTGTGAGAGTTCCACCGCACGACGGGCAGGGGGTTGAACAGCCGCGTCTCGGCGGATACGCGCTCGGTCCAGGCCGCGAACTCGTCGTGACGCTCCATGTAGTCCCACGTGGTGCGCAGGACGCATGCGTCGAAGCCGCTCCAGTCGACCGAGGGGTCGGTCCAGGAGGGGGCGCGGACGTCGTGGCCGAGCGACTCCAGCGCCGCGTGGAGCGGCGTCTCGTCGTTCTGCCAGTCCGGCAGGTGGTCGTACGTGGCGAGGGCGATGTTCATGGTGGCCGGGCATGGTAGCTTCCGGGCGCCGGGGTACGATGCCGTGTCCGCCAACACAGGAGCCCGCCACGATGATCAACCTCGCCCGTGCCGCCGCCGTCACCCTCTTCGTCGCGACCGCGGTCGCCCGTCCCGCTCAGAACGTCGAGATCAGGCGGACCCGCGTCGCCGACGGCGTCTACATGCTGGAGGGGCAGGGCGGCAACATCGGACTCTCGGTGGGGGACGACGGCGTGTTCATGATCGACGACCAGTACGCGCCGCTCACGCCGAAGATCCTCGAGGCCGTGGCGGCGCTCACCGACGCGCCGGTGCGCTTCGTCGTGAACACGCACTGGCACGGCGACCACACCGGCGGCAACGAGAACCTCGGCAAGGCCGGCGCCGTCATCGTTGCGCACGAGAACGTCCGTGCCCGCATGAGCACGGAGCAGTTCGTCGCCGCGTTCAACATGCGCACGCCCGCCGCGCCGGAAGTCGCGCTGCCGGTGATCACGTTTACCGACTCGGTCACGTTCCACTGGAACGACGACGAGCTGCGCGTGTTCCACGTCGAGCACGCCCACACGGACGGCGACGCCGTCATCCACTTCCGCAAGGCGAACGTCGTGCATGCGGGCGACACGTTCTTCAACGGCATGTACCCCTTCATCGACGCCGGCACCGGGGGCACCGTGGACGGCATGATCGCCGCGACCGATCGCATCCTCGCCATCGCGAACGACCGCACGCGGATCATCCCAGGGCACGGGCCGCTCTCGGACCGCGCCGGGCTGCGCGAGTTCCGCGGGATGCTGGTCACCGTGCGCGACCGCGTGCGCAGGCTCATGGACGAGGGTCAATCGAAGGAGGAGATCATCGCCGCGAAGCCGACACGGGACCTCGACGCGACGTGGGGCAACGGATTTCTCGAGCCCGACGTCTGGATAGGCATCGTCGTGGATGCGATGGGAGAGTGACGGCGGCGGGTCCGAGCCGATTTCGCTTGATCGTGCCCCGCCGGTCCTTACATTGGGGCCATGAAGAAGACGCTCCCGCTCGCGCTGTCGATCGTCCTCGCGCTCCCCGTGCCTGCCGCGACCGCTGCCGACTGGAACACCGGTGTCGGCGGCAACTCCGCGCGCAACAGCCAGTCCCGCAACGTCGGGCCGGCGACCGAGACGCTCATCTGGGGCGGCAGCCGCTCCGCGCTCGTCGCGCAGCAGGGAGGCAGTGAGGGCGACCTCTTCGTGTCGAGCCGGATCACGAGCTTCACGATCCCCACCGGGGCGTGGATCGTCGCCCAGGACCTGAACACCGGCGACGAGCGGTGGGCCGTGCAGCTTCCGTACGACTTCCCCGGCACGTCGTGGCGCAGCCGCTTCTCCGCGATCCGCGACGGCAAGGTCTACGCGACGCGCGCCGGGAACACGAACCTCGATCCGCTCTACGCGCTCGACGCCGCCGACGGCTCGATCATCTGGCGGTCGGAGGATCTCGTTGACGAGGGCTCGACCGAGAGCGTCGCGTTCGCGCAAAACGGCGACGTGATCGCGGGCAACTTCGCGTCGCTCCTGCGGATCAGCCACGTTGACGGCACGACCGTGTGGAGCGCCCCCCGCAGCTGCCCGACCTCCAACGGCTGCCAGGCGGCCGTCTACGGCGACCGCGTCTACATCTGGGAGCAGAGCCCGCAGGGGCCCGTGGTCACCGTCTTCGACATCGCCGACGGCACGGAGCTGTACTCGACGCCGTCGGTCAGCGGCGGGCTTATCGAGCAGAAGGGCCCGTTCGTCGGCCCCGACGGCACCGTGTACGCGCCGCGCTCGGCGAACAACCCGGCGACGGACTTCCTCGTCGCCTACGACGACAGCGGCGCCGCGTTCGTCGAGAAGTGGCGCGTGCCGCTCGGCTACGTGCCGTTCGCATCGTTCGGCGTCGGGCCGGACGGCTCGGTGTACTCCTATCGCGCCGTGCGCGTCGGCGACGAAAAGGACCTCTCCGTGCAGCGGCTCGATCCCGACACGGGCGCCGTGCTCGACGAGTCTGCGCCGACCCGGGTCAGCCTGGGCGCCTCGCCGCGCATCGCGATCGACGCGGAGGGTAAGGTGTTCTTCACGAACGGCGGCTTCCCGAACGGCGCACTGTTCGCGCTCGACGCCGACCTCGCGGAGCGCTGGTCGCAGGCGATCGTGAACGTGAACGTCGGCGGCCCCGTGCTGGGCGAGGGCGGCGTTCTTGTCGTGTGCGGCGTCGGCAACAACGTGCGGGCGTACCGGACGAAGTCGGACACGTGCGACGGCGACATCGACCTGAGCGGCGCCGTGGACTTCCAGGACATCGTCCGCATCCTCGCGGCGTGGGGGCCGTGCCCGGGGTGCCAGGAGGATCTCGACGGCGACGGGTTCGTCACCTTCCAGGACCTCCTGATCGTCCTGGGGGCGTGGGGGGGGTGCGATGATCGCCTAGCAGCCCGTTGAAGAACTGGAACGCCGCCGGAGCACGATCATTTCCGCCGTGGACGGCGTCGCCAAACCTCGC
>CAZXBB010000209.1:0-11925 GCA_964638815.1 uncultured Isosphaeraceae bacterium
GCGATCTGCTCGCCGCGTGGGGGACGAGCGATGCCGAGTTCGACCTCGACGGCGACGGCACGGTGAACATGCGCGACCTGGTTCAACTGCTTCGCGACCTCAACACGCCGTCTGCCCCGGGCACCGATCTCGCATCCGACAACCCGCTGACAATCTCCGGCCTGCTCGAGCAGTGGGGCCGCACCGACTCGCGCTACGACCTCGACGGCAGCGGCACGGTGAATATGCGCGACCTCGTCCAGATGCTCGGCCGGCTGGCCGATCAGGGCGGCCCGCCCCCACTCGGAACGAATCTCGCTGACCAGGCGGCCGAGCGCGCGACGTCCGGCGGACTGCGGCCGATCGCGGCTTCACTCGCCGGCCGTCTCCGATCGGGCGGATTCGACGAGCACCCGCCCGCGAACATCCACGCGCTGGTCGGCAAGCTCGACCTGACCGCAGCGCAGCAGAAGGAGCTGATTGCGCACCTGGACGCGGAGTATCCCGCGGGCCTCGGCGTGAACATGGTCGCGTGATCGCGTGATCGCGTGATCGCGGGGGCCGGGGGTCGGGGGGGGCGCGATGCAGGAGGGGGCGCGGGGCTCGGCCCTGAAGTCGATCGGGGCGGCTGGTGCCGGCTATCGGCTTCCCCAGCCGCGCTTCGGCTTCTCGGGCGCTTGCGGCCGTTCGGTCGAAGCCGCGCGCGCGCAGAAGCCCTTCGCGACGATGAAGATCTCGCGGGAGATCGCGCGCGACGCCTTTGGCTTGAAGCCCTTGACCGCATCGAACGCGTCGCCGGCGCGCGCGAGCAGCTCCGGATACGTCTCGCCTTCGAACACCTTGGCGACGAGGTGCCCGCCCGGGAGCAGCAGCGTGACGCAGCGGTCGAGGAGCGCGCCGACGAGGCGGGCGGAACGGTGATGATCCATCGACGCCTCGCCCGTCGTGGGCGGCGCCATGTCCGAGAGCACGACGTCGAACCGCCGACCGTCGGCGTCCGCGGCGTCGAGCAGCGTCGCGTCGTCCACGGCGAGCGCGTCGCCACGCAGGATCACGAGGTTGCGTCCGGGACCGATCGGCGTAAACGACTGGAGGTCGATGCCGACCACCGTGCCCCGGTCACCGACCCGCGCCGCGGCGACCTGCATCCACGATCCGGGCGCGGCGCCGCAGTCGAGCACGCGGTCCCCCGCGCGCAGGACCTTGCGCTTCTCGTCGATCTCGATGAGCTTGTACGCCGCGCGCGACCGGTATCCCTCGCGCTTCGCCTCCCGGAAATAGTGATCGTGGAGGACCCTCTGCGCCATGCCGGAGCTTAGCACGATCGGTCGGCGGAACGCCTCAATTCCGGATGATGACCCCCACCGCGGTGGGATCGGCGACGACCGCGACGCGGATGTCGCCGTCGGCCGTGCGGAGGTAGACCGGGTTCTCGCCCCCGTTGAGCGTGGCCTTCAGGCTGTCGTGATCGGTGGCGCGATCGACCACCATCTGTCCGTATCGGGTGTAGTGGGTGACCTGCCCGCGCTCGGCCTCGCAGTCGAACGCCCCGGACGACTCGCCCCGGACGCGGTAGTCGATGTCGCCATAGGAGTTCAGGATGCTGACCGGGCCGACGAGCGGCTGCGGCGTCATCAGCCGGACGTTGCCGTTGCTCGTCGAGAGATCGATCGGTCCGCTGACGTTATCCAGGATCACGTCGCCGTTGCGCGTGGCGATCTGGACGCCGTCGGCGGCCGGCATCGTGATGTCGATGCGGACGCGCTGGAAGTGCGGTTCCGGATGGGTGGTGCTCGTGCGGATCACCAGCGTCGGGCCGACGGGATTGCGGACGATCTCCGCGCTCCAGTCGATCTCGGCGAGCGAATCGTCGGCCTCCCATTTCCGGCCGTATCCGTGCGTCGCGACCCTCTCGACGTGCACCGTCACGTGGTCGAGCTCCGGAACGGCCTCGATCCGCACGCTGCCGCTAAAGGAAATGACGTCCACCGACAGCGGGCCGCGGATGTCGTTGAAGTACACCGGGTCGTCGAGCAGACGTCGCGCGGACAGATCATCGACCTTCGTCGTCACGAGACGCTGGAACGACGAGGTCATGCGGCCCAGGTCGGTGCAGCCGGCGACTGGCGCGAGGAGGCCGAGGAATGCGAGGAGCACGGGGAGGGGGGAAGTCGGGGCGCGCATGACGATCTCTCGGAGGATTTGATCCACTATCGGGCGGACGGTTGCATGCGGTACGGAATTGGTCCGCGTGCCGTTCGCCCGCCCGTATGATGGCGGCGTGATCGCCCGGCCGCTGGTTCAACTCGGGCTCATCGCCGCGGTGGGAGCGGCCATCGTCGTCGCGATGACCCGCCGGCCCGCCGGCCAGGGAGATTCGGCGGCGGTTCCGGCATCTGCGCCGCCCGCGGCCGGGGAGGACGCGTACGTCGTGACGTTCGATCCCGATCCGGCGCCGGCCGGGCCGGTCGCGGGACGCCTCGTCCTGTTCTTCATGACGCCGTCGCACCGCGGCTGGCAGCGACAGATGCCGGCGCTGGGGCCATTCTGGGATCCGCCGCAGCCCATCGCGTCGGTCGCGGTCGCCGACCTGCGGCCCGGCGACACGGTGCGCATCGACGGCGCGGCCGTCGCTTTCCCGGCGGCGCTCGACACGCTCGACGGGCCGGTGCGCGTCCAGGCCGCGCTCGACATCGACGCGACCGCGCGAACCCTGCTCGAGGGCCCCGGGAACGTGCTGAGCGTCGTCCGCGACGCGACGCTGCGACGCGACGCTGCGGACGTGGTGGACCTGCGACTGACGCAAACGGTCCGCCCGCCCGCACCGCCCGTCGAGACGGCGAACCTCCGGTGGGTCGAGCTGCGCAGCCCGCGACTCAGCGACTTCTACGGCCGCGACGTTCATCACCGCGCCGGGGTCGCCCTGCCGCCCGGATACGCGGACGACCCGGAGCGTCGCTGGCCGACCGTGTACGTCGTGCCCGGGCTCGGCGCGCGGCACGAGAAGGCGATCACGTACGCCGAGATGCTCAGCGTTCCCGGCGTCGAGGACATCGCGCCCATGGCGGTGCACGTCGTGCTCGACGCCGACGCGCCGCTCGGTCACCACGGCTTCGCGGACTCGGCGAACAACGGGCCGCGGGCGACCGCGCTGGTGACCGAGCTGATCCCGCACCTCGAGCGGGCGTTTCGACTCGACCCGCGGCCCGAGGCGCGGGTCCTCACGGGCCAGTCGTCCGGGGCGTGGTCGTCGCTGTGGCTCCTGCTGACGCGACCCGATGTCTTCGGCGCGTGCTGGGTGACGGCGCCGGATCCGGTGGACTTCCGGGCGTTTCAGATGAGCGACCTCTACGAGGACGAGAGCCTTTACCTGGATGCGGACGGGGCGGAGCGGTCGTCGTACCGCGAGATCGTCAGCGTCGAGGGCGACATGGAGACGGTGATGACCGTGCGCGAGGAGTGCGCGATGGAGTACGCGCTCGACCCCACGGGCGCATCGGGCCAGCAGTGGGACGGCTGGGAGTCGATGTTCTCGCCCGCGGATCCCGCGACGGGGCGCCCGGTGCCGATGTTCGATGCGCGAACCGGCCGCATCGATCGCGCCGTCGTCGAGTCGTGGAGCGCATACGACATCAGCCGCCTCGTCGCGTCCGACTGGCGCAAATACGGCCCGATCGTGACGGAACAGGTGCGGCTCCACTGCGGGACGCTCGACAACTTCCACCTCGAGCGCGCGGTGCGTCTCTTCAAGGAGCGGGCCGAGCGGCTGGCCGATGCGGACGGGGGCTGGCGCGGCGCGGGCTACATCAACCTCGAGCCGGACACCACGCACTTCTCGCTGACGCCGCGTGTCTTTCAGCGGATCAACGACGAGATGCGCGCGTACCTGCGCGAGCACGGGTTCGGGCAGGACCGGTCCGATAATCCCGAGTAGTGTCGCAACACGCGAAACGCCGATTGACGAAGCGGCAGGACACGGCCGTCCCGCCAGGAAGGACTCACGGATGAGCGCACTGCCGCTTCACGCCCCGATCGTCAAGCTCGCTTCCGCCTCGGTTCCCGAGCCGCTGCGTCGGCTCTTTCGCGAGGCGGACCTTGCCGAGCTTCCGGCTTCCGTCAGCGATCTGCACCTCGACACCGACATGCAGCCGGGGAACGAGAAGGTGCTGCTGACGTTCCGCGCGGAGCGGGCGGACATCAACCTGTTCGTCCTGCTCTCGCCCTCGCTGCGCAGCACGCCTTCCACCCGGCTCGAGGATGAGGACGCCGGAACGATGCGCTTCCCCGGCGGCGGGGAGGACGTTCCCTCGGGCTCGTGCTACTCGGAGCCGTCGTTCCCCTGGTGGCAGCCCGACGAGGACGGCCCCGGCCGGCGGTTCGCCTACAGCACGCAACGCTTCGACTTCGTCGAGGTCATCATCGAGGACCTGACCGACCGCGTGTTCATCCGCGCGGTGAACTGAACGACGACCGGTCCGAGTCAGGGATCGGGCGCCGGCTGTGCAATGCTCCGGTCCGCGCAGCGAGCCGGGCCGAGGGCGCGTTGCCTCGGCTCGCATTGCTGTACCAGTCAGACGCGATCGCCGCGCCCCGTCACGACGCGCGAGGGCCTCCGGAGCCGTGGAGCGACGGCCTTCACGCGCCGGGCGTTCCGGGGCGTCTTTCGGGGCGCTTCGGGCCTCGTGGCCCGCTGAAGAGCTGCAACGCCGCCTCAGCACGATCATTCCCGCCGTGGACGGCGTCGCTCAACCTCGCTGCAATCGTCAGGTACGGCGTCAGTTCGGCTCCCTGCCACGACGAAAAGCACTGCACTCAGCCAACGCCCCGGTTCTTACGGGCTGCTAGACTACGGGCGTTCGCACGGGGCGCGTCCGCCGAGGGCGCTGAGAAGCACCCGTTGAACCTGACCCGGTTCGCACCGGCGTAGGGATTGCGATTCTTCGATCCGGCGCCGGTCATGACTCGCAGGAGACTCCGATGACCACCGCGCCACGGGAGAAGTTCGTCTACGATCCGCCGCGTCACGGCGCGACCAACCCCTCGACGGAATCGCAGGGGACGTCGCCCGGCTCCTTCGCGCTCGCGTCCGACGTCGGCGGGCCGCTGATGTTCGCGTCGCCCGACACGCCGGGCATGCCCGGGCCTTCGAAACACACGGCCTGGGACTTCCTGCCCCCGGGCTGGACGATCGAGCCGCACGCCGGCGGCTGCCTCGGCCATGGACGCGGCGACCGGCCGATTCGCGCCGTCCCCGCCGATCCGGCGTTCGCGCCCGTCACCCAGCTCGAGCACGCGCGCCTCGGCGTCATCACGCCGCAGATGCGGCGCGTGGCCGAGCGCGAGCCGCATCTCACCGCCGCCCAGGTTCGCGACGAGATCGCGGCGGGACGTCTCATCATTCCGGCGAACGTCAACCATCTCGCGTTCAGCCTCGACCCGATGTGCATCGGGCGCGCGAGCCGCACGAAGGTCAACGCGAACATGGGCGCGTCGCCGGTCTCCTCGGGCACCGAGGAGGAGGTCGAGAAGCTGCGCTGGGCGGAGCGCTGGGGCGGCGACACGGTGATGGACCTCTCGACCGGCGGCGACCTCGATGCGTGCCGCACCGCCATCATCCGGAACTCGACGGTGCCGATCGGCACCGTCCCGATCTACTCGATGATCATCGGGCGCAGGCTCGAGGACCTCACGCCGGAAGTGATCATCGAGACGCTCGAGCACCAGGCCGCACAGGGGGTCGACTACTTCACGATCCACGCGGGCGTGCTGCGCGCCCACCTGCCGCTGATCCGGAAGCGTCTCATCGGCATCGTCTCGCGCGGCGGGTCGCTCCTGGCGAAGTGGATGCTGATCCACGGCCGGGAGAACCCGATGTACGAGCTGTGGGACGAGATCTGCGACGTGATGCGTCGCTCCGACGTGTCGTTCTCGATCGGAGACGGTCTGCGGCCCGGCGGCCTGGCGGATGCGACGGACGAGGCCCAGCTCGCCGAGCTCGCGACGATCGGCGAATTGACTGAGCGGGCGTGGGCGAAGGGCGTGCAGGTCATGGTCGAGGGTCCGGGGCACGTGCCGTTCGACCAGGTCGAATACAACATGAAGCTCCAGCGGCGGCTCTGTCACGGGGCGCCGTTCTACGTGCTCGGTCCGCTGGTGACCGACGTCTTCCCCGGCTACGACCACATCACCTCGTGCATTGGCGCGACGGCCGCGGCGTACCACGGGGCGGCGATGCTCTGCTACGTCACGCCGAAGGAGCATCTCGGCCTTCCCAAGCGCGACGACGTCAAGCAGGGATGTATCGCGTACAGGATCGCGGCCCACGCCGCGGACGTCGCGCTCGGCATCCCCGGCACGCGCGACTGGGACGACGAGCTGACCAAGGCCCGCGCGGCGCTCAACTGGGAGAAGCACTTCGAGCTCGCGTTCGACACGGACACGGCTCGTGCGTTCCACGACGAGGATCTCGACGTGGACACCGACTTCTGCGCGATGTGCGGCCACGACTGGTGCAGCGTGCGCATCAGCAAGGAGATCCAGGACTTCGCGTCCGGCAAGGACGAGGTGTACGCATGGGACAGGCCGAAGGTGACCGAAGCGCTCAGCGAGGAACAGAAGCGGATCCTCGAGCAGCGCGGCGTGCTCTCGCCGGAGGAGATCCACCGCCTCGCATCGAAGACGCGCAAGGCGGTCGGCGCCAAGGAGGGTCGGGCCGCGAAGGCCGCCTGCCACTCCGATTACGCCGATCTCGACGAGGCGCGGCGCCTCCAGGACGAGAAGCTCGTGCAGCTCAATACCGCGCCGGCGCACAACGTTCCGTCCCACGACCCGCTCGTCTGACGACCCGGGGCTCAGCCCCCAGGCCCCGCCAGGCCCCGCCCAGCCTCCCCCCAGCCTCCCCCCAGTCCCCCGCCATGCCCGACGCGAAGATCTATCGCTGGGAAGACCTCGAGCCGGACCACCCTCTCGCACGTCTCGATCGGAAGCGAATCATCGGCGAGAAGATGATGATCTCGCAGGTCGTACTGCACGAGGGATGCCACGTGCCGACGCACGCCCATGAGAACGAGCAGTTCGCCTGCGTCGTCTCCGGGGAAGTGCGCTTCGGCATCGGCGCGGACGAGAGCCCGGCGCGGTACGAGGTGACCGTGTGCGGCGGGGGCGTGCTGCACCTGCCGTCGAACGTCCCGCACTCGGCGGATGCCGTGAAGGACTCGCTCGTGCTCGACCTCTTCAGCCCGCCGAGCGAGAAGACCGGGGTCGACGCGCGCGGGCGGTGAGTCCGCGGCCCCGGGGAGATCACACGATGCACGACCGCGTCACCAGTATCGAGGAGAAGGTCGCCTTCCTCGAGCGTCACGTCGAGGAGCTGGATCAGATCGTCCGCGAGCTCTACACGCGGCTCGATGCGCTGGGCGGCGACGTCGGCCGGGTGCGGGACGAGATGCACCGGGGCTTCGACGAGATGCACCGGCGACCGGAGGACGACGTGCCCCCTCACTGGGGCGGCGGGACGGAATAGCCGCTCCCGTCGGGCGCCGGCGTCGGCGGGTTAGAATGCCGGCATGACGAGGCGCGGTCGGGGTAACGAAGAAGCAGTGACCGCAGTCCAACCGGAGATCATCGGGCTGCGTGGCGCCCACGGACGTTGGGGCCTCGCGACGGCGATGCGCTATCCGATCTCGTACGCGTGCTTCGTCTTCGTGTCCGCGCTCGACATCATGTTGACCTGGCGCATCCTCGAGGAGGGCGGGACCGAGGTGAACCCGATCGCGAGGGGGGTGATCGATTCATGGGGGCTTCCGGGCGCGATCGGATTCAAGTTCAGCCTGATGCTGTTCGTGATCGTGGTCTGCGAGGCGGCCGGACGAAGCCGGGATCGCCTGGGCAGGGGGCTCGCCCTCGTCTCCGTCGGCATCTCGGCGTTGCCGGTGACGTACTCCCTCGGGCTGCTCGTGTATCACATCCTCATCGTGCGGGGCGGCCTCGCGTAGCAGGACTTCGATGCCGCCCGTCATCGTCATCCTCGGCGCCGGCTTCGCCGGGGCGTACTGTGCCCGGGGGCTCGAGCGCAGGCTCCGCCCGGACGAGGCCGGCACGATCGTCCTCGATCGCAACAACTATTTCGTGTTCACGCCGCTCCTCGTCGAGGCCGGGACCGGGAGCCTCGAGCCGCGTCACACAGTGGTCCCCGTGCGGGATTTCGTTCGCGAAGGAGAGTTCCGCATGGCCGAGGTGGTCGGCCTCGATCCCGGGACGCGAACGGTGCAGTACCGCCTGGTGGGAACAGAGCGCGTCGTCACCCTCGCATACGACCATGTCGTCGTCGCCCTCGGCAGCGTCACGCGGCTGCCTGCCGTCGAGGGCCTCCGCGAACGCGGAATCCAGATGAAGAGCCTCGGCGACGCGGTGGCGCTGCGCGATCGCGCCATCCGCCTGCTCGAGCTCGCCAACGCCACCGCCGATCGTGACGAGCGGCGATGCCTGCTGCATCTCGTCGTCGTCGGCGGCAACTACACGGGCGTCGAGGTCGCGGGTGAGTTCGACGAGTTCATGCGCAGCGCCGCGCGACGCTATCGGAACATCGAGCCCGGGGACTGCCGCATGACGCTGATCGAGCGCGAGGACCGCATCCTCGCTCCGCTCGGCGAGGACCTCTCCGCCTTCGCCCTCCGGCACCTCGAACGACGCGGTGTTCGCGTGCTGCTGGAGACGACGGTCACCGAGGTCGGAGACGACGCCGTCGTGCTCACGAACGGCCAGACGCTGGCCACACGCAGCGTCATCTGGTGCGCCGGGATCGAGCCGAGCCCGCTCAACCGCGCGCTCGGACTGCCGCTCGACGACCAGGGCTACATCCGCTGCGATCGCGATCTCCGCGTGGTCGGCCACCGGAACGTCTGGGCCGCTGGTGACGGCGCGGTGAATCCGGACGGGGAGGGAAACGCGTACCCGGCGACCGCGCAGCACGCGGTTCGTCTCGGCGCGCACCTCGCGCGGAACCTGGCCGCCGCGCTGCGCGGGCAGGAAACGACCCCCTGCGATCTGTCGCACCGCGGCACGCTGGCGGCGATCGGCTGCCGCACCGGCGTCGCCCGCGTCTTCGGCGTCAGGCTCTCCGGGTTCCCGGCATGGTGGCTGTGGCGGACGGTGTACCTGCTCAAGATGCCGCGGTGGTCGCGACGCGTGCGGATCGCGATCGACTGGTCGCTCAACCTGGTCTTCTCTCGCGACTACGTGCAGCTCGGCGTGCACCGCCGATGAGTCGAATAAACACGACGGCGGCCCGAAGGCCGCCGTCGTGCGCGTATATCTCGCGGTCAGCCGGGTGCCCCTGCGAGATCCCGGGATGTGGTCCCGGTTCGTTCACGGGAGCGTGACGGCGCAGACCGGGCAGGTCAAGATATTTCCGGGCCGCACAGGTTGTCCACGGGCGCCGCGCCGGCCAGGCGCCGATCTCTCCTATTCTCCGTGCCAGGTTGCGGAGCAGACGTCGTAGATGAGCGATGTCTGCGCGGGACGCGCGGCCCCGTCGGCGTGCGTGCCGAGGCCGACGTCGATCGACGTCGGGTAGACTTCGGTTTCGATGGCGCGAACGGAGACGTACCCCGTACGCTCGAGCACCGTCAGGACCAGTCCCGGATCCGGACGGCCGATCTCGCTCGGCCAGCGGTGCAGGATGCTCGCAACGTACCCGCGCAGCGCCTCGCCGAGGAAGGCTGCCGCGACGCGCGGCTCGCGCGTCTCGATACGCAGTGCGCGCTCGCCGATCGCCGTGGCGGCGAGGACGGCGCGCACCTCGGTGGACAGCGGGCTCCGGCCCGCGCGGGTTGAGCGACGCAGGGCCCGGGCGTCCGCCGGTTCGATCGGCCCGTCGATGGCGACCGCCACGAGCGTGTCGGCCGGTGTCACGACGGCCAGGTCGGCGAGCTGCGCGGCCGGAACGACGACGGCCGTGTCGTCGAGGCGCTCGCCGTAGCCCGCGGCGAACCGGCTGGCGGTCAGCGCGGGGGGGGCGTCGTCGCCTTCATCGATGGCGATCAGGAGGCTCGATGACCTGGCCGGCACGAGAGTGGGCCACAGGCTGAACGCCTCGACGGTCGAGAGCGGTTCGATCTCGAGCAGGAAGCCTCCTTCGATCGCGGCGAACCGGGCTCGCAGGCTCGTGGAGAGTCCGCGGAGGTGGGCGCCGCCGGCCCGCGCGGCGTCGTCCGGTGGTATTCGGGCAGGGTTCATGGTGATTCACCTTCCGATTCGGGGCTTCGCGACACGCTCACGCGGACGACGCACAGCGCGACGTGGGGACGCGCCAGGGCACGTTTCGTTTGGCGGAGCGCACAGGCCATCAGGGTCAGGAGCGTGATCATCGGGGACCTCCGTGTGGAATCGGGTTCGAAGCAGGCGAAAAAAAAAGCCCTGTCCGCGTCGGACAGGGCGTTCAGGCGAGCAATCGACTCTCAGTCGCGCATCACAGAACCCCTGCCCTTGGCGGGAGGTGCTGGCACGTCATGCGGACCATGCGGCCGATGATGATTGTGATGCGAGTCATGGTCATCACCAGCGTAGACCCGTTCATGCCCAAGTCAATTCCGATTCTTCAGGAAAGAAGGCGTTCGAGCCTCGCCTGCGTCTCCGCCGAGGCGATCACTCGGGCGGAGACCTCGGCCGCCCGGTCGAGCATCGGGTCGTCACGGGAACCATCCAGCTCGTTCAGGAATGCCTTCATCGTCCGGTTGGCCTCGGGGCCGCCCTTACAGAGGGCCGCGGCGAGCTCGGCGCAGGCGGTTTCCAGGGCGTCCGCCTCGACGAGGTGCGTCACGATTCCCGCGGCGGCGGCCGCGGACCCGGAGATCGTGCCCCCCAGAAGCAGCATGGCGCGGGCCCGCGACGGACCGATCTTCCGCACGAGCCACGGTGCCATGAGTGCTCCGCTGAGCCCGGTCTCGAGGGCGGGGTAGCCGATCTTCGCCTCGGCGTGGCTGACCGCGAAGTCCGCCGCGGCGAGGAAGCCGAACCCGCCCCCGATCGCGGCCCCCTGCACGCGAGCGATCGTCGGCACGGAAAGCCGCCGGATCCGCCGCATCACCTCCGACAGCCGCCGCAGCAGCGTGTGGATCGTCTCGCGGTCGGCCCGGACCTCGGCGAGGTCGAGGCCGGCGCAAAAGGACCGCCCCGCGCCCGCGAGGACGACGACCTGCACCGCATCGTCGCCGTCGATGCGATCGAACGCGCGGTCCATGGCGTCGAGCAGAGCGATCGACGTGGGATTCCGCGCCCCGGGACGATTGAGCATCACGGTGGCGACCTCGTCGCGCACCTCGAGGAGGACGGGTTCGGGCATGCGCGGGAGTGTAGCCTGCATAGTGCAGTGCCTGCGCGTGGGACGTTTGGGGCCGTGGGTGATGGGGGTGTAACACGTGGTGCGGGGGCGTGACGAACGTCCGGGGGGCTGCGTCGTGCAGCCCCTTTTGGCGTGACGTGGTGTTCACACCTTTGGCCGTCACGCGCGGCGACGCTGCATCCTGCAGCTCACACTTCGACGCTCCGACCCGCCAGTGCGACGGCGGCATCCTGCCGCCTGCGCGTGGGACGTTTGGGGCTGGGTCGGGCTGGTTTTCGCAGACCTGGCTTTCGCAGACCCTCCGGGTCTGCAGGCGGGTCTGCAGAAGTCGCGCGGCGACCGGCGGCATCCATGCCGCCTTGTTTTGGGACGTTCGGGGCCGTGCGCGATGGGGGGTGACGGACGTTTGGGGGGCTGCGCGGCGGGGGTGTAACACGTGGTGCGGGGTTCTTCGGACGTTCGGGGGGGTTGGGCGATGGGCGTGCAGCACGTGGTGCGGGGATCTCTCGAACGTTCGGGGGGCTGCGTCGTGCAGGACCCCCTCCCTTCCAGGGAGGGGGCAGGGGGAGGGTCGAACGTCGTTGGCGTGACGGATGTTCGGGGGG
>CAZXBB010000210.1:0-9361 GCA_964638815.1 uncultured Isosphaeraceae bacterium
GAACCTGCGACCTCCTGCTCCCAAAGCAGGCGCTCTACCAAGCTGAGCTACGCCCCGCAGCGTGTTCAGTATACGCCGGGCACGCGCCGACTCCCGCGCGCGATCCCGCGACCCCCGCGCCGACCCGCGCGCCGACCCCGCGCCGACCCCCGCGCGCGACTCCGCGGCCCCCGCGCCGACCCCCGCGCCGACGCGCGCGCCGACCCCGCGCCGACTCCCGCGCCGACCCCGCGAGAATCGGAGGTCAACCGCTGCCCGGCCGGCCCTTCCTGCGACTCGACGCCCCCGTGCCCAGCAGGCCGAGATCGATCAGCACCGCGATCACGACCGCGACGAGGTACCACCCCGACACCGAGCCGTTGCTGTTGATCGACCACGCGTAGGCGATCGTCGTGGTCGGGAGGAAGACGAAGCCGAGCAGGGGCCAGAGCACCGTCTCGTACGCCCGGCCGAGGTAGTCAGACACCACCACCAGCACGATGATCGTGAGGCGGGGGGCGATGAGTGCGAAGCATCCGACGAGGCAGTGCATAATGGTGCCCTATCACCTCCAGTCTCGCCTCGCCGCGTCCTTGTGGCAACCGCGGAGTCGCCCTATCCTCTCGGCGTCCGCGTCCGGGCTCGCGAGGCACGACGACCCCGGCCACAGGCGACCCTCGCTACGCGACCCGGCCACGTGACCCCGGCCACCCGGCCCTGTCCACGCTGACCCTGTCCACGCTGACCCTGGCCCCGACGACCCTGGCCCCGACGACCCTGGCCATGATGACCCTTGCCGTAGACCTTCAGTCGTACCTCCCCATCGGGCTGCTCGTCCTGATGGCGATCGGGTTCGCCGTGTTCAACCTCGTCGCGACCCACCTTCTCGGGCCGAGCGTGCCGGGCCGCGTCAAGGACAGCACGTACGAGTCGGGCATGAACCCGTTCTCGACGGCGCGCAAGCGCTTCGACGTGAGGTTCTACATCCTGGCGATGACATTCCTCGTCTTCGACGTGGAGATCATCTTCCTCTACCCGTGGGCCGTGACGTACGCGAAGCTCGTCCCGCAGAGCCCGGATGCGATGCTCTTCCTCGGACGCATCATGTTCTTCGTCGGAACGTCCGTCATCGCGTACGTGTACGCGTGGCGCAAGGGCGTCTTCCGCTGGGAATGAGCCCGCGGCGCGATCTCCCGCCCGCCCGTGCCCGCGCCCGCTCCCGCCCGCCCGCCCTCCATGACCGATGAAGCTCGCCGCGAAAGCCGCAGGGACGGTTCCCGACGCTTCTGCGCAGGGGCGCCGGATCAACGACGGATCAACCGCGGACCAAAAAAGAAAATCCCCCGAAGCAGCGGTGGGGACTGCTTCGGGGGGGAGGGAAGGAGAAGCCGGGTTTCCTCGTCACAAGCAGGAAGGACGAGGGGGAGCTTCCCCAGGCATGCGGTGGTCATCCATGTACCACCCGGTCTATTCCTCACGATGTCTCGGGGCCAGGGAGTACCACTCCGGTGGTGATGGGCTTGCGCCCGTAACGCCGGAGAATCGGGTTCACCTTGTCCTTGGAGGCCCGATCACGACGAGTCGTTCCATCCACTCGCCTTCGGTCTGATGTCTCCTTTCCATGCCCAGCTTCCCCATCGTGAGGGGCCGGGCGACCCTCGGAGCGCGAGGTCGCCCGGTGTGCAAACAGGAACTCAACTGCAACCCATCGAGTTGCCGCAATTCAGGCACTTGTAGCACGTGCCGTTTCGGACGGTGATCGCGCCGCAGACGTCACACGCCGGCGCGTCGCTCTGCATCGCGGCGTTCGACTGGTCGAGCACATGAGCCATGGCCGCAGTCTGCGTTTCGCCGGTCGTCGATGCGAAGGCACCTGCCGTTCCTGGCGCTTTCCCGGTGATCAGCCGCCCCCCGGCGGTCTTCACCGTGTCGCCATCGTGGGCGACCGTGGTCCTCATCACGATCTCCGGTGCGTGCGCCGACGCCGCTGCACCCCCAGCCGGTGCGCTCGTCCCAAGTCGATTCGAAGCGCCGGCAGCTTCGCCGGACTCGATCTCTGACCATCTCTTGTCCTCCATGACAATGTGACGTGACCGATCGGCGCTCTCCGAGGCCGATCCCGACGTTGACGCCCCGCTTCCGCCGCGGCCGCCGTAGTGCGCGACGGCGCCGAAGCCTCCGGTTCCGCTCGTCGCGGTCTTCCTGATCTTCGCGCCGCGCTCGCCGGCCGGCTTCGCCGGCGAGTCCGTCCGCACCGGCGCGTTCGCCTCGCGGAAGCCAGGTATGAACTCCATGCCGAGCCAGCGGAAGATGTAATCGACGAGACTCTTCGCGAAGGGGATGTCGCGGTTGGCCGTCATGCCCATCGGCTCGAAGCGCTGGTGCGCGAACTTCGTGACGAGGCTCTCGATCGGGACGCCGTACTGAAGGGCGACGCTGATCGCCGTACCGAGGCTGTCCATGAGACCGCCGATCGTCGAGCCTTCCTTCGACATCGTGATGAAGAGCTCGCCCGGGTTCCCGTCGGCGTAGAGACCGACCGTGAGATAGCCCTCGTGCCCCGCGACGTTGAAGCGGTGCGTGATGCTCGACCGCGTGTCGGGGAGACGCCGCCGCATCGGCCGTTCGATGATCCGCTCGACGATGCGCTCGACGCAGGCCGGCTCCGGGTCGGAATCCTTGCGGCCGTCGGCCGCACCGTTCGCGTCACGCTTCCCGTTCGCGTCGGCGGGGGGGGCGGCGGCGGGGGCGGCGGGGGGGGCGGATGACGTCGACGATGTCGATATCGCAGACGCCACGGCCGCAACTTCGGTTGATACTTCCCCCAGGGCGGCCTCCACCTCCTCGGCGGATTCGTCCGCATCCGCGTCGGTTTCCGTGCGCGTGTTGAGCGGCTGACTCAGCTTCGATCCGTCGCGGTAGAGCGCGTTCGCCTTGAGCCCCAGCTCCCAGCTCAGCCAGTACGCGGACGCGATGTCCGCGACGCCCGCGGACGCGGGCAGGTTGATCGTCTTCGAGATGGCGCCGGAGATGAAGGGCTGGGCCGCGGCCATCATCCGGATGTGACCCTCGGGAGCGATGAACCGCTGCCCGATCCTGCCGCACGTGTTGGCGCAGTCGAAGACCGGGAGATGCTCGTCCTTCAGGTGGGGGGCGCCCTCGATCGTCTGCGTGCCGCAGATCCGCCGGTTCAGTGTTTCGATCGTCGCGCCGTCGAGTCCGAGCGCCCGCAGGCCGTCGAACGCCGAATCGTGACGTGCCTTCTCGGGATCGATGCCGAGACGCTTGAGCACGCGCTCGGGCATCGACCATGCGTTGAAGGCGAAGCCGAGCTCGAATACGGACGGCAGCGTGTTCTCGACGTGGACCAGCTCCTCGGACGAGTAGCCCTTCTCTTCGAGATAGTCGCGGAAGGTCGCACCGTCGCTCTTCGCGTGGTCGTCCGTCATCGGCGCGTCCAGGCTGAGCGTGCCCATCACGTAACGCACGATGTCGTCGCGCTGCTCGGGCATGTAGCCGAGCGCCTTGAGCGCCGGCCGCAGCGACGCGTTGGCGATCTTGAAGTAGCCGCCGCCGGCGAGCTTCTTGAACTTGACGAGCGCGAAGTCGGGCTCGACGCCCGTCGTGTCGCAGTCCATGAGGAGCCCGATCGTGCCCGTCGGAGCGATGACCGTGACCTGCGCGTTGCGGTAGCCGTGCGCGTCGCCGCCCGCGAGGGCGTCGTCCCAGGCGCGGGTCGCGTGGTCGAGCAGGTCCATCGCGTTTGCCAGGTTGATCCCGCCGCGGCGGAAGAGCGCGTGATCGATCGGCACCGGGCGGATGGGAAGCTCGTCGTACTCGTCCGAGTCTCGCGGCACGCCGTAGGCGGCCCGCTGGTGATTGCGGACGACGCGAAGCATGTGCTCCCGGTTCTCGTCGAATCCGGGGAACGGGCCGTGCTCGGCCGCCATCATCGCGCTCGCGGCGTACGAGCGTCCGCTCATGATCGCGGAGAGGGCGGCGCAGATCGCCCGGCCTTCCTCGCTGTCGTAGGGGATGCCCGCCTGCATGAGCATCGCGCCGAGATTGGCGAACCCGAGCCCGAGCGTCCGGAAGCGGTAGCTCTCACGCGCGATCTCCTCCGAGGGGAACGCGGCCATCAGCACGCTGATCTCCAGCACCATCGTCCACAGCTCGATGGCGTGCTCGAAGAGATCGACGTCGAAGCGACCGGTGTCGGCGTCGTAGAACGACAGCAGGTTGATGGACGCGAGGTTGCACGCCGTGTTGTCGAGGAACATGTACTCGCTGCACGGATTGCTCGCGTTGATCCGGCCGCTCGCCGGGCACGTGTGCCACGCGTTGATCGTCGTGTCGTACTGCACACCGGGGTCCGCGCTCCGCCACGCCGCGAAGCAGATCTGGTCCCAGAGATCGCGCGCCTTGATGGTCTTCGCGACCTCGCCCGTCGTGCGGGAGGTCAGCTCCCAGTCGGCGTCGCGCTCGACGGCCGCGAAGAACGCGTCCGTGAGCCGGATCGAGTTGTTGCTGTTCTGGCCGCTGACCGTGTAGTAGGCCTCGCCGTTGAAGTCGTAGTCGAGCCGGAGGCCGAGCTTCTCCGCGATCTTCTTCTGGTCTTCGCCGAGGTGCTTCAGGCCTTCGACCATCGCCGCGACCTTGATTTCCTCGCGCACCTTCCAGTTCACGAACGCCTCGATGTCCGGATGGTCGGCGTCGAGACACACCATCTTCGCCGCGCGCCGCGTGGTGCCGCCGCTCTTGATCGCGCCGGCGGCGCGGTCGCCGATCTTGAGGAAGCTCATCAGGCCGCTGCTCTTGCCGCCGCCGGAGAGCGCCTCCTCCTCGCCTCGAAGCGAGGAGAAATTCGTGCCCGTGCCCGAGCCGTACTTGAAGAGCCGCGCCTCGCGCACCCAGAGATCCATGATGCCGCCGCTGTTGACGAGGTCGTCGTTGACCGCCTGGATGAAGCAGGCGTGGGGCTGGGGGTGGGTGTACGCGTCGTCGGCGAGGTGCGTCACGCCGGTCCGGGGGTCGTTCACCCAGTGCCCCTGCGGCGGTCCGCTGATGCCGTAGGCCCAGTTGAGGCCCGTGTTGAACCACTGCGGACTGTTGGGCGCGGCCATCTGACGCAGCATCATGTGCGCGAGTTCGTCGTAGAACGCCTGCGCATCGTCCGTCGAGTCGAAGTAGCCGTGCTGCTCGCCCCAGTGCCGCCAGCAGCCGGCGAGGCGATCGATCACCTGGCGCACGGAGCGCTCCGGCCCGGTGACGGGATGACCGTTCGCGTCGACCTCGGGCGTGCCGTCCTTCCGCGACCGCGGGACGCCCGCCTTCCGGAAGTACTTGCTCACCATGATGTCCGTGGCGAGCTGACTCCAGCCCTCGGGCACCTCGGCGTCGCTCATCTGGAAGACCACCGTGCCGTCCGCGTTCGCGATGCGGCTGCTGCGCGTCGTCCACTTCACGCCGTCGAAGACGTCATCCGTACCCTGCTTCGTAAATCGGCGAGTAATCTTCATGCTTGCTTCTGATCCACCATTGGTCCGCGTCCGGGTCCGGGTCGGCGTCACGGGTCGGCGTCACGGGTCGGCGTCACGGGTCGGCGTCACGGGTCGGCGTCACGGGTCCACGCATCAGTCGACGATCGGCAGCGTGAGCCCGCTCTGATCCTGGTACTTGCCCTGCTTGTCCGCGTAGCTGACCGCGCACACGCGGCTCGCCTTGAGGAAGATCATCTGGGCGATGCCCTCGTTGGCGTAGATCTTCGCGGGCAGCGGGGTCGTGTTGCTGATCTCGATCGTCACGCGGCCGCGCCACTCGGGCTCGAGCGGCGTGACGTTGACGATGATGCCGCAGCGCGCGTACGTGCTCTTGCCCACGCAGATCGCGAGGACGTCACGCGGCACCCGGATCACCTCGACCGTCTCCGCCAGCGCAAAGGAGTTCGGCGGAATGATGACGTGATCGCGGCCGGTCTTCGTCGTGTCGATCGTCACGAACATGTCGTCCATGAACCGCTTGGGATCGACCACCGCCTGGCCGCCGCCTCCCGTCGGGTCCACGTTCGTGAAGACCTTGAAGAGCGTGCCGACGCGGACGTCGTATCCGTAACTCGAGACGCCGAAGGACACCCGGCCGGCGCGCTTGGCGTTCTCCTCGAACGGCTCGATGCCGATCAGCTCGCGGATCTGTGAGTCGCATAAGACGGTCATGACGTTGTGCCCTCGCTGCCTGCTTGCGGTCCCGAGAGAACGGCGGTCGTGCCCGCCGCCCACGGTCCCCCGGTCCCCCGAAACCCCCGGAGCCCCGAAACCCCGGAGCTCGCCCCCCGGGGTTGCCCCGGACATTCGCGCCGACGCCCCACCGGCGTCATCTCCTCGAATGGCCTGCGGGCCCTGCCTCCTCGTCCGGAGTTCCCATGAACGACCATGAACGACCATGAACGACCATGAAGGACCATGAACGACCATGCGCGAAGATGAGCGACGCCCTACGAGCGCCGCCCCCTGGACGCCGTGAACGGCCCGGCGAGGCGACTGTCCGAGCCATCACGGCTTCGTATCGTACTACTACATCTTGTGCCTGCAACAGTACGAGCCACAGAATCTTGACAAAAGGCGAGCATTTGTGTAAGTCGCTGGAGCGGCTCAGCTTACCGCATACCACCGGGCCTCGCCACTCGCAACTGATTGTGTGGAGAACCTTACGGAACCTGTGCCCGACCCAACATGTTGTGGGTGGGCTCAGCTTATCCGGACCGGGCGGTTGCCGTACCCCGGCACCGGGGGCCCGACCCACCTGGACGAGCCACCTGGACGACCCGCCTCCAACGACCCACCGACCCGCTTCATGCATAATCCGGGCTAGACTGGCCGCAATGAACGCACCGGACGCGATCTTCGAGGGGCTCACCGCGCCGCAACGGGAGGCGGCCGGCCACGTCGACGGCCCGCTCCTCGTCCTGGCCGGTCCCGGCTCCGGCAAGACGACCGTCGTCACCCGACGCGTGGCCCACCTCGTGGCCCAGGGCATTCCGGCCTGGCAGATCCTGGCCCTGACGTTCACGAACAAGGCCGCGGGGGAGATGCGTGAGCGGATCGACCGGCTCGTGCCCGAGGACGTGCCGGGGCGACGCGGCCTCACGGTTGCCACGTTCCACGCCTTCTGCGCCCGGATGCTCCGCACGTACGGCGATCTTGCCGGCCTGACCGAGCGATTCTCGATCTACGACACGGCGGACCAGCGGGTGGCGCTCAAGCAGGCGATCGCGGCCGCCGAGCTCAGCGAGCGCAACTTCACGCCGGCCGCCGTCGGCGGCGCGATCTCCGCCGCGAAGAACCGGCTGCTCGATGCCGCGGGTTTCGCGGTCGAGGCCAACGACTTCTACCAGCGCTCGATCGCCCGCGCCTATACGTCCTACGAGAAGATCCTCCGCTCGAACGACGCGCTCGACTTCGACGACCTGCTGCTGGTGACCGCGCGGCTGCTGCGCTCGGACGCGCGCGTGCGCGAGGCATTGCAGGAGCGATACCAATACCTTCTGGTGGACGAGTACCAGGACACGAACCACGCGCAGTTCGTGATCGCCAGCGCGCTCGCGTCGCGTCACCGCAACCTCTGCGTTGTCGGCGATCCCGATCAGTCGATCTACGGATGGCGCGGCGCCGATATCAGCAACATCCTCGAGTTCGAGCAGCAGTACCCGGAAGCGAAGGTCATCCCGCTGGGGCAGAACTTCCGAAGCACGGGCCACATCGTTCACGTGGCCGACGGGCTGATCCGCCGGAACGCGCACCGCAAGCACAAGCCGCTGCACACGGAGCTTGAAGACGGCGACAAGCCGGCGTTCGTCGTGTGCCGCGACGAGATCGACGAAGCGGAGATGCTCGTCCGGGAGTTCCGGGGCCGGCACCACGAGGAGGGCGTCCCCTGGAAGGACATGGCGGTGCTCTACCGGATGAACGCCCTCAGCCGCGTGCTCGAGGATGCGTTCCGCGGCGCGCGCATCCCGTACGTGATCGCGCGCGGAACGGCCTTCTACGAGCGAAGAGAGATCAAGGACGCGCTCGCGTACCTGCGGCTCATCGCGAATCCGAGCGACGAGGTCTCGCTCCGCCGCATCATCAACACGCCGCCGCGGGGGATCGGCAAGACGACCCTCGACCGCATCGAGCTCCACGCGATGGAGCGCGGGCTGCGATTCTTCGACGCGCTGCGCGAAGCCGATCGCGTGGACGGGCTCGCTCCGCGCGCGGTCGGGTCCGTGATGGGCTTCGTGCGCACACTCGAGGCGTGGCTCGCCCACGCGCAGCAGGACGCGCCGCCGGACGCCACCGGGCTGCTCGTCGCGAGTGTCACCGCGCCGGACGGGGACAGGCCCGCGACGCCCGAGGCGCTCGGGGCGCTCGTGGAGCGCGTCGTGCGGGAGTCGGGCATGGAGACGCAGTACCGCAAGAGCCCGTCCGACGAGGATATGGAGCGTCTCGAGAACCTCGCGGAGCTCGTGAGCGCGGCCGTGCAGTTCGAGCCGACGACGGACCCGGGCGCCCCGGGCGCCGAGGCGCTCGATCCGGAGTGGTCGCTGCTCGATCGACTCCACGCGTTCCTCGAGTCAGTCGCCCTCGTGAGCGACGCCGACGTGATCGATCCGGAGCGAGGCGCCGTCACCCTCATGACGCTGCACGCGGCGAAGGGGCTGGAGTTCGACACGGTGGCCATCGCGGGGCTCGAGCACGGCCTTCTCCCGCACCACCGCGCGGCTGAGTCGGACATGGAGCTCGAGGAGGAGCGGCGCCTGCTGTTCGTGGGCATCACGCGGGCGAAGCGGTCGCTCATGCTGAGCCGCGCCGCGGTGCGCACGCAGCGCGGCATCCGCGAGCGCACGATCGAGAGCCAGTTCGTCCGCGAGCTGCCCGCTGACTCGATCGTGAAGACCGACCTCGGCGGCGGTGACTGGGACGCCGTGGACGACGACCCTTTCGTGCGCGACGACGACGGACGCAACTTCACGCGACGCGGCGGCGGACGCTCGGCGCTGCTCTCGGCCTTCCCGAGCGGCACCCTCGTCCGGCACCCGATGTTCGGCCTCGGTCGCGTGGACTCGGTGACGCCGCGCCCGATGGGATCGAGCGCCCGCGTCACGTTCGACACGGTCGGAACGAAGACGCTCATCCTGGAGTACGCGAAGCTCGAGCGCGTGGAGTAGAACGCGCACACGCTCCCGCTCCCGGACACGCACACGCACACGGACGCGGTCGCGCACGCGCACACGCACGCGGTCGCGCACACGCACGCGCACACGCACACGGTCGCGGGCGCGCACACGCACACGGACGCGGTCGCGCACACGCACACGGTCGCGGTCACGCACACGGACGCGCAC
>CAZXBB010000211.1:0-2329 GCA_964638815.1 uncultured Isosphaeraceae bacterium
TGAAGGCGGCTTCCACTCTGTTCGGCGACGTAGAGGTTGCCGGCCGCGTCGACTCCGACTCCAAAACACTCGCCCATGCCGAGCGACGTCGCGGGCTTGCCGTCCCCTTCGTAGAAGGGCCAGCCGCTTCCCAGCACTGTCGAGATGATCCCCGTGTCCGAGTCGACCTTCCTCACGACGTTCGCAAATTGCTCCGCGATGTAGACATTGCCGAGCCGGTCGACCGCGACGCCCGTGGGGTTCTCGAGGATCGCCTGCGTGGCCGGTCCTCCGTCGCCCGAGGAGAATCCCGCTCCCCCGGTGCCGGCGATTGTCGAGATGACGCCCGTCGCGGCGTCGATCTTCCGCACGCGGTCGCCCGTTTCGTCGGCAACAAGAACGTTGCCTGCAGGGTCGACCGCAAGGCCGGCCGGCCGCAGCAGCGATGCAGCCGTCGCGGGCCCGCCGTCGCCGCCGCTTCCTCCCCCCGCGACCCTGGCGATCCGGGTCGACACCGCGTCCACGCGGTAGACGGCGTTCCCGTCCGAGAAGTGGAGATTCCCCTGGACATCGACCGCGAGGCCGGCGGGCGAGCCAAGTGCCGACTGCGTGGCGATTGCGCCGTCCTGAGGCGCGCCGCTGTCTCCGTTTCCGGCGACCGTGGAGATGACGGCTGTGCCGCGGTCCAGTCTCCGGATCCGGTGATTATCGGTGTCGGCGATGAAGAGGTTGCCGTCGCCATCGAGGGCGAGCCCGTTGAACGCGAAGAGGCTCCCGGTCGACGAGGTGAAGAGGGTGGCCGCCGTGCCGGGCCCGCCGTCGCCGACGAACTGGAAGCCCGTTCCGAGGCCCGCGCCTGCGACGGTCGAGATCGCGCCGGCGGTGTCGACGCGGCGCACGCGACCGTTCTCCGAATCGGACACGAAAAGGTTGCCGGCCGCGTCGAACGCGAGGCCGTTAGGCGCGCGCAACTGCGCGCGTGTCGCGGGCCCTCCGTCGCCTGAGTATCCGCGCCCTCCGGTCCCCGCGACCAGTCGTGCCAGCCCGGTGGCGGTTTCGATCTTCCATACGCGGCTGGACTGCCAGTCCGCGACGAGGACGTCACCCGACGGGCTCACGATCACGGCGTCCGGTACGGAGATCAACAACGACGTCGCGGGCACGCCGTCCGTGCCCCCCGTGGTGCCCCCGCCTGCGATCGTGTAGATCAGACCCGACGCGAGGTCGACGCGCCGGACCCTCCTGTTCCAGAAGTCGCCGATGTAGAGCGAACCGGTGCTCTCGTCGATGGCGACGTCGCGGGTGTAGTTGATCAGCGCGGCGGTGGCCGGGGCGCCGTCCGATGGCGGGTCCTGCCCGCCGCCCGCGACGAGCCGGATTCTGCCGGTCGCTGCATCGACCTTGTGAATTCCCGGCTGTGCCGCGATGTACAGGTCTCCGTTGGACGCGACCGCGAGGTCTTCGGCCGCGTTGAGGCTGTAATCCGTGGCGGGGATGTTCTCGGCGAGGGAGTGCCCTCCGCCCGCGACGGTCGTGATGATGCCACTCACCGCGTCGACGCGGCGGATCGTCACGTTGAAAAACTCCGCGTCGATGACGAATACGTTACCCGCGTGATCGACCGCGATTCCCGTGGGTGTGAGTGATGCCGCGTTCGCCTGGCCGCCGTCGCCCGCGGAGCCTTTCGTGCCGTTGCCGGCGATCGTTCGGATCAGACCGGTCTCCGCGGAGATCATCCTCACGCGATAGGTGTCGCCATCGGAGACGTAGAGGTTTCCGTGGATGTCGATCGCGACGTCTCGAAGCGTCGTGAGCGGAAACGAGATCGCCGGCAGGTTCTCGAGATCTGCGCCGCCCGCGACGGTGAAGATCGACTGGCCGAGGACGACCGGGCATGCGACAGCCAGAACGACCGCGACGGGCACGAGAACGATCCGCATGGGCGCAGTCTCCAGTGCGCGTCGGGCCACGGCGCGCCGATCAGATTATCGGCCCTTTGGTCCCGAGTGGTCAACGCGGCGCGATTCCCGTCCCCCGAATGACGGAGGGTGAGCGCCGTGTGGAGCGATTGGTGATACCGTAGGCTCATCTGCAACCCGTTCTACGGAGAGTCGACGATGCGTGGAATCCAGGTCGCACTCGCTCTATTGCTCGGTGTCGTTCCGTCAGTCGTCCGTCTCGAAGCGTCGTCCGTTCCCTGCAACGGTTCCGGCGCCGTCGTTTCGACGCCGATGGAGGTCATTCAGGCAGGCGAGGCATCCATCACGTTGACCTGGCTGCCGGCTTCCGGGGCCGGGTACTACGATGTCTACCTCGGACCGTCGGACCCGCCTAACGTCCATTCCGAAGG
>CAZXBB010000212.1:0-3022 GCA_964638815.1 uncultured Isosphaeraceae bacterium
GTCCGCCCGCGTCCGCCCGCGTCCGCGAACCGGGCGCTGTGGCTATAGTCGAGCGGATCGGAGGGAGCGAAGATACGGCGATTCCTCGGATTCACCGGAATTCGTGCACACGGGGCCCGCCGGCTCAGCTTACGCAGCCCGTTGGAGAACGGCAACGCCGCCTGAGCACGAGCATCTCCGCCGTGGACGGCGTCGCCCGCATTTGTGGACCAGGCGTGCAATCGGCGCAACAGTCGGCCGGACAAAGCCGAGACTCGACGCACGCGGTCCACGCCCGGAGCAGGAATTCGAAGGGCCGACGTATCGTGCGGTGATCGCACGCCCTCTCCTTGAGGGGAACCGGTGCGGTGACCGTGGCGGCGAAGCGTTCCTCACACCGAAACTTGACCGACACTGGAGGCCACGATGCTGCGATCTTCCCTGGACCACTGCTCCGGCCGCGCCTCGGCTCGTTCAATGCGAGCTTCCATCGTCGCCGCCGCGGCATGCGCCGCGATCCTCTCCGCCACGGGAGTCGCCGCCGCCGATGACGAGCTGATCTGGGACACGACGCCCGGCCAGTTCAACTCGAGCACGAGCCTCGGCTCCCTCAACGAGTTCGGCGCCGACAACCAGGTCGCCGACGACTTCAACCTGGTCGCACAGGTGCGGCGCATCGTCGCGCACGGCGCGGGCTGCTCCGCGTGCGGCCCGCCGACCATCGCGGGCGTCCGTGTGCGCTTCTTCGAGTGGACGCCGGACGGGCCCGGGGCAATCCAGCAGGAGACCTTCGTCCCCGCCGGCGACCCCGGCCTCGTCTTCGACCTGCCGCTCGCGTCGCAGTTCGACGTGACGCTGCCCGAGCCGTTCACTGCGAGCGGCTGGCACTTCGTCTCGGTGCAGCCGGCGTACGACGTCGGCGGCGAATGGCGTATGCGGCGGTCGAACCTCGGCGTCCCGGTCGGCGCGGTCGTGCAATACCGCGCGGCGCACCTCGGCCAGCCCTGGCACGACGATCCGAACGCCGCGAACTCCGACTTCAGCATCGAGCTGTGGGGCGAGCTCCAGGCGGCGCCGACGCTCGAGCCGCTCGTCGCGCCGGCGACGCCGAGCCAGCGCCTTGTCGTCCGCGGCAGCAACTTCGGCGCCGAGCAGGGCGAGAGCACGCTCCTCGTCGAGGGCGCTGCGGCCCTCGTGACGACGTGGACCGCGGATACGATCATCGGCTACGTGCCGGAGGCGACCCCCGCCGGCACCGCCGAAGTGCGCGTCGTGACCTCGGGCGGCACGAGCGACGCGGCGCCGCTCGTGATCGTGCCGAGGCAGCGCGACGGCCGCGTGCGCTGGCGCTTCGCCGTGGACGGTCCGTACATGCTCCACCGCCCCGGCATTGGCCCGGACGGCACGGTCTACATCAATGACCTCAAGGGACGCCTGTACGCGGTGAGCTCGAACGGCGGCCTGGAGTGGATCGCCGACGCGCTGCGCGACCAGCCGGGCCTCGGCACCGTTGGACCGGTCGCGGTCGGCGCGGACGGGCGCATCTACGTCGGCGTGCAGCCGCTCGGACCGACCGACGACCTCGTCGCGTTCAATCCCGACGGCACCGTCGCCTGGGTCTACACCGATCCCGACGCACTCGGCATCGCCGCCGGCCCCGCGGTCGGCCCCGACGGCAACGTGTACGTCGCGTTCCACGACTCCGACATGCTCAGCTCCGGGTGCACGTCGCTCACGCCGGAGGGTGTCCTCCGCTGGAGCAACAACGGCGACCCGCCGCTCTACGAGCACGGCGGGACGGGGTCGGAGCTCGTGTTCGGCGCCTCGGTGCCGGGCGGGCCGATCGACCAGGTGATCCTCACCGTGGACCGCAACCTCGCCGGCGGCCAACTCTACGGCTTCGACATGGAGACGGGCGCGCAGAACTTCAGCACGGAGGTGAGCGGTCTCACGAACGGCTTCGAAACGCAGCACCAGCCGGCAACGCATCCGGCCTCGGGTGCGATCTATCTCGCGCAGTTCACCGGCCCCGGCGGCGTCGGCTGGAACCTTCACGCGTTCGACGCCTCCGGCGCGTTCGAGTGGCTCTACGACCCGGGCATCAGCGCCGGCCTCGCCGCGCCGGACGTCGGCTCCGACGGCGTCGTCTACATCGCATGGGACGGCCGTCACCTCGGCGCGGTCGATCCCGACGGCACGCCGCGCTGGGAGATCGACGACGCCGAGGCGTTCGACGACGGGCCGGTTGTGGCGCCGACGAACGACGTCGTCGCCGTCAACGGCGGCACCGCGCAGCAGACGTGGTGGACGCGCGGGTTCGACCCCGCCGACGGCGCAGAGCTGTGGCGCGTCGAGTACCCGCAGGAGAACGGCGACGATATCGTGACGTTCGCGCGCCCGAAGTTCACGCCCGACGGCGCGACCGCATACATCCCGACCAGCAACGGCGGCTACGTCGAGCACGATTACGGCTACCTCTACGCGATCGACGCGACGGTCGGTGCGCCGGCCGACCTCGACGGTGACGGCGTCGTCGGCATCGGCGACCTCATCATCCTTCTGGTGGCGTGGGGCCCCTGCGCCGACTGCGGCGCGTGCCCGGCCGACCTCGACGGAAGCTGCGACGTGGGCATCCTGGACCTGCTCGTTCTCCTGTCGAGCTGGGGGTGAGGACCGGCCGCACAGAGGACCCACCCCGCAGGACACGCACGCTTCTTCGATTGTCACGCAGGGACCAGAGCGGCGTCCACGCGGAACCGCACGGGGCCGATCGCCCGGCAGTTGCTTCGATCGATCGAAAGCGATCTATCATGCGTGATCGGTGGCGGGATGGTTGGGGTGATCGGTCGCCACGCACGACGCCGTGGCCGCCCCCGCGACCGCGCCCGCACATCGCCCGTCCAACAGGAGCAACGGCCCCATGCGAATCAGCCGGACTCTCGTCGCCGAGGCCCTCGCCGCCGCCGCGTTCCTTTGCGCAACCGCCTCGCCCGGCCAGGTGAAGCACCCGCCCCGGCAGGAGCGCGTGCCCGACTTCGGCGCC
>CAZXBB010000213.1:0-1742 GCA_964638815.1 uncultured Isosphaeraceae bacterium
CGTCCGCGCCGCCGACGCGCTTGCCTGCGAAACGGGCGTTCGCGTCTACGCGGACCGCGGCGCGCCGCCTGACGAGCTGCTGCAGCGACGGAGCGTGAGGATCTCGTCCGCGCTGTCGGTCACGTTCAGCGAGCCGTTGAAGCCAATCCGAGGACGCGGGCAATACCTCGTCGACGAGAAGGGACGGCCGCACCTCGACCTCTACAACAACGTCTGCCACGTCGGGCACTGTCACCCGCACGTCGTCGCGGCGGGCCAGCGCCAGCTCGCGCGCCTCAACACGAACACGCGGTATCTCTACGACGGCCTGACGGATTACGCAGACCGCCTCTGCGCGACGCTGCCTGACAGCCTCGAGGTCTGCTTCCTCGTCAACTCGGGCTCTGAGGCGAACGAGCTCGCGCTTCGGCTCGCGCGGGCGCACACGGGAGCCGAGGATGTCGTCGTCGTCGACCATGCCTATCACGGACACACGACGACGCTCGTCGACATCAGCCCGTACAAGTTTGATGGGCGCGGTGGCGGCGGGCGGAAGCCGTGGGTGTACGTCGTGCCGCTTCCGGACGGCTACCGAGGGAAGTACCGTGGCACGGGACGGGAGATCGGCGTCGCGTACGGCGACGACGTCGGCGCGGTGCTCGCGGAGACGGACCGGCGTCCCGCGGCCTTCATCGCGGAGTCACTCATGTCGGTGGCTGGGCAGGTGATTCCGCCGCCGGGCTACTTCGAAACGGCGTTCCGTCACGTGCGCGAGGCGGGCGGCGTCTGCATCCTGGACGAAGTGCAGACCGGATTCGGCCGCGCGGGCGAGGCGTTCTGGGCGTTCGCACTGCAGGGCGTCGTGCCTGACATCGTCGTCATGGGGAAGCCAATCGGCAACGGGCATCCGATGGGCGCAGTCGTGACGACGCGCGCGATCGCCGATTCGTTCGAAAAGAGGGGGATGGAGTTCTTCTCGACGTTCGGCGGCAATCCGGTGTCGTGCGCGATTGGGAACGCCGTGCTCGATGTGATCGAAGACGAGCGGCTGCAGGAGCACGCCCTTCGCCTCGGGACGATCCTGCGCGACGGGCTCCGCGCGCTGATGGACCGCCACGAGATCATCGGCGACGTCCGCGGCACCGGGCTCTTCATCGGCATCGAGCTCGTGAAGAGCCGGGAAACGAGAGAGCCCGCGCCCGAGGAGACCGCACGGCTCGTCAACGATCTGAGGAGGCGCAGGGTTCTGACGGGCATCGACGGCCCGCACGAGAACGTCGTCAAGATCAAGGGCCCGATGGTCCTCGGCGAGGACGACGCACGGATGGCGATCACCGCGTTCGACGAGTGCCTCGCATAGTGGCCGAACATTCCGATGTTCGGCCTCGACGTTCCCGGATCTCACGCGGAGACGCAGAGTGACTGGACGACAGCCCGCAGAGGAAGTCGTAGTCCCGACTCGGTGTTGTCCCCAGGTGAACGGAGGGCCGCTGCCATGCGTTTCGCTCCATGTCTCGTAGTCGTCGCCATTCTCGTTTCAGGATGCACCGCAACCGTTGGTGAGTCTACTTCCGAGCCGGTGCGCCCCGTCGCCTGGGAGTACAGGCAGGACCGCACCTGCATGAACAACGTGCACGCGGCGCCCGCCCACGACCGGCTGATCGCCGAGCTCCTCGAGGTGCGCGGCCGCGAAGCCTGGGAGCTCGTCTCGATCACCCCGTCGTCCACGGCGAGCGAGACCTGCTACCTCCTCATCTTCAAGC
>CAZXBB010000214.1:0-22515 GCA_964638815.1 uncultured Isosphaeraceae bacterium
ACGGGTTCGTCACCTTCCAGGACCTCCTGATCGTCCTGGGGGCGTGGGGGGGGTGCGATGATCGCCTAGCAGCCCGTTGAAGAACTGGAACGCCGCCGGAGCACGATCATTTCCGCCGTGGACGGCGTCGCCAAACCTCGCGGTATCGGCCAATACGGCGTCGGTTCGGCTCCTTGCCACGACGAAAAGCATCGCACTCGGGCAACGCCCCAGTTCTTCAACGGGCTGCTAGCCGGAATGGCGCGAGGGTTCGCGGCGCCTGCGGGCACTTCTTCCTGCGGCGCGACGTCGCGCGGCGCGGCGACCGTCGTCGCCGGCCGGACCGCGACGGGCGCCTCCTGGACGAAAGGAACCCAATCGTGCACACGTCACTCCTCACCGCAACGCTCGCTGCGGCCTTCACCGCGCCGGTCGCCGCCCAGCAATGGCTCGACGACTTCCTCGACGGCAGCGCCATCGACGGCGTGCCGGTCATGTGGGTCCCGTCTCCCGCCTTCGGCGGGGAGTTCACGGTCACGGACGGTGACATGGTCATCACGATTCCGGCGGGCGCATCGCCGGCGATCTCGTCTCCGCGCGTGCCGATCAACTTCCCCGCGGGCGCGTCGGTGCGGGCGCGCATGGTCGCATTCAACGGCCCGGGGCGCTTCACCGTCGCCTTCGCGGACGAGCCGACCGGCATCAAGGGTTACGTCGCCTCGTTCTCCACCTGCAGCGGCGGGCGCATCGAGCTATTCCGCGGCGACGTGGCCGGGTCCATCGTGTTCCTCGGCGTGGTGCCGTGGCCGCACTATTCCCCGCTCGACGAGCACATCATCCAGCTCGACGTCTTCGACGGCGTGGTGTCGGCGCGCGTCTGGAGACCGGGCGAGCCTTTTCCCGAGCCGCAGGTCTCGGCGGTCGATACGCGCTACGCGTCGGGCGTGGCGTCGATCGCGATCCAGGACTTCGGGTCCGGCAACTGCACGGGCTCCGGGGACTTCACCGACGCCGGGGAGATCGTCCGCTACGCGCAGGCGTCCGCGACGCCGCTGACCCACTCGGGCGCCGGCGACGTCAACGCCGACGGCCGCCGCGACTTCGAGGATCTGCTGATCGTGCTCGCGGAGTGGGGCCCATGCCCGGGCGGCTGTCCGCCGTCGTGTCCGGCGGACGTCGCCCCGGCCGGCGGCGACTGCATGGTCGGGGTGCCGGACCTGCTCGCGGTGATCGCGAACTGGGGCTGAGAGCCGGCGTCGCGCGTCACCCCCAGTTGGCGAGAAGCACGAGCACGTCCGCGAAGCTCACCTGGCCGTCGCCGTTCCTACGTGGCCCGTACGTACGTGGACCGGCGCGTCTGCATCCGATCGACTTCAGTTGTTCGTCAATCCTCCAATTCCTCAGATCCCGGATCGAGTGCTCCTTCCGGGCGTTCAACTTTGACTGCGAATCCTCGTTCACGTGAACGCGAACGCGAACGCGAACGTGAACGAACGGCACGGGGGACTCGAGCCGGGATCTGAAGAATGGGAGAATGCCTGAATAGCGAATTTCGAACGGCACCGGCCGACCTCTCACCCCGTCAGCCCTCTCGACGCAGCCGGCCCGGTTTTACATAACATGCATTATCGGCGGGTGGCGGGGGGCTTCCGCCGGGAGCAAACGTCCTCGATCGCCGCGTCCAGACGGGCGACCGCCTCGGCGGCACTCGCCGGCTCGAGGTGCGCGCGGATCGCCTCACGCACCGCGGCGACATCCGCCGGCGGCGTTCGCGGTGAAAGGCCCCGCGCGCACGCCGGCAGCAGCTCGGGGTAGCTCAGCCGGTCCGGCAGCCACGGCAGGCAGCCCGCCAGCATCGCCTCGACGACCGCGATCCCGAAGAACTCGTGCTCCGCGGTCGAGAGCACCCAGTCGCAGCCGGCGAGACGCTCCCAGTACCGTTCGCGGTCGTCTTCGAAGCCGATCGCGTCGATCCGGTCGCCGAGTTCGCGCTCGAGCTCTGCGAACTCCGGCGGCGCGCGGCGGAAGCGCTCGCCCAGGATCGTCCACCTCAGGTTGAGCCGCTCCGTCTCCCGCCGGGCGATCTCGAGGAGGGCGCGGGGCCCCTTGTCGTGCTCCCACCGGTGCGGCCAGACGACCCGCACCGGGTTATGTAAAACTCCCGCGTCCGCGTCCGGGCGGGCGAGGTCCGGCGGCGGCGGCTCGACCGGCGGCCAGATCACCGTCTCGTTTCGGGCGCGGTCTGCGATCGCGCGCACCGACGGTTCGGGGGCATGCCTGAGCACCTGCGCGATGCCCTCGTCGAACGAGCGCCGGTTCCATTCGCTGTTCCAGATCACGAGGTCGGCGACGGCGACGCTCGTCAGGTTCGTCATCGCGAAGTGCACGTCGTGCCGCGGTGAAGACGTCGTCTCGTGCCCGCGCGGATAGACCGCCTGGTTCTCGTGCATGAAGAGGATCGTCGGCGCGGCCCGGTGCGACGCGGGCAGGGACGCGACCAGGTCGCCCAGGCTCAGGAGCGACGTGGCGAAGATCGCGTCGGCGGGTCGCTCGAAGGCGCCCCCCTCCCCCGCCTCCCGGACGAGGACGGGCGCGGCGAGTCTCATGCGCCACTTCCACGCCCGGGGCGGCGCCGTGAACCACGTCCATTCGTGACGCGAGCGGCGGGTGATCGAAATGCGGACGGCGCGGTGGGACCCGCCGTCGTAGGGCTCGAAGGCGAGGATGCGCAGGGGCCTCGTCACGATCGTGAGGGTAGCAGGCTAGACTGGGGCGATGCCCGCCAGAGACGAGCCAACCGAACTCCCGCTGCCCGCGCCGGGCAGCCGGGAGGCGGCCGCCATGGCCCCGTTGTGCGCAGTGTTCCGGCGGTACCTGAAGTCGCTGAACCTCAAGTACACGCCGGAGCGCGCGGACATCCTCAACGCGATCATCGAGCTCGACGGCGTGTTCGAGGTCGAGCAGCTCCTGGCCGATCTCCACAGCGACGGCAACCGCGTCTCCAAGGCCACGGTCTACCGCACGATCAAGCTGCTCCAGGAGGCGGGGATCATCACGCAGGCGCTCTTCGACGCGAAGCAGTCGCATTACCAGCTCATCTACGGCAAGGCGCCGCGCGACTACATGGTGTGCATGGAGACGGGCCGCTCGATCGAGTTCGCGGCGCCGCAGCTCGCGGAGCTCTCGCAGCGCATCTGCGCCGAGCACGGCTGGCAACCGATCGGTCACCGTTTCCAGATCTACGCGCTGAGCCCGGAGGGCCGGCGTCGCCGCGAGGCCGAGGATGGGTCGCCATGACAATGAGGGCGCGGCCCCGGCGATGACCCGGCGCGATGACCCGGGGCGATGACCGGCGCGATGACCCGGCGCGATGACCCGGGCGATGCCCAGACCATGATCGAGATCGTCTCCGTTTCCGAGTCCGAAACACGCGCGATCGCGCGCCGCCTCGCCGCGCGCCTGCGTCCGGGCGACGTCGTCGCGCTGCACGGGGCGCTCGGCGCCGGCAAGACCTGTTTCGTACGCGGCCTCGCAGCGGGCCTGGGTGTCGATCCGGCGGAGGTTTCGAGCCCGACCTTCGTGCTCTGTCACGAGTACGAGGGCCCGCTCGTCCGGGGCCGCCGCGTCGTCCTCGCCCACCTCGACGGGTACCGGCTCGCCGGCGCGGATGAGCTCGAGACGATCGGCTGGGACGAGCTGCTCGCCTCGGCCGACACGATCATCGCCGTCGAATGGGCCGAGCGTTTTGGCCCGGCCCTGCCCGAGGAGCACATCGCGGTGACGATCGGGCACGACGACGCGACGACGCGGACGATCACGCTGTCGGCGCCGCCGGCGCTGGCCGCGCGCACCATCGATCGGCTCGACGCGGAGACGCGAACCGGCAGGTGTCCGATCTGCGGCGAGCCGGTCGATGCCGACGGGAGCGCGTTCCCGTTCTGCTCGGGCAGGTGCCGGCTCGTCGACCTCGGGAAGTGGTTCGGGGAGCGCTACCGGCTCGGGGGCGACTGATAATGATCAATGATACTTCCCGCGCCGGTCAGGATTCGTGCTGCCACCCGATCTCGTCGCCGTCAACGCGATCGGCGCCGTCGATGAACACGACCCGCGTCGCCGCGCCGGGGTCCGGCGCCAGCACGCGTCCGACTGCCGTCACCGGCAGCGCGTCGCGCACCGCGCCCGGCACCGCGCCGGTCGCCGCGAAGAGCAGCTCGTAGTCTTCGCCGTCCCCCGCCGCGCGTCGCCAGTCGAGCCCTTCGCGGGCGGGGATCGCGTGCGCGTCGATCTCGATCCGCACGTCCGAGGCCCGCGCGATGTGCGCGGCGTCGCGGCCGAGTCCGTCGCTGATGTCGATCATCGCGTGCAGCCGCGCACCGAGCGCGCCGGCGAGCGCCCGCGCCTCGACAAGACGCGGCTCGAACGAGAGATGACGCCCGGCCGCGCCGCCGTCCTCGTGCGCGCCACCGAGGAGGCCGGTGACGTAGAGCGTGTCCCCGGCGCGGGCCCCCCCGCGCCGGATCGCCCCGCCGCGGCCGGGCTCGGCGAGCACCGTCACCGAGCACGTGAGCGGATGATCCGGCGGCCCGTGGATCGAGATGTCGCCGCCGACGAGCGGGCAGTCGTAGGCGTTCGCCGCCGCCCGCATCGCGTCGAACAGCGCGTTCGCGTTCTCCGATCCGAAGCGGGCCGGGAGCACCACGGCCACGAGCGCGGCCAGGGGCCGGCCCGCCATCGCGGCGACGTCGCTCAGCGAACGCGTGACGGCCTTGCGCCCGATGAGTGCGAGCGGCGTCACGCCGAGGCGGAAGTGCCGCCCGTCCACGACCTGGTCCACGGCGACGAGCAGGTCGCGCCCCTCGAGCCGCACGAGGGCCATGTCATCGCCCGGACCGATCAGGACGCGTTCCGGCGCCGTCGCGCTCGCGGCATAGATATGGTGGAGAAGGTCGAGCTCTCGCACGCCGGAAGTCTACACTCGACGACGACGGCCCCCCTGGCGGTCCGTCACGGCGTACGGGCACTGCGAGGGCGGCGTGGCCGACCTGCGGCGGCACGCCGGTTCGGGCAGATGCATCCGGCCTTTCTCGACCCGGTTCGCGCCGCCGGAGCCCTCCCGCGAGCGAGATTCTGAGCCGGTCCCATGACGGCCACAAATGCTGATTCCATAGCCTGTTGCGCGGCCCCGGCTGCCCCCTGCGCCCCCGGCCGCCCCCCCGCCGCCCGCAGAAGATTTCAAGGGATCGGCGGCCGGCGTCCGATCATGATGAAGTCACGCGGCACTTGCCGGGAGACGAGCCGGATGGTCCGAGATTCGCACCATCGACGTGAGGGGAACGGGGGCGTCCGCGAACGCGTGAATTATCGCTCTCGCCACGAACCGGGGGACCGGGCGAGGCGTAGAAGCGGCGGTGGACAACCTTTCGCTTCGACGGGAAATCCGTGGCGCGGCTGCCCCGTCCTTCTACCTTTGACTTTGATATCGAGGCGGACCGCGGCGTAACCGCCGTTTCCGACCTTTCCTCCTTTCTTCTTTCTCCTCCTTCGCCGTCTCAGCCCCGTGCTGAGGCGGCGATTTTTTTGGCGGGGGTTTCCGGGGGGAACGCGTCATGCGTCGTCGCGCACCGTCGCGATCCCGAGGATGCCGCGCACCATCGCGACGTTGCGTCTCGTGGCGCCCTGCTGCGCGCGGATGACGTCGCGTCCGTTCGCGCCGAGCGTCGCGCGCCGATCGGGATCGGCGAGGAGCTGCGACAGGACGGCGCGCAGCCGCGCGGCGTCGGTGCACACCAGGCCGTCGCCCGCCGCGAGCGCGTCCACGACGGCTTCGAAATCCGTCACGGCGGGACCGACGATCGTCGCCTTGCCGAGCGCGACCGGTTCCATCATGTCGGACCCGTGCAGGTTCCCGAAGCTCCGGCCGACGACGACGACGTCCGCGAGGGCGTACGCGGCGCGCAGCTCGCCGATCGTGTCGAGCAGGAAGCGTCCGGTCGCGCTGCCCCGGTCGCCGCGCGAGCGACGCGCGCACCCCGGCAGCGCCGCGGCCGCGGCGTCGAACCACTCCGGCTTTCGCGGCGCGCACAGGAGCTGGACACCGTCGGGCGTCGCGTCCCGCAGGAGCGCGTGCTCGTCGGGCGCCGTCGATCCGGCGACGACGAGCGGACGGCCGCGATCGATGCCCATCGCGGCGGCAAGCTCCGCGGCGCCGGGGACCTCGTCCGCGATGCAGGCCGTGTCCCATTTCATCGTGCCGGTGACGCGAATCGCGTCCGGACGCATCCCGAGCGCGCGGAAGCGAGCGGCGTAGGTCTCCGTCTGCACCGATGCCCGGGCGATGCGCCGGAAGCTCGGGCGCACGAGTGCACGGATCAGGCCGTAGCGGCGCGCGCTGCGCGCCGTCAGCCGCCCGTTGACGATGCAGACGGGAACGCCCCGCCGCGCGCACGCCGCGGTGAAGTTGGGCCAGACCTCGAGCTCGGTCAGGACGACCGCCGCCGGTCGGACCCGGCGGAGGAACCGGCGCACCGCCGGGGAGAAATCGAACGGGTAGCGCACGACCGCGTGCTCGCCGCCGAAGACCTCGACCGCGCGGGCGAAACCGGTGTCCGTCGTGGTGGCGACCACGACCTCGCTTCGCGACGCGTCGGCGTCGTCCCCGGTCTCCAGGCGCGCGACCAGCATGCGGATCGCGTTGACTTCGCCCACCGAGACCGCGTGCACCAGGACGCGGGGCCGCTCCGGTGACGGCGGTGGCAGCGGGTCGCCTCCGCCGAAGCGGCCCCGCCAGTCGGTGCGGATCTTGCCCGTCTTCACCATCCGCGGAAGCCAGACGGGTGACGTCGCGACCGCGAAGATGAGGTACACCAGATCCACGAGCCAGCGCATGGCGGGTGAGTGTACCGCCCGCGCGTCGAGCGTCCCGCGACGGCAACCGCGTGGGGCGTTGCCACGAAAGGATCATCGGCAACACGGCCCGCACGGACCGGCCGCATACGGAAACGCCGCTCGTGGTCCGGATCGGCCGCGAAAGAGAATGTCATGTGCCCGAGCGGGGTCTGGACGACCGGCCCGTCGGCGCTTAGGCTGAGGATCCTGCGAGGGGATCGGGATTTGCGGTGGGATTCCGGGGGATTCCGGGGGATTCCGGTGGGATTCCGGGGGATTCCGGGGGGGGATTCCGGGGGTCGGACCGCTCGGCATGCGCCCGGGCGAATGGTGCCCGGAGCGACGTACGCATGATCGAGCTGCACATCTGCAACCAGGCCGGGACGACGCTCCGCTCGTTCGCGCTCGGCGACAAGGTGGAAGTGCTCGTCGGACGCGACGAGACGTGCGACATCCGGATCGCGGCCCCGAACGTCTCCCGCGAGCACTGCGCGATCGAGTCCCAGGGCGAGGAGCTCTTCGTCCGCGATCTCGGCTCGTCGGCGGGGACGATCGTCGGCGGCGCCCCGGTGGACAGCGTCCGGGTCGAGGACGGCCTCCAGGTCGTCATCGGGCCGGCGATCCTGAAGTTCTACGACTCGGGTGACTGAGAGCCCCCGTCAGAATGAGCCCGGGGGGTCGCACTGTTTCGCGGAACCGGGTCGGGGAACCGGGTCGAGGAACCGGGTCGCGGGACCGTTTCGCGGAACCGGTGCCGATCGTCACCTCCGCCGCATATCCGCAAGCTGCTTCCGCAGCTCCGCGATCTCGCGCTCGTAGTACTCGGGCCGCTGGAGCATCTGCTCCGCGACGTTCGGGCACCGGTCGTGCCAGCGCAGAAACTTCTGGTAGATCGTGATGACCGTGCCGATTCGTTCGGTCTGGTCGCCGCTCGTGCTCAGGTAACCGAGCTGGGCGTTCAGACGCGGGATCTCCTCGTGCGCGCGTTTCACGGTCTCCTGCCAGCGCTCGGCGATCTCGCGGCCGTAGTTGCTCTTCTCGTACCACTGCGGGAGATCGAGCTGGCGGGCCAGCTCCTCTTCCGTGTCCGCGGTGCCCTTTGAGAAGCCGCAGTGGAGCGCCGTCGACGAAGTGAAGCTGAGGTTGCTGTTCGCGTCCGAGAGGACGTACCTGCCGCTCAGGTCGCCATAGAAGGTGACCTCGCCGGTCGCGGGGTCCTTGTCGTAGGAGCACATGGCCTTGTTGGTCTTCATGGCCCGCGCGATGTGCTCGCTGTGGCCCGAGCGCTTGGCGATGTCCACGAGGTGATCCATCGCAGCCTCGAGGTCATCGCCCTTGATCGAGTTTCCCACGCCGTCCCACGTGGTCACGGCCCCCGCCGTGCCCTCGGTCATGAAGTAGATCTCGTGGCAGCACATCGCGGTCTGGCAGCCGGCCGAGATGGCCTTCTGGATCCAGGCCACGACGCGATGCCGCTCGCGGATGTCGAAAATGGTCTCCGCGATGTCCTGCGACTCGAGCACCGACCCGCCGTTGGTGTTGATGAGCAGCACGATGATCTGGCCGGGGCCGTACTCGTCGGCCTTCTCGCCGATCTTCTTGATCTCCTCGTGCCGGAACGCCTCGCCCACCGAGCCGTCGAGCGGAAGGACGAACACGCCCAGCTTCCTGCTCTCGGGGCCGGCCTCCTTCGTGTCCGCGTCGCGCCGCGCGGAGCGCCCCGACGCACGACGCGCGGAGGTGTCGGCCGCTTCCCCGGTGACGGTCCGCATCGTGATGACGTCGTCGCGGAAGATCGTCTTCTGGCGGATCATGCCCGCGATGTCTCCCTCGACGACGATGTAGAGATCGGCCGCCCTGGTGATCCGGCCGGTGAGGCTCACCTCGATCCGCTGCTGGTAGTAACCGACCTCGACGATGTCATCGACCTCGCCGCGCCACTTCGAGCCGTCCTTCAGCCGAACCTCGACGGACTGCCCAGCCGTCGCCACCGGCATCGGCCCGGCGACCATCGCCAGGGCCAGGCACGCCGTGAACACGCTGAGAAAGTGACGTTTCATGCTCGCTACCTCGAATTCGGGGATTCCGGGGAGCGCACGCTCCCCTGCTGTTCTCGTGTATCGGTGACTCGTCCGCGCGGTTCGGGCCTCAGCCCCCGCCGAGGCGTCCGCCGCCCCCGCCCCCGCCCCCGCGGCCACCCTGGCGGGCGCCCCGGATCCGCTCCTTGATCGTCTCGACGACCGTGACGAGATCGAACTTCCGGACGCCGTACTGCATGCGGAGACGCGTCTCGACCGCGCTGTAGCGATCCATCGCCGCGATCACCTTCTCGACGCGGCCCTTCGCCTGGCCGAGATATTTGAGCTCGTCGTCGCCGCTTGCCCATCCCATGAACTGCTCGTAATCCTGGAGCCACTCGACGCAGTTGTCGAGCGTGCGACGCCAGTTCGTCGTGTAGTTCTCGAAGATCTTGACGGCGTTGCCCTCAAGCACGCGGTACTCGCGGATGCCCAGCAGCAGCGCGAGATCGTCGAGGTTCTCGACCGTGCCGTCGCTGATGCACAGGTCCTCGGCGTCCTTCGCGCGGAAGGTCACTGTCTTCTCGTCGTCCTGGTCGACGATGTACTCGCCCGTGACGTCGGAAGTCCAGTCAACGTCGCGTCCCTTCCAGCTTCCGGAGAGCTTCACCTCCGGCTGCACGAGCGCCTCCGCGAGGACGAGCGAGTAGCCGCCGTACTCGAGGAACCCCTTGACGAAGCTCATGAAGGCCGCGGTCATCTTGCCGCGCACGTCGTCGTCGCTCCAGCTGTCGAATCCGGTCTGGTCCCGCAGTACGTCAAGACCGCCGAGCCGGCCCTCCGGCGACATGTAGAGCTCCTCCCACGACAGCGCGACGATCGAGCTCACGCCCACCGAGTCCTTGACCCACACGACCTGGCGGATGTCCCCGAGCTTGTCGCGGAAGAGGTTGATGAGCTTGCGGTACTCGTCGAAGTCGGCGAGGCCCGTCTCCTCCTTGCCGATCAGGGAAATGAGCATGTCCGCCGTGTCGCGGCATTCCATCTCGATCACGACGACGTCCGGATGATGGGCGCGGATGTCATCGACCATCTCCTCGTAGACGTCCGTGTTGATGTCGGTGCCCATCTGGCCCTTCATCGGAACGATGTAGAACGACGGGGCATCCTCGTTGTCGCTGGCAGCGCGGATCGCGCCGTAGGTCGGGCCGTCGTCCTTCTTCTTGTCCTGCTGCGAGGTCGAGCCGGACGAGCGCCGCGGCTTGGGCGCCCCGCTCTCGGGTGCGTCCGCCAGAGGCACGTCGCGATCGATCTTTGCGATCTCCTCGAGGAGGTACGTCAGCTTCGTGCGGATCGAGCTGCCGCGGATGACCAGCTCGAAGACCACCGCGTCCCGCTTCTCCTCGATGATCTGACCGTGAAGCTCGCGGCCGTCCTTCATGTAGAGGATGTCTTCGGTGGTCTCGTCGTCGAGCGGGCTCGCGATCGCCCGTGGGGCCGAACCGAGCACGAGGGCGGCGACGGCCGCCAGGACGAGCACGTTGGCCAGGGCCAGGATCCGATTCTTCATTGCCGCTAACCTCGCCGAATGGGCCGAATGGGCCGTGGGCCGAATGGGCCGAATGAATGATGGTCGGCCGCGCGCGGCCGGTGTTGGGACAAGACGCCCCGGGAACCCGTGGAGGGGGTTCAGGAGACGCTTCCACAGAGTATAGGACGCGGTCAAGCCGGCAAAGTTCCTTCGCTGCTACCCGATGCCGGCGGCGATCGCCTCCGCCAGCGCGAGCGCCTGGGCGCGCGTGCGGACCGATCCCTCGAGCTGGGCGTCGTAGACACCGTCGAGGACCTGCTGGAACGCCGGCCCCGGGGTCATCCCGTGTCCGATCAGGTCGTCACCCGTGATGAGTGGCGTGGGCGCGAGACCCGTGACCGCGAGGGCCTCCACCCGGCGCCGGATGTCGACGAAGGCCTGGGCGTCCTCGGTCTGCCGGATCTGAAGAGCCTCGCGGAAGCCCTCCGAAGCCGCGAGCCGCTTCTGCGAAGCCACGCCCAGCCGGTCCCACTCGCCGAGCAGCGTCGCGTGCACCGCGAGGCATCGCTTGAGGGCCTGACGCTCGGCTCCCGAGAGCATCAGCGCCGCCGCCCAGCGGTCGGCGACGGCGGTCGCGGCCGGCCTGCCGTCGCCGCGATCGTGCCGATCAAGCAGCCACGCCGCCAGCGCGGTCGGCACGCCCGCATTCGCCGGCAATCGCCCGAGGCGACGCGGAGCCGCGAGACACCCCGGCTCGTCGAGCACGGCTCCGTCGAGATGCAGGTACTGGAGCTCCCACGCGGCGACCGGGCGGTTCGCGTCGGCGAGCATGAGACGCAGCTCCTGCCCGATGCGCTCGCGGCTGACGCCCCGCAGCGACGCCGCGTTGCGCCGGATCGTCTCGGCGGTCTCCGTCTCGATCGCGAACCGGAACCGCGCGGCGAAACGCACCGCGCGCAGCATCCGCAGCCGGTCCTCCCGCAGACGTGCCTCGGGATCGCCGATCGCGCGGACGAGCTGCTGCTCGATGTCGGCCCGGCCCTCGACGTGATCGATGATCGCCCCGGTGGCCGGGTCCTCGAAGAGACCGTTGATCGTGAAGTCGCGCCGCCGGGCGTCATGCTCGGCATCCGAGTACGTCACGCGGTCCGGGTGACGCCCGTCGCCGTACGGCCCGTCGGTCCGGAACGTGGCGACCTCGACGGTGTGCCCCCCGCGGCGGACGAGCATCACGCCGAACGCCTCGCCGACGCTCCGTGCGCGGGGGAAGATCTCGCGCACCTGCTCCGGCCGCGCGTCCGTCGCGACGTCGTAGTCGATCGGTTCGATGCCGAGGAGCCGGTCGCGCACGCACCCGCCCGCGAAGTACGCGACGAATCCCCGCCCGGTGAGCGTGGCCGCGATCTCGCTCGCCGCCGAGCGGGCGTCGAGGCGTGCGCGGTCGGGCCGGGTCACGGCGGGGCCTCCGGGGCCTCCGGGGCGCCGGCGGCGGGCGCGTAGAGGAGCACCCACATGTTCTTTCCGTAATTGTGGGCCTCCGGCCCGTCGAAGCCGGGAACCGCGAGGTCCACCGTGTCGGGGCCAATGGGGCTCCGCAGCACGACGAAGCCGCGCTCCGCCATGACCGACCGCGCATCGCCGATCTGCCCCAGCACGCGCGCGCGGCCGCCGTCGTCGGTCATGAGCGCGTACGGCGGATCGACGAAGATGAGGTCGATCGGCGTCAGGGCGCGCAGGAGCGCCGTCGGGCCGAGCGCATCGCCCTGAACGAGCGTGACGCGATCGCCGCAGCCCAGCTCGGCCACGTTGCGCTCGAGCAGGCGGAACATCTGCCGGTCGCGCTCGACCATCGTGACTGAGCGGGCCCCTCGGCTTACCGCCTCGAGACCCACCGTGCCCACCCCCGCGAACAGGTCGAGCACGCTGGCGTCCTCGAACCAGCCGCGCAGGAGGTTGAACACCGCCTCCTTCGCGCGATTCGCGTACGGACGGCTCACGGCCTCGTCGGGCGGGCCGTGCAGGCGGCGGGAACGGTATTCGCCGGCGATGATTCTGAGCATGCGTCCGCGCAGCATCCCGCCTGGGAATCGGGGCGTCAACGCGGTCGGGGGTACGATCAGTGCGATGTCCCCGTCGATCGACCAGCTCCCCTCCGCGCTGACCGCCGCCGCCCGGTGGGAGCGTCTCGGCGCCTCCCGCATCCCCGCGATGCTCGTCCATCCCGATCGGGCGAGCGGAACGGTCGTGCCCGTCCTGATCTGGATGCACGGACGCACCGCCCGCAAGGAGATCGACCCGGGACGTTTCCTGCGGCTCATGCGGAGCGGGATCGGCGCGTGCGCCGTCGATCTCCCGGGTCACGGTGAGCGCTACGACGCGGCGCTCCAGGCGCCGGCGTGCACGCTGGACGTTGTCCTCCAGATGATCGACGAGATCGACGAGGTGATCGACGCCGTACGCGGCGACCCGGGCTTCGACGCGAACCGCATGGTGATCGGGGGGATGTCCGCGGGCGGAATGGTGACGCTCGCCCGCCTGTGCCACGACCATCCGTTCCGGGCGGCGGCGGTCGAGGCCGCGACGGGGTCGTGGGAGCACCAGCGTCACCGGCCGATGTTCCGCGACCACGAGGATGACGTCCTCTCGGCGGTCAACCCGATCGAGAACCTCGACGGTTGGCGCGAGATCCCGCTCCAGGCGATCCACTGCGTTCGCGACGAATGGGTCGGGTTCGACGGGCAGAAGCACTTCCTCGACACGCTGCGATCGCGCTACCGCGAGCCCGGGCGGGTGGAGCTCGTCGTCTACGAGGAGACCGGCGCGCCCTACGAGCACGCCGGCTTCGGCCGTATGGCGGCGGACGCGAAGAATCGGCAGCGCGACTTTCTCCTCGGCGCGCTGGGCGTCTGACATGGATCCGCGCGAGAGGCCCTACCTCACGCTCACCGCCGTTCCGGACGCCATGGAGCCGCGCCGCGCGATCGAGGTCGTTGCCGCGGCAAGCGGCATCGACGCCCCGACGGTGCGGTTGCGGCTCGCCAAGCCGCCGCCCGTCATCGTGGGGCTGATCCGCGGGGTCGCACCGGGGGACGCGGTGGCGATGCTGGCGCAGCATGGATGCGACGCGTTCACGAACACGCTCGCCGACCTCGCCGCCCTGGGCCCGACGCTCAAGATCCGCACGCTGCGTCTCTCCGGGGACGGCCTTGACGTTGACCTGTGGGGCGGTACTGCCGAGGTGATTCCGCGCGAGGACGTCAGGGTGCTGGTGCGGGCGAGCCTGCGTGGCGAGGAGAGGACGCCGACGAGCCCGCGTCCTGCGATGCGGTCGAGTCTGCCCAATGTCTTCGCGAGCGTGGATGCGGTGCTGCGGCTGGCACTCGACGCGCCGCGCTGGCGCAGCCGGGTCCGCACGTCGGACATGCTCGACGTTCACACCGCCGACGGGCGCGTCTTCCAGATCGACGGCGACAAGTTCGCGTACGAGGTCCTCGGCGATCTCCGGGGCCAGGGCGATCGCGCGAACATGGACAGGATGTGTGAGCTGCTCGCGCACGTGTGTCCCAACGGGATCGTGGACGAGTACTTCCCGCTGTGGCGTCCGCCCCCCGGCTACCAGCGGCTCCGGATTCCCCGGCTTCGCGGCGACAGGGACGATCCCGGCTTCGCCTTCTACTCGCGCTGGGCCGCGCTCCTCTACCGGCACGCCGCGGGAGCATAAACGGGGGGTCATGCCCGGCCGATAACCGCCCGGCCTTGCCCGGATCTCCCGATCCACGCCAGTCCGTGCAAGTCGGATTTCCCGAAAGCCGATTCGGACCGAAGCCGGTTCGTGCTTCGAACGGCCATCGTCCATTCGTAGCCTGATCCGGAGCACACATCCGATCCACCCGCGCGGAAACCACGACATGAGCCAGAACAGAACCCTGACGTTCGCGACATACGCCCTGCTCGCGGCCGCGGCCGCGACTACGTTCGTCCTGCCGCGCACGCTCACGGTGCCGACGCTCGTCGCCGCGCCCGGTGACGAGGTGATCCTCAACGGCGTCATCCGCGACTTCCCGGGTGCGCACGTCGACTTCGACGTCATTCCGTCGAACGGTTACGGGCACTACGCGGGCATCGTGAACAACTGGCTGCCCGGCACGCGCCGTCCCGTCTTCGTCGGCGACGGCTTCAAGGTCAATACCCAGTGGAAGAACATCGACAACCGCGCGATCGCGCCGAGCGCGGAGGGCGTCCGCGGCGGGCTTGCACGCAAGACACTCGGGTTCCGCGTGGACGGTGCGATCGATTTGAGGCAGGACACGGTCCTCGACGGCTTCAACTCGAACTACGGACCGTACGGCGTCATGGGCAACTTCGGCATGGACGCCGTCATCTTCACGAACACCGTCGCCTCCGGCGCGGTCAAGGTGGGGAAGAACGCCTACGTCCGCGGCGACGTGCTCGTCGGTGTGACGGGCACGCCGTCGGACGTCATCCGGAACGACGGCATCATCACCGGGACGCAGGGGACGGTCGCGGAGCCCATCGGGATGCCGGTGGTCAACATTCCGGACGACGCCCTCGACCTCGCGCCCTACAAGGCGTCGCTCACCCTGAGCGGCACCGTGATGCTCAGCGGCGACACGACGCCGGACGACGATGTCAACGAGCCGGCGATGCACGTCGGCGACCTTCGAATCCAGGCCGACGCCGTGGTGACGGTCGTGGGCGACCTGCGGATCCGCGTCGATCGCAGCCTCGAGATCGACAAGGCGCAGATCGTCCTCGCGCCCGACGCGAACCTCGCGATCTGGGTGAGCGACATCGGCGGCGGCACCGGCGCCGTGATCATCAGGAACGACGCGCTCGTGAACGTCGGGACCGGCGACACGAGCGACGTGACCATCAGTGCGATCGGAGCGGGCGACCTGAAGATCGAGAGCAGGTCCCACGTCTACGCGACCATCGTGGCGCCACAGCGAGAGGTCCGCGTGAGGAACAACGCGCAGCTCTACGGCGCGATCGTCGCCGGCGCCCTCAAGGTGGAGGACAAGGGCTCGGGCGTCCACGTCGATCTCGGCAACGCGGACCTGCCTCCGGGCAACTTCGCCCTGTCCGTTCGCGAGAAGATCGAGCTCGATAACGCCACGCTCGACGCGTTCGATTCCAACGACGGGCCCTACGGCGGGGTCAACGTCGACACGAACGCGTGGTGCACGACGAACGCGATCGACACCGACCAGAAGGTCCATCTCAAGAGCGGATCCGTGATCAACGGCGACGTCATGATCGGGCCCTTCGGCGATCCCGACCGCGTGTACAGGCTCGAGGGCGGAAGCGTCATCACCGGCAGCCGCGGCCAGATCGCGGCGCCCTACCCGATCCCGATCGTGACGCCTCCGGCGATGGGCGTCGCCCGCGTGAACGAGGTCAAGTACGACGACGCCGGGACTCACGAGCTGTCGAGCGATCTCTACGTCAAGAAGCTCAAGGTCGAGAACGCCACGACGCTTCGGATCAAAGGCGACGTGACGATCCGCGTCGATGACGAGATGGAGATCAAGGGCGGCTCATCCGTCGTGTTGAAACCGGGAGCGACGCTCACGCTCTACATCAACAAGGAGCTGGACGTCGACCAGAGCAGCGCTCTCAACGCCAACACCGGTGACCCGCAGCGCGTCTCCATCCGCATGATGAGCCTCGGAAAGAAGGGCAAGGTCAAGGTCAGGAACGGCTCGACGGTCGTCGCGTGGACCCAGGGTGCGAAGTCCTCGCTCGAGGTCGACAACGGCGAGTATTTCGGCAGCTTCACCGGTCAGAAGGCGAAGTTCAGGGGTGGCGCGAAGATGCACGTGGACATGGCGTACCTGACGAACTGCGTCACGGTGCTCGACACGGCCGGCGTCGCCGGTGCGCTCGACAATGCCGGCATCTCGAGCGAATCGTCGTTCGACGAATGGTTCCGCACGCTCGTGGGCGTGAACCAGACGATCGGCCACCCGATCACCCTGACGAAGGACGTCCTGGGGGTCTACAGCTATCTGGACGACGCGTTCTACCCGATCGACGACCGTCTCATGGGCAACGAGGGCGACGCGCACAACAACCACTTCACGTACACCATCGCCGGCACGTTCGACTACTCGGAGTGCGCCGGACAGTTCGTGGAGTTCGAGGGCGGCGACGGGGCATGGATCTACATCGACGGGCGTCTCGCCCTCGATCTCGGCGGCATGCGCCCGCTGAGCGAGCAGTTCATCGACCTCGACCGGCTGGGCCTCGAGGACGGCCAGACCTACGATCTGCGGCTCTTCTATGCCCAGCGGCAGGCCGGGCGCTCGGTCTTTCGCCTCCGGACCAACCTGCTGCTCGACTCGAACAGGGCGGTGCCCGCGATCACGGCGATGTTCGACTGAACGCAGGGGCGTGTCTCTCCGGGTCACATGTCTCTCCGGGTCATGCACGTCCGATAGCCCCCTGATGCCGACCGGTCGCGGGTGTTCCCTTCAAGGTGCGGGGGCGTCCGAACGATACCTTCCGGGGGTTCCGCGCCGGCGCCGGGCCCCGGAGACGCACTTTGGCACGCGGGCACTTCAACCAGTTCGCAGACACCACGCGCGAGATCGCGAGGAAGATGCGCGCGGAGACCGAGCCGGAGACCGCCAACAACCGCCGGCACGGACGCATCAGGCCGGACGCCATATGGTGCAGTCTCGGCACGATCCTCGACCTGTCCGCCAGCGGGCTTCGCGTGATGAGCAAGAAGCCCCTCGGCGGGCAGGGCGTCGTGACGATGCGCGACGGCGACGTGACCGTCAGCGTGCAGGCCAGGATCGTCTGGTGCCGGCGGATCGGGTTCCGCCGGCATGAGGCGGGTATCGAGTTCGTCGATATCAGGCCCGAGGAAGCCGCCAGGCTGCGGTCGATGGCCGTCGCGTGAGCCCCGAGCAGCCCGTTGAAGAACTGCAACGCCGCCGGAGCACGATCATTTCCGCCGTGGACGGCGTCGCCAAACCTGGCTGCAAGCGCCAAATACGGCGTCGGTCCGGCTCCTTGCCGCGACGAAAAGCATCGCACTCAGGCGACGCCCCAGTTCTTCAACGGGCTGCTAGGTCGCCCGGAACGGCTCGAGCGCCGCGAGCAGCGCTGCCGGTATCGGCGCGGGAATGACGCCGTCCCCGTCGCGGCGCAGGGTCGCGACCTGCTGCTCACCGCGGGCGACGAGCACCTCCGCGCCGTTCGCGACGCGGTAGTAGGCGAAGCCCATCGTCATCCGGTTCTGGGTCTGGTCGAGCAGCGTCATGCGGACGACGACCTCGTCGTTCGCCGCCAGCTCCATCATGTACTCGCACGAGCACCGCGTGGTCACGAGACAGAGCCCGCCTGCGAGCGCCGCGAAGACCTCCGGCGCGTGATCGCGAAGGAACAGCTCGCGGCAGCGACCCTGCCAGCGGAGGTGATTCACGTAGTACACGTTGCCCACCGCGTTCGTGTCCTCGAAGGTCACGATGTGGCGGTATTCGTAGCTCCGCATCACGGCACTGTATACGAAGCGTCACGTTCCCCGAGCACGGCGACGGCGAGGATCCCGGCGCGGCCTCGGACAGCGAGCAGCCCGCTCGCGATGGCAAGGTGACCGGCGCGGAAGAGCAGCCAGCCCTCGCCCCCCCGCCGCTCGAGCGTCAGGCTCGCGTCCGTACCGGCGCCCGCCTTCTTCAGGCACTCGCAGGCGGTCCAGACCCGCGTGGCGGCGGCGTCGACGGATTCGCCGCTCTCCGAGGCGACCAGCTCCGCGAACGCGAAGCGCTCCGGTCCCAGCAGGTCACGCCAGGCGGCCGGCGACCGCGTGAGAACCGCCTCCGCATCGCACGCGACGGGGTCGGCGCCGGCCACCGCGATGGTGAGGCCTCCGGCGTGCGTCGCCGAGATGCCGCCGTCGGCGCGGAGGGGCTTGCCGTCCGGGCGGCGCGTGACGGTTGCGTCGGCCCCCGCCGCGGCGCGCATCGCGCGGTCCGACGGCCGCGCGCCATCGTCGGCCGTGATCGCGACGCGCACCCGCGCGGATGGGAGCAGCTCCTGCACGCGACGCTCGATGAGTGGCGCGACGAGCGGTACCGCCCAGGCGTCGGGGGCGGGGATGTCCTCGACGGCCCGCAGGTGCAGACCGTCCCACCGTTCGATCGGCGCGCCGAAGCGGTCGGTCACGAGGACGTCGTAGACGAAGGTCGCGCCGTCCCGGACGCGCTCGCGCGCGTGGACCATGACGCGCCCGTCCGGGACCGCCGGCGCGACGCCGGGGACGATGGAATCGACGGCGAACGGGAGCAGGGTCGCGTGCGGGATGCACGGCTGGATCGCGTGGATGACCGCGTCGCGCAGACCCGGATCGCCGAGCACGAGACGCCCGGGCAGGTAGCTTCCGAACCAGTGTGCGGCGCCGTGACGCGCCGGCTCGGCGCTGAGCTCCGCCACGCACTCGGTGGCCCGCAGCCGCCTGTATCCGCGGAGACGACGGAAGCGGCCGCGCTGGAACAGGAGGCCGCTCTCGTAGAGGTCGTCCGGATCGAGATCGAGCCGCTCGTCCGTCTCTTCGGGCGGCGGCGTCTCGAGCACGCTGCGCCCGGATCCGAAGCGGCACGTCGCCGCGAAATGGTCGGCGTGGAAGCCCGTCTCGCTGCTGCGCACGACGACGTCGACGGCGCCGTCGCCGCGGGCGAGCGCTGCCACGCGGATTGTCGTATCGGCATCGCCGGCGACGACGATCGGACGCTTGAACTCGACCCGCTCGAAGGTCGGCGGCTCGTCGCGGCCGGTCAGCGCCATCGCGACCTGCGCCATCGCCTCGAGTCCGACCACCGCGGGGAGCAGACGCTGCCCGCGGAAGACGTGATCCTCGACGTAGGGATCCGCGCCGGCCGAGAGACGCGACTCGACCACGAGCTCGACCGACGGAAGCACGACCCGCGGCTCCTCGAGGAATCGCAACAGGGGCAGCGGCCCGGGCGCGAGCCGCAGCGTCTCGCCCGCCCCGAATCGCCCCGTCACGACGACGCGACCCGACACGTCCGACGCCAGCAGCCGCTCCAGCCGCTCGAGTCCCTCCTCCGGCGTGATCGCCGTGATGCCTCGCTCGTGCAGCATGTCCGCCCGTCCGAGACGCTCGCCCATGCCCACCCCCGACCAAATCGACCACTCCACCGTGAGGCAGCGGCAGCGCGGGTGCGTCGATCCCCAGCGGTCCACGAGGTCGGCGAGCCAGCCGTTCGCCAGCGCGTAGTCCGCCTCGCCGGGCAGCCCCGTGCGCGCGATGATCGATCCGAACGCGACGAGGAGACGCAGGCGACGCGGGTCGAGCGCCGCAAGCACGTTGCGCAGGCCGGTTTCCTTCGGGGCGAGGGTCTGCGCGACGTCGTCCGCGGTGAGCGCGCCGATCAGCTTCGGCTCGTTGCGTCCCGCCCCGTGCAGCACGGCGGTGATCGGCCCGGTCTCCGCCTCGGCCCGGGCGATCGCCCGGGCGACGGCGTCGGCGTCGGTGACGTCGGCGGCCACGTACTGGTGGCGCACGCGATCGAAGCGCTCGAGGTTCGCGGCGAGCGCGGCGTCGTGCGCTGGTTCGGAACGCCCCATGAGCACCAGCCGCACGCCCGTCGCCTTCGCGAGCCCGAGTGCGCACTCCGCGGCGATGCCCTTGCCCCCGCCGGTCACGAGGAGCACGTCGTGCTCAGTCAGGGGCGCCGGCGCGGCAGCGGCCGGCGCGAGCGGGCGCAGGAACGGCTGCATGCGTCGCCCTCGGGCGTCGTAGCGCACCTCGGTGAAGTCGGCGGTTGCGGCGACCTCCGCGGCGATCCACTCCGGCGCGCGGGGGTCCGCGGGGTCGACGTCGATGACCCACGTCGGCGTACGCGGCGACTCGAGGTGGAGGGTCTTCGCGAAGCCCGCCCCCGCCGCGCCCGGCTGCACGAGGACGAAGCGGTGCGTGCCGCGCTCGGCCAGCGCGTACCGCGCCGCCGCGAGCAGGAGCTCGACGTGGCCGGCGGCCGGCTCGGCCGGAAGCCACACGAGCGCGCCGCCCTCGGGGCACGCGGCCGCGAGCGTCGCCTCGAGCGCGGCGGGCGGCGGCGCGCCGCTGTCGGCGAAGATGCGCCACGAACCGGCGCTTGCGTGCTTCGCGCCGCGGCGCGGGACGAGCCGGCACGGCATCTCCTCGACGGCGAACGCGCGCACCCAGCGCTCGACGCCCGCCGGCGCCCCCGCTTCGCTTGTGTCAGCAACGGCCGCGGATTCCGCGGTCGCACGCAACGCGGCGACGGCCTCCGCGATGGTCGCGTCGGCGTACTCCGTGGGCGCTGCGGGCGGTTTCATCCCGAGTTCGCGCGCCGCGTCCACGATGAGCTGCGCGACGGTGAGCGAATTGAGATGGAGATCGCTCAGGAACCGGTCGTCGTCCCCTACGGTCTCCGCCGGAAGCTCCGCGTGCGCGGCCACGAGCCGGCGCAGAACGTCGTGCGGCGAGGCCGAGGCCGCAGCCGGCCCGGGCGCTTTGTGTTCACGCTCCGCGGCGCGTGCCGGCTCCCGGGGCTCCGCGACGTCGGATGCCGGTGCCGACGATGACGGCGACGACGGCGACGACGATGACGACGACGATGATGACGACGACGACCCGGGCGCGGCGGCGGCGAAAACGGGGGCGCTCTCGCACGGGCTCGCGAAGAACCGCGGCTCCCAGTCGAGCCGGAACGGACGCGTGAACCGATCCTCGAAGAGCGCGCGATGATCGACGGGAGCACCGAGCGCAAACGCCGCCGCGACGGCCTCGAGCAGACCGCGCAGCGAGTCGCCCCCCGCCTCCGTGGCGACGATCGGCCCCGCGTGGTGCGCGGCGGCGAGACCGCTCAGGACGTTGCCCGGTCCGACCTCGAGGAGGAGATCGATGCCTTCGGCGACGTGCGCGATCGCTTCCGTGAAGCGCACGGGCGACACCACCTGGTCGGCGAGCAGGCCGGCGACGTCAACGTCGGCGCGCAGGACGGCGCCGGTCACGGTGGAGGCGACCGGGCGGGCGAGCGGGTGCATGGTCTCGCCGGCGAGGTGCGCCCGCAGCGCCGGCACCGCCTCGGCGACGAGCGCCGAGTGGAACGCGTGCGAGACCGGCAGGCGCGCGGCGCGGACGCCGCGATCGCGTGCGCGGTCGATCAGACGCTCGACGGCTTCGGTGTGCCCGGAGACGACCGTCTGTCGCGGCGCGTTGAGGCCGGCGAGCACGATCGGCTCCGCCGGATCCATCAGGCTCTCGGCTTCCGCGGGCGTTGCCGCGAGGCTCGCCATCGCCCCGGTCGGGCTGCCGAGCTCCGCCATCGCGCGGGAGCGCGCGGTCGCGATGCGCAGCAGCGCCGCCTCGTCGTACGCCCCGGCCCAGAAGAGGCTGGTGAGCTCACCGAGGCTGTGTCCGACCGCGATCTCGGCCTCGATGCCGAGCCTGCGCAGCACGCGGAGCGCCGCCATCGAGCCGGTGACGATGGCCGGCTGCGCCACCAGCGTCGAGACGTCGTCGGCGTCCGCAGGCAGATCGAGCCGGTCGTAGAGCGCGGCGGTCTCGCCGAAGCGCCGGGCGAGGGCGCCGCCGTGCCGGTGGACGGGCGAGCCCTGGCCGGGGAAGAGATAACCGATGCGCGGCGCGTCGGTGCCCGTGCCGATGAAGACGCCCGCCTCGGGATCGACGCGACGCGTGACGCCATCCACGAGCGCGTCGCGCAGCGTCTCGAGTCGCGTGGCGAGCTCGCGCGGATACGACGCCACCACCGCGGCCCGGGCGGGGCCGGGGCGGACCGTGCGGGCGAGCTCTGCCGCGAGATCGCCGACCTCGGCGAACGAGACCCGGGCGGCGTACGCGAGGACGCGCTCGACGTCGCGGACGACGCTCGCCGCGTCGCGACCGGCGAAGAGCAGGAGTTCCGCGTCCTGGGCCGCGCGGGCGAGACGCTCGACACGCGGGCCTATCAGGACGCGCGGCGCAACGCCCATCGGGACGCGCGGCGGGCCGCCCGGCCGCGTCGCGTCCGCGGAGGCCGCGAGGACGACGTGCGTGTTGATGCCGCCGAAGCCCATGGCGCTCAC
>CAZXBB010000215.1:0-2206 GCA_964638815.1 uncultured Isosphaeraceae bacterium
CACTCGCCGCACACGACGCCGGCATCGGTGGCGGTGTGCTTCTTCGCCGGATGCTTGCAGGCCGGGGAGCCGGCGACGGGTGGGCTAGCACCCGCCGCCTCGGCCCGGCCAGCGGGCACACTGGCCTCGGACTCCCCGGTGTCAGTGGAGCCGAGCGCCAGGCGCTTCGAGCGGAGCCGATCGGCGAGCCGCGGCTGCGCGATGGGTTCCACCGAGACCTGGGGTGCTCGGCCGTTGAAGTCGTAGTCGGGGTCGCGCTCGAGGATGTCGCGCGCTCCGGGCTTGAGCGGCGCCGTCTTCAGGCCGCGGTGCATGACCGTCTTCTTGGCCATTTCGAGGTAGCTGCCGCTCCACGCCGGCCCGTTGGCGGCCTTGCTCATGGCGCGCACCGCGTCCACCTGGGCCTTGCTCATGACCTCGACGCGGCGGTAGCCGGAGCGGAAGACGAGCACGCCGTAGACGTGCGTCATCGGGTTGGCAGGGTCGTCGGGGTTCGGTGACTGGGGCGCCGTCAGGTCGGGGATGTGCTCGATCAGGCCGTTGGCGGCGTCGTAGCGGAAGTGGTCCTTGGTGCGCACGACGACCGCATAGGCGTCCTCGACCTTCTCGGAGTCGCGCGCCAGCTGCAGCTGCCCGCGGTAGTCCACGATGAGCTGCGCGCGCTTCTCCCACATCTCGCGGCCGCCACGCTTGACCTGGGTGTTGAACGGCACCAGATGCGCTCCGCCAGCGGCACCCGACGGCTCCAGCCCGTACATGGCGGCCTCGACGGCAGCCGACGCGATCGACTCGGGCGTGCACTCGGCCAGGTCGGGATTGCGCTCGACGGCCTGGGCCACCACGCGCAGGAACCGGTTGCGGGTCTCCTCGTTCGGCAGGAAGGCGTGCAACGCGCCACCCTGGGAGCGCAGGGCATCCCGCCACGGCGCGATCTCGGTGCTCTGCTCCTGGTCCGGGGGGCTCTCGGCGACGGCAGTGCTAGGCGGCACGGGTCTTCTCCTTCTGGCGTCGCACGACGAGCGGGCGGGCGCCGGGCTTGAGGGATGTCAGGTCGGCGAGGATGTCGTCGAGATCGGCGACCACGTCGTCTCGCGATGAAGGCGCGACGAGGGTGGAGGCGACGAGCTCCAGGCGGGTCCGGTACGCCCCGGCGACGGCCTCCCAGTTGGTGACGGTGGAGTCGGCGTTGTGGCGGTAGTGGACCCGGAATCCAGGTCCGCGAACGCCACCGACGTCGTCGAGCTTCTGGCGCAGCTCGGCCTTGACCTCGGCCAGCGAGGCCTCGGCAGCATCCTTCTCGGCGTGCAGCTCGTCGTGCAGCTCGACGAGTTCGATCAGCGCCTCGTCGGCCTCGATCTCATCGGCGCGTAGCGGGAGCCGGAGACGATGCTCGACGGGCTCTGGTGCCGTCCGAGTCTCCACGCAGCGCCAGAAGGCGGCGCCGTACTCCACGAGCTCGTCGATGACGCCCTGGTCACGGCCGATGCGGTACGGCTCCCAGCGGCGCGTGCTGAAGAAGAAGACGGCGAGGTCGACCACGTCGGCGCCGGAGACGGCGGCCTGCCACTGCACCTGCTCGAGGTAGCGATCGGGAATGACATCGGACGGGTTGTCGAGGCTCGTCTTGCCCCACTCATCGCCGGGGGCGGCCGCGGTCTTGATCTCCAGCGGCCGGCGCTTGCCGACGATCGTCGCCTCGCGATCGAGACTGGCGATCATGAAGCGGCGCTCCCGATCGCGCAGCCCGAAGTTGACGGTGCGCACGGGGTGGCCGGTGTCCTCTTGGTACCAGCCCGCGATGACCTTCTCCAGCCGCTTGCCCGCGGCCATGAAGTCGGTCTCCACGCGCGTGGCGGTGTAGCCGAGCTTCTCCTGGTAGAGGGTCGCGACGTCGCCGTAGTGCGCGTCACCGGTGATGACGGGAATGTCGGAGCTGCCGACGCCGGTCCGGCGCCACTCATGCCATTCGGGGCTGCCCTGGACGAGAGGCGTCCGCTCGACGCGTCGGGCGCTCACGGCCACACCCCGAAGCCGTGGCACGCGCATTCGATGTCGCGGCAGGCGTCACCGATCGCGTTGCGCGGGGCGATGTCACGGTCCCACTCGCAGCCGCATGCGGAGCAGTGAAGGTGCGTGCCGTAGTCGCAGGCCGAGCAACCGGCAATGACGGTCGCGTGGGGGAGGGTGAGTGTGTGGAGCGGGGGGC
>CAZXBB010000216.1:0-5255 GCA_964638815.1 uncultured Isosphaeraceae bacterium
CTCGAAGCGCGGCGGGTCGTCGCGGCGGCGCCGGGCGCGCCGGTCGGCGTCCGCTTCCTCCCCCCTCGGCACGTCGAACATCGCGTCGTCGCCCGCCGTCACCACGGTGACGCGGCCGTGCGACCGGATGTGCCGCTCGTAGCCGATCGCGCGCAGGGCGTCGCGCAGCTCCGCGATCGTCGCGGGCATCGCCGCATCCTCGCCGCGCGGCTGCTCGCTCAGCACGCGGGTCCCGTGGGCGAGGAACTCGAGCCGATCGAGCACCGTCAGCAGCGGTGTCGGCTCCAGCGTGTTCAGCACGTACGCCTTCCACTCCGCCTCGAAGGGGTCCACTTCGCTCCCGAACACGTCGTTGAACGCGGCCAGCGCCGGCGTCCGCTGGTTCACGCGGCTCAGGTAGGTCTCGAACGGCTGCTGGTACCGGTTCCCGCCCCCATACGCGAGGAAGTGGATCATCGACCACGCCTGGTCGTAGAGCATCGCCGACCGGCCCGAGGTAACGCGCTCGCTCCAGGCCTCGTGCGACATGGTCAGCATCTCGCGGAACGGGACGTACGCCTCCGTTTCGATGGCGCGCCGCACGCGGGCGATCGTCGCGGGCGTCGCCTGGCCGCTCTTGAGCCGCTCGCCGACGACCACCGAGTTCCCGAAGAACTCCGCGAGACCCTCGTTGACCCACACCGGCAGATCCGCCTCGAACCGGCTGTACGCGAACTGATGAAACGCTTCGTGCTGGATCAGGCCGTGAATCTCTCGCTCGGAGCGCGCGCCGATCCAGAACGCGAGCCCGCTTCCAAATCTGTTGACGAAGAACAGGCCCGAAGTACCCGTGCTGTCAACGTCGAACCGCTCCTTCAGCGTGCGCGCGTAGTCCGCCTGGCTCGCGAAGATGAACACCCGCAGCTTCTCGGGAGTGCGCGCGGGGTAGGACGAGAGCCGCTTCTGGTACTCCCGGTACATGATGTCGAGGTGACGCCCGTACGCCTGCGCCTCCTGTCGAGGGAGGTCCGTCCGGACGGAGTAGAACGCGGTCGTCGCGACGGGCGAACGCTGCCACCACGTGGCGGGCTCGCGGTGCTGCCGGGCCGACGCGGGCGCGCCGACGAAGCAGACGATCAGGACGGCGGCCACCCGTGCGAGCTTGCGCATGCGGCGATTCTACGGCGCCCGCAGATGCTCTGGGCTCAATCGAAGCCCAAACGCTCCCGCTCCCCGTCCGCGAGCTGCTCGATCCCCGCCTGCTCCGACACGATCACCGCGGTGTCGTCCGTCAGCATGACGACGACGGTCGGGCTCGCAGCGAACGCCGGGCGGAGGTCGGGACGGCGGCGGACGATCTCGAACCACGCGTCCGACGCGAAGCGCACGATGAGCGACTCGCTGTCCTCGCCGAAACCCTCGTCCACGTACGTCCGCCCGAATCGGTGGAACCCGCGGCCGGCGATCTGGCGGTAGAGCATCGCGTCGCGCCGGAGGCGGCCCTCGTCACGGCTCGATCGCTCCCTCATCCCGGCGTTCTTTCGCGCGATGAGGTTCGCGAGGCGGCCGTGCGATTCGGTGACCGCCCGGTCGGCGAGCGCGAGGTCGATCTCGTCGAAGTCGTCGCCGTAGCCCTCGACGTCTTCGGACGCGCCGACGAAGCCGTAGCCCGCGGCGTCTTCGGGCGCGTCGGACGCTTCACCGAAGATGCTGCCGAGCGCACCCGCCCGGTCGCGTGCCGCGTCGCGCGCGGCCGCCGGGGCCCCGACGCCGCCGCCGGGGGCTCCCCGCCTCCGGCCGACCGGACGCCGCGCGTCGTCGCCAACGCCCCCGACGCCGCCGCGGCGACCGCCGGCGACCAGCGGCGTCACGCGCTCCGGGTCTACCAGCCAGCTCGAGTACGGCGTCTGGATCCCGTACTTCTGGCTGAGCGCGAGGATCTCCTCGACCATCTCGGTGGACTCGCCGTGCGTGCGGATCTGGTCCACGAGGTACGCGATCTTGCGCCCCGCCCACACCGACGGCACGTAGTTCGCGGAGTCCGTCGAGCGGAACGAGACGTCCGGCCAGGCGTACTCGACGCGCTTGCCGCCGCGCGTCGCGCTCAGCGTGATCGAACCGGTGTCCTCGGCACGGAACTGCCCCGCGACGATGAGCTGCTGCCCATGGTAGAGGTCGCCGAGGGCGGCCGGGAACCGCTCCTGCACGCCGATGTCGGGCAGCGCGAGCCGAAGGTCCGTGAGCACCGGGCGGCTGATGACGCCGAAGAAGTCGCCGAGACGGAGCTCGAGGCTCTCGCCCGGCTGCACGTACGTGGTTCGTCCCTTGTAACCGCCGGCGAGCCGGTCGAGCAGCTTCGTGTTGACGTCGTGGCCGACCCCGAATGGGAACATGCGCATGACGTCCGCCGTGCTCTCGCCGCCCGCCTCCGCGAGCATGTTCATGATCTCCGCCGGCTCGCGATTGCCGCGCCCGTCGGTGAGGAACACGACGACGAACGGACGCTCGTCGCGGGCGTCGCGATCGCGGGCGACGGCGAGCACGTGGAGCAGCGTGTCGGCGATGTTCGTGCCGCCGGCGGCCTCAAACCCGTCGATCCAGGTCCGCGCCTTGGCCCGGTGGTCGGCGTCGGCGGGCGTCACGCCGTCGAACAGCGTGTCGAAGCCCGTCGAGAAACGCACGACCGTGAAGCGGTCGCGATCGTCGAGGCGGTCGATCGAGAACTTGAGGGCCTCCTTCGCCTGCGCGAGCTTGTCGCCGGCCATGGAGCCGCTGGTATCGATCACGAACGCGACGTCCTGGGGCGTGTACTCCTCCTCCGGCCAGAGCTGGCCGGGCGTCAGGATGAGCACGAAGTGGCCGGGCGCGGCCGCGTCGGGCCTGTGCGCGACGACGGAGAGCCCGAGGTCGCTCGAGTCGGTGTTGAAGAGCAGGAGGAAGTCGTCTTCGAGGCTGCCGCCGTTCGCCTCGTACGCGATCTTCGCTGAACGCTCGCCCGCGTCGCGCACGATCTCGACGGAATGCGTCGGCGACCAGATGTTCCTGAGCGGGGCGTTCGTCTCGAGATCGACCGCGAACCGCACGGTGCCGTACGCCTGCCCCGCCGTCGATCGCGTACGGAGCGGATAGTGGTACGCGTGCATGCCGCTCACCGACGAGCAGACCTGCTGGTACTTCACCTGGATCGTCGTATCGCTCTCGGGCTCGATCGGGAAGATCCGCATCTGGAGGAGCCGCCGTCCGATGAACTCGATGAGGCCGGGATCCTTCGACTGCCGGACGATGTCCTCGTAGATGCGCGCGGCCTCTTCCGCCGGGAGCACGCGTCCGGGCACCATCTTCCCGTTGAACGTCATGCGGAAGTCCGTCAGGTCGGCCTCCTCGGGAAGCGGAAAGACGTAGGTCGCCTCCAGCCGCCGCTTCGTGTCGTTGCGGAACGTCTGCGTCAGCGTGGTCAGCGCCACGCGGTCGTGCACGCTGACGTCAACGAGGTGATCGGTGACCCGCAGCGGGGGAAGCGTCTGGTCATCCGGGGCGAGAATCCCCGACCCATCGGCGGTCGAAGCACAGAGAGCGGCGATGACGGCGGCGGCGACGATGTGGCAACGCATGGCTGGGCTCCTGAGGTCCTTCCTACCATTGGACGTTCGAAGACGCGGTTTGTTTGCCCGCTTACCGAGAGGATGTGAACCCGTGTCCGCCTTCGAGAGCACCCTCCGCCGCGCGGCGCGGCGACATCTGGCCCAGCGCATGCTCGTCCACGGCGGTCGTGGCCTCACCGCGGGGTGCGGCCTCGCGCTGGTGACGCTGCTCATCGACCGGGGCCGGGGCCTGGGCCTGGGGCTCGCGCCGGTCGTCTACGCGGCGATCCCGGCGGCGGGGCTCGCCGCGGGCGTGGCGGCGGCCGGGGTCGCGCGGGTTCTCGGACCCGGGCAGCGATTCCCGCTCGCGGTCCGCCTCGACCGGACCTTCGGCCTGCACGACCGCCTCGCCACGGCCCACGCGATCGGCCACGGCGACCCGCGACGGACTGATCCCGGCTTCGGCGCGCTGGTCCGGCGCGACGCGGAAGCGCTCGCCGGTCGTCTCGACGTCGCCCACGCGACGCCGGTGCGCATCACGCCCTCGTGGTTCGTCGCCGTCACGCTCACCGCGATCCTCGGGCTCGGCGTCGTCCTCGTCCCGATGGGCCCCTGGCGCGCCGCCGCCGCGCCGCCGGCCGCCGACCCCGAGCAGCTTGCCGAGGAACGGGCCGCGGTCGTCGACTCCATCGAGGAGGCCGTCGCGCGGCTCGAGGAGGACGCGGTCCTCGACGAGGCCGGACGCGAGGACCTGGACGCACTGCGCGCGCTGGCGGACCAGCTCGGCGCGGGCGGCGGCGAAGAGGAGGTCGATGCGGGCCCCGCCCCCGGCGACCGGGTCGACCGGGCCCGCGACGAGTCCGCGGCGCGGCTCCAGGAGCTGGCCGATCGTCTCGCCGACGAGGCGGAGCGCGACGCCCGCGCGGCCGACGAGCTCGCGCGCCGGTTCCACGATCTCGAGAGCGCGCAGGCGGAGGCCCGCGACGACGCGCCGTTGCGCACCGACGAGCTCATGGACGCGTTGCGTCGCGGCGAGTTCGGCGAAGCCGGCGACCTGCTCGACGAGCTCACCGCGCGCGCCGGCGATCTCGACGAGGCCGGCCGTCGCCGGGCGGCCGATGAGCTTCGCGACGCCGCGCGCCGGATCGAAGAGGAGACGGCAGGGACGCCGCCCCGGGCGGAGCCCGGGCAACGCGAGCGTCTCGAGGAGATCCTGAAGGAGCAGGGGCTCGACCCGGAGACGATCGACGCTCTCCTCGGCGGCGAGACGCCGGAAGACGCCGCGGCCGACGACGCGACGCCGCCACCGGGGGACGTCGGCGAGACCCTGCGCCGCGAAGACGTCGACGAGGAGGTCGCCCGCGACCTCTCGCGGGAGATCGAGTCCTATCGCGAGGAGGAGGCGATCGGGGAGAAGGTCGGCGACGACGCGCGTCGTGTCGCCGACGCGCTTGACCAGGCGGCCGATCGCGTCGATCGCCCCGAGCCCGCGGACACGCCGCCGGCCGACGAGCCGCGAACGCCGGACGCGGAGCGCGCCGGCGAGCGGCAATCGCAGCAGGAGCAGCCCGGCGCCGGGCAGGAGAAGCCGCAGGAGCAGCCCGGCGCCGGGCAGCAACCGCCGCAGGAACAGCCCGCAGGAGCGCCGCCGCGCGAAGGTGAGGCGAGACCCGACGCGGATGCGCCGACGCGACC
>CAZXBB010000217.1:0-1625 GCA_964638815.1 uncultured Isosphaeraceae bacterium
CTCGTCACCGGCGCCAACCGCGGCATCGGCAGGGCGATCACCGAGTCCCTTCTGAACCACGGCGCCGCCAGGATCTACGCGGCGGTCCGGAACCCCGATTCGGCCCGCCCGCTCGTCGATTCGTTCGGCGACCGGGTCGAGACGATCGCGGTCGACCTCGGCCGGCCCGAGCAGATCGAGGCTGCCGCCGCACGCGCCGGCGATGTCGACCTCGTCATCAACAACGCGGGCGTCGTTCGTCCCGTGCCGCTGCTCGGCCCCGATGCGATCGAAGCGCTGCGGTTCGAGCTCGAGACGAACGTGTTCGGCCTGCTCCGCATCGCGCAGGCGTTCGCGCCGGTGCTGAAACGCAACGGCGGCGGGGCGTTCGTGCAGCTCAACTCGGTCGTTTCGCTCAAGACTTTCCCCGACTTCGCGACGTACGCCGCGTCGAAGGCCGCGTCCTACGCAATCACTCAGGCGCTGCACGCGCTGCTCGCCGAGCAGGGCACGGCGGTCCTCAGCGTCCATCCCGGACCGATCGCGACGGACATGGCCGCGAGCGCCGGTATGCTGGACAACGCCGATCCTCCGAGCGTGGTCAGCGAAGGCATCGTCGCGGCGCTGAAGAGCGGCGCGTACCACCTCTTCCCCGACACGGTCGCGAAGCAGATCGGCGAAGCCTACCGCTCGTTCGCCGAGAACGTGATCCAGACCGAGATGGCCGAGGCGTGAGCCCGGCGCGCACGCGGCGCCGGACGTGGCCCCCCGCCCCGAATGCCGACATGCGCCCGCAGTCGCGCACCCTGTCGAACATCGTTGTCGTTGTCGCTCTCTTCATCCTCCCGATCGTCGTCGTCGTCGTCGTCGTCGTCCCGCTCCCCCCTCGCGCGTCCGACCTCCCGACGAGCCTGCCCGCCATCGCGTCCCGTGCGCGACGACCGGCGACGGCGGCGGGCCTGCGTCGTTCGCGTTCCGGCGACGGACAACGAGGTGGGATCACGACGACGCTTAAGAGAGGATGACGACGACCACGACAACGATTTGCGCCAACGGTGCGCGAGTGCATCGTCGCATCACACGCGCCGGCACAAGTCCTGTTCGTGGAGGAGCTTGCGCTATGTCTGGACGGCATTTGTCCCCCGCCGTCCCCCGGGCGTCCCTAGAGCCGGCGGGGCGCGGGACCCCCCGGCCGGGCCGGCCCTGGGGGATCATCCGGGGGACCATCCGGGGGCCGTCCGGGGGCCGTCCGGGGGGGGTGATCTGGACTTCCGCGCCCGGGCCCCCTATTGTCGGGCCGTCCGGTGGTCGATTAGACTCCGGCAAAGTGACACCGGCGGTTTTTGCGAGGACGCGGTCCGCGTCCGGAGACATTCCGGTTTCGAGGGCGCCGGAAGCCCCAACACTCCGGAATTCGAGAAACAACCCTGTATGCGATTTCATGAACTGCGGCTCGCGGAGCCCATCGTTCGCGCCGTGGCCACGGAGGGCTACACCACTCCGACCCCGATCCAGACGAAAGCGATCCCCCCGATCCTCGCCGGTCACGACGTCCTGGGCTGCGCCCAGACAGGCACCGGCAAGACCGGGGCGTTCGCGCTTCCCATTCTTCATCGCCTCGCCGCCACGCCCTCGGGACGCGGCGA
>CAZXBB010000218.1:0-13025 GCA_964638815.1 uncultured Isosphaeraceae bacterium
CGCCGGGGCGCCGACGGACGACCTCCTTCTGTATGACGCGAAGGACCTCACCACGCACGCCGTCTGCGTGGGCATGACCGGCAGCGGCAAGACCGGTCTGTGCGTGTCGCTGCTCGAGGAGGCCGCGATCGACGGCATTCCCGCGATCGCCATCGACCCGAAGGGCGATCTCGCGAACCTCCTGCTGACGTTCCCGCGGCTCCGCGCCGAGGACTTCGCGCCGTGGGTCGATCCGGCCGAGGCCGAACGCAAGGGGATGAGTCCGGCGGCCTACGCCGCGGATCGCGCCGAAGCCTGGAGGAACGGTCTCGCGAGCTGGGGCCAGGACGGCGCGCGCATCGCGCGCTTCCGCGCCGCGGCCGATCTGGCGATCTACACCCCCGGCTCGAACGCCGGACTTCCGCTCTCGATGCTCCGGTCATTCACGGCGCCGCCGCCGGCCCTGGCCGCGGACGACGAGGCCCTGCGCGACCGCGTGGGCTCCGCGGTGTCGGGGCTGCTCGCGCTCCTCGGGATCGACGCCGACCCGATCCGCAGCCGTGAGCACATCCTGCTCTCCTCCATCCTCGATCGCGCGTGGCGCGCCGGCCGCAGCCTCGACATCGCGGCGCTGATCCACGCCATCCAGTCGCCGCCGTTCGAGAAGGTCGGCGTGATGGATCTCGAATCGTTCTTCAGCGCGAAGGACCGTTTTGCTCTCGCCATGTCCCTGAACAACCTCCTCGCTTCGCCGTCGTTCGCGGCGTGGATGGAGGGCGAGCCGCTCGACGTGGACCGGCTCCTCTACGACGCGACCGGGCGCCCGCGCATCTCCATCGTGTCGATCGCACATCTCTCCGATGCGGAGCGAATGTTCTTCGTCACGCTGCTCCTCAACGAAGTCGTGGCGTGGACGCGGGCACAGACGGGCACGAGCAGCCTGCGGGCACTGCTCTACATGGACGAGATCTTCGGGTTCTTCCCACCGACGGCGAACCCGCCGTCGAAGACGCCCATGCTGACGCTCCTGAAGCAGGCACGCGCGTACGGGCTCGGCGTCGTGCTCGCGACTCAGAATCCCGTGGACCTCGACTACAAGGGGCTCTCGAACACCGGCACGTGGTTCCTGGGCCGCCTCCAGACCGAGCGGGACAAGCAACGCGTGATCGACGGTCTCGAGGGCGCCGCCGCCGCCACGGGAGGCGGTTTCGACGCGGCCGCGATGAACCGCATGCTCTCGGGCCTCTCGAGCCGCGTCTTCCTGATGCACAACGTGCACGACGACGGGCCGACGCTCTTTCACACGCGATGGGCGATGTCCTGGCTGCGCGGGCCGCTCACCCGGAGGCAGATCGAGACCCTCATGGCCCCGCGCAAGGCGACCGCGGAAGCGGCCGGGATCTCGCCCGCGTCGTCGCCCGGGCAGCCGGCGGTGGCCGCGCCGGCCGGCGCGGCGAGCGCGTTCGCGGCGACCCCGCCTCCGATCGACCCGGAGGTGACGCAGTACCACCACCCCGCGTCCGCCGTGGCGGGCGGCAGCACGCTCGTCTACCGGCCGGCGCTGATCGGCGTGGCGCGGCTGCACTACGTGCGGGCCGCGGCCGGCGTGGACACCTGGGAGGAGATCGGGCTGCTGGCACGGCTCGACGACGACGTGCCGCCGGATCCGTGGGAAGACGCGGCGCCGCTCCCGTCCCCCGCGCCCGGCCTCGAGACGGAACCCGCCCCGGACGCGCGATTCGACGCGATCCCAGCGAAGGCGACGCGCGCCGCGTCGTATGCGTCGTGGTCGAAGGCGCTCGTCAGCCACCTCTACCGCAACCACCCCACGACGATCCTCCGCTCGCCGGAGCTCAGGCAGTACTCCGGGCCGGGCGAGAACGAGCGGGACTTCCGGGTGCGGCTGCGCCACGTCGCGCAGGAGCGTCGCGATCTCGATGTCGATAAGCTGCGCAGGCGGTACGAGCCGAAGATCACGACCATGCGGGACCGGATCCGACGCGCCGAGGAGCGCGTCGAGCGGGAGTCCGCGCAGGCGAAACAGGCGGGCCTCTCCACCGCCGTCTCGCTCGGCGCGACGATCCTTGGCGCGATGTTCGGACGCCGGACGACGAGCGTCGGCACGGTCAGCCGCGCCGGCTCCACGCTCCGCGGGGCCGGGCGCACGATGCGCGAGCGCGGCGACATCAAACGCGCGCGCGAGAGCGTGGAGGTGGTGGAGCAGCGCCTCCGTGACCTCGAGCGCGAATTCGAGGAGGAGGTGGCGGGCATCGAGGGGAAGATGAACGTCGACGAGCTCGTCTTCGAGGAGATCGTCGTGCGCCCCCGCAAGGCGGACATCTCGCTCAGGCGCTTCGGCCTCGTCTGGCTGCCCTTCGTCGTCGGCGCCGACGGCGCGGCGACGCCGGCCTTCAGCGTCTGACGCCAGGACCGAAGCCCGGGCGCACAGGGCGGGCACGAGGGCCACGGGGCGAGCCCGGGCGACGGTTCCCGACCACGCGTCGCTTCCCCGCGTGACACGCTCCTGCCTGTCCTGACTTCCTGCCGGCTCCGTGACTGGCTCCGCGAGCGGCTCCGTGAGCGGCTCCGTGACCCGGCTCCGTGACCTGATTCCTCGACCCGTGCAGTCCAGGATCCGGTCGCGGCGAGGCGCCCGTAGAATGGGGACAGACCGACGGGAGCGTCGCGATGACCAGGATCGGCTCGATTCCACCGGGGGCAAAGGACGCACTCCACCGTTTCGACGGCGCGGAGCAGCTTCGGCTCATTGCCGATTCGCTGCCGGTCCTCATCTCCTACATCGACGCCAACGAGCGGTATCTCTTCACGAACGCGGCCCACGAGCGCACCGTCGGCGTCGACCGCACGTCGATCCTCGGGCGGCACGTCGACGACGTAGTGGGACGAATACTCAGCGCGCCCACGTATGCAACCGTCAAACGTCACATGGCGACGGCGCTCGCCGGACGCGAGGTTGAATACGAGCTCGAGTATCGCAGCCGCGACGGTGACAAGCGATGCGTGAACGGGGTATACATTCCCCACCGGGACGATGCCGGGGACGTCATCGGTTTCTTCTCGCTCGTCACCGACATCACCGACCGACGTCGCTGGGAGTCGATGCACCGGGGCGAGGCCGCCGTGCTCGAGCACCTGGCGACGGGTAGTCCTCTCGCGGACGTGCTCCACGCCCTGACGCTCCAGATCGAAGCGCAGGGCGACGGCATGATCGCTTCGGTGCTGCTCCTCGACGGCCAGCATCTGCGCCAGGGCGCGGCGCCGCACCTGCCCGAGGCGTACAACCGCGTGATCGACGGCCTCCCGATCGGCCCGCGTGCGGGATCATGCGGGACGGCCGCCTACCGGGGCGAGCGCGTGATCGTCGCGGACACGTTCATCGATCCGCTGTGGGCGGACTACCGCGACGTCGCCCGGGCGCACGGTCTCCGCGCCTGCTGGTCGCAACCGATCTTCGGTTCCGACGGGAGCGTACTCGGCACGTTCGCGTCGTACTACCGCACGCCGCGCCGGCCCTCCGAGGCGGATTGCAAGCTCATCGAGTCGGCCGCGCACGTCGCCGGCATCGCCATCGAGCGCAGCCGTTCGGAGCTGGCGCTTCGGAACGAGCAGCAGCTGCTTCAGACGCTGATGGACAACGCGGCCGACGCGATCTACTTCAAGGACCTCGCGAGCCGGTTCGTCCGCGTCAACCGCGCTCAGACCGGCTACCTCGGCCTCGGTGCGCCGGACGAGGCGATCGGACGAACGGACGCCGACTTCTTTCCGGACGAGACGGCCGGGCGGTACCGCGCCGACGAAGAGGACGTCGTGGCGACGGGCCGGCCGATCATCGGCAAGATCGAGGACAACGGCGCCGGCGATGAACGCCGGCGATGGTTCTCGACGACCAAGGTGCCCTTCCGCAAGGCCGACGGCTCGATCATCGGCACGATCGGCATCTCGCGCGACATCACCGAGCTGAAGCGGCTCGAGGAAGCACTGCGGAACGCCACGGAGGAAGTCGAGGAGCAGGTGCGCGATCGCACGGCCGAGCTGCGCGTCGCCCTCGCCCGCCTGCACCGCGCGAGCGCGCAGCGCCGTCGGGCCGAGACCGTCCTGCGCGAGTCGGAGGACCGCTACCGCCTGCTGCACGAGGGCGTGCAGTACGTCGTCTGGGAGTTCGACGAGGCCGAGGATCGATTCGACTTCGTGGGGGTGGGGCACCACGCCCGCGACCTGCTGGGTTTCTCCGTCGACGCGTGGAAGCGACCGGGGTTCTGGAGGAAACGCCTCCATCCCGACGATCGCGACTGGGTCATCCAGCTCAGCCGCGAGCACCGCGATGCGAGCCAGGATCACGAGTTCGAGTACCGGTTGGTCTCCCGCGGCGGAGAGACCGTCTGGATCAAGGACCTCACGACGATCGTCTCGCACCGCGACGGCAAGGCGGTCCGCACCCGCGGCATCTTCATCGACATCACCGAGCGCAAGCGGGCCGAGGAGCAGGCGAAGGAAAACCAGGCGCGTCTCGCCCGCGCGTCGAACCTCTCGACCCTCGTGCTGATGGCGGCGTCGCTCTCGCACGAGCTGAACCAGCCGCTCCAGGCGATCATGACCTTCGCCGAAACCTGCAGCCGCGAGCTGGATTCCGCGGCGACCGACCACGACCTCGTTCGCGCCGATCTCGGGCAGATCGTGACGCATGCCCAGCGCGCGGCGGACATCATGTGTCGTCTCCGCAACTTCTCGCGCAGCGAGCTTCCGCGACCGGTCCCCGCCGACGTGAACGAGATCGTGCGCGGCGTGCTCGACCTGCTCGGACCGACGGCGCGGCACGCGGGCGTGTCGGTCGAGACGAACCTGCTCCACGACCTGCCGGAGGTCCCGCTCGACATCGTCCAGTTCGAGAAGGCGATCCAGAACCTCGCGAACAACGCGATCGAGGCGATGGGCGCGCCGAACCTCGACCGCCGCGTTCTCACGATCGAGACGAGGGTCGTTGACGGCGACGAGATCGAGATCTCCGTGCGTGACACCGGGCCAGGCATCCCCGACGCGGCGCTCGCCAACGTCTTCGAGCCGTTCTACACGACGAAGTCGAAGGGTATGGGTCTCGGCCTCTCCCTCGCCCGCCGCATCGTCAAGATGCACGGCGGCCGTCTCGATGTGACGAACGACGCGGCCGGCGGCGCCAGCTTCACGATCCGCGTGCCGCGATCGCGTCCCGAAGTCGCGGACTGACCGGGAGACTGGAACGACTCAGCGCTTCTCGCGCGGGCCGGACGGCGGTAGAATCATCGACGTGGGTGCTCATTTCCACGGGGGTCATGTCGCATGTCCGAAGGCACCGTATTCGTGGTGGACGACGATCCGGGAATCCGGATGTCCACCGAGCGACTCCTGAAGTCCGCAAGCATCGCGGTGGCGACGTTCGCGTCGGCGCGCGAGTTCCTCGATGCCTACGACCCGGACATGCCCGGGTGCGTCGTGTCGGACATCCGCATGCCGGAGATGAGCGGTCTCGAGCTCCAGCAGGAGCTGCGCGATCGCGGCTGCGCGATTCCGGTCATCGTGATCACGGGCTATGCCGACGTGCGGAAGGCGGTCTCCTCGATGAAGGCCGGGGCCGTGGACTTCATCGAGAAGCCTGTCGCGCCGCAGGTGCTCCTCGAGCGGATTCAGCACGCCCTCGAGGTCGACGGCGCGCAGCGATCGAGGCTCGAGGAGCAGCGCGAGACTCGTCGGCGAATGGCGACGCTCACGAAGCGCGAGCGCGAGGTCATGGGCCACATCGTCGCGGGCAAGACCAGCCGCGTGATCGCGGACGAGCTCTCCGTCAGCCCGAAGACCATCGACGTGCACCGCGCCGAGGTCATGCGGAAGATGGGTGTCAGGTCCATCGCGCAGCTTGCGAGCCTCGTCACGACGGAGCGCGTGCGCGGCAAGGAGTCCGAGGCGGGCGACGGCGCGTCCTGATCGACGGGCGCGACTCGCGTATCGCGGTTCGACAGGGTCATTCAACACAACGAATGCGAGGGCCGCGCAACCAGCGCGGATCGCCCACAGGACGACACGCTTCATGGATCATGCGGGTTCGGGACACTTGCCCCACGCCGTCAGCACGCGCAGCAGGTCGCCGATGTCCACGAGGCCGCTCTCGTCGAGATCGAACGGCCCGCCCGCAGTGCCCCAGGACGTGAGGAGGATGACGATGTCGCCGAAGTCGACGGCGCCGCTCCGGTCGAGGTCCTCCGGGCAGTCGGGGCGGTCAACGAGGATCACCACCTCATCGAGGAAGGTCCGGTCCTTCAGCCCGCCGTCGCCGAATCCGTACACCGCGAACCCGATGAGCCTCCGGTTCCGGTCGAGCAACGGCGTGAGCAGGAAGAACTCCCAGTCGGACGTGCTCGCCTCGACGATGGTCGCACCAGTGGTGCCGTCGTCGTAGAAGAGCGTGACGCGGCTCGAGCCGATCTCCGGGTGCCGGAGCCAGAATGAGATCTCGAGAACGGTGTCGCCGTCGATGGGCTCGAAGTTCTGCCGCAGACTCTTGGGGCCCCGGACAGTGGCCGAGTACCGGCCCGACTGCTCGTCGGACTCCGTGACGTTCCAGTCCTCGGGCCCGCCCTCGTCGACGTCCTGGTACCAGGGGTCGAGCTCACCCGACTCGAACCCCGCGTTCTGCGCGACGTTCACGATGCCCGCCGGGATTGAGACGGACAAGGCGAGCGTGAGCGTGGCGAGCGGGGCGGGCACGGCGGGGGACCCCCGGGGGGGTGGGGGGCTCTTGGAAGGACCCATCTAAAAAACGCACTGGGACGGGCGACCGCCACAGTGCGTGGTGTGTCCTGAATCGGACCGGAGGAGCCTTGCTTTACTCGCAGGGGCCCCACGCGCCGAGAACGATGACGAGGTCACCGAAGTCCACCGTTCCGCTGCCGTCGAGATCCTCGGGTCCGCCGGGTTCGCCCCAGGCGGAGATGACCGCGAGGATGTCGCCGAAGTCGACGGCGCCGCTGCCGTCGAGGTCCTCCGGGCAGACCACCACGGGGCAGGCAAGGTCTTCACCGTCGATCCTGAAGGCGTTGTCGCTGTTCGGTCCGGTGACGTACACGGCCAGGAGCGGATCCTCGTCGAGGACCGAAATGCCTTCGGCGCCATCGAGACCGAATTGGCCGTTACCGGTGGCGTCGATGACGATGCAGGTCGTGCCGTCCGGCTCGATGCGGAAGACATTGTCGCTGGTGCTGCCGGCGACGTAGACGACGCCGGAGCGGTCCACGCCGATGCCGAACGGCCGGTCCAGGGTTCCCGCCCCGTTGCCGGTCGAGTCGATGATCTGCGTGACCGTGCCGTCAGGATCGATCCGGAAGGCGTTGTCGCTGTCGGTGCCGGTGACATACGCGGTGCCGTCGTCCGCGACGGCGATGCCGAAGGGGCGCGCCAGCGCGTTGCCGTTGCCGTCGCCGGTCGAGTCGATGATCTGCGTGATCGCGCCGTCACCCGCCGCGATCCTGAAGGCGTTGTCGCTGCTCGCCCCGGTCACGTACACGTTTCCGGCCAGATCGACGTCGATGCCGAACGCGAAGTCGAGGGGGTTGATCCCGTCACCCGTGGAGTTGATCAGCTCGGTGACCACCGTGCCGTCGAAGTTCATCAAGTACGCGTTGTCGCTCGATCCGCCGGCAACGTACGACGTGCGAAGGCCGTCCCGCGACAGAGCCAGGTCGAAGGGCGCATCAAGGCCATCGCCGGCGTTGATCAGCTCGAGATTCGAGCCGCGGTTGCGGAAGACGTTGTCGCTGTTCGTTCCGCTGAACCAGGCGAAGAGCGTGTCACCGGCCGCGCCGAACGTGTTCGTCAGCGGGTTCACCCCGTCGCCCGCCGCGCGGATGATCGCCGCGACCTGGAGATTCCGGTCGATCCGGAAACCGTTGTCAGTGCCGCCGCCGGCGACGTAGACATCGATGCGCGACTGGGTTGCATTCGTCGAGCCGAAGATGCTGCGCGGACGATCCAGCGGGTTCCCGCCGAATCCGTCACCGGCGGCGTCGATGATCTGGACGATGTCCGCCGTCGCGCCCGCCGCCACGATCAGCGGGGCAGAGATAGCGAGCGCAAACAGGGGGGTCTTCATATTGAGAGCTCTCATCGGTCCTCCTCCAACACTTCAGGGTACGAGCCACAAGCACCCATGGTTGCACGGGGTTGCGTCACAATCAAGCCTATTCTGGGTATCCGCGGGCTCCGATAACGTCCACCGGGGGCGGCAAGGCCGCCGCCGGACCGGGCGGAGCGTGGCGGGCGCGCGCCGGCCGCGGCGGGCGGGCGGCAGCCGCGGAGGGAGGATGCCGGCCGCGGCGCGAGAATGCCGTCCGCGGCGCGAGGATGCCGTCCGCGGCGCGAGAATGCCGTCCGCGGCGCGACAATGCCGTTGGCGATACCATGACGCCGCCAGGGCGCCCGTAGCTCAATTGGATAGAGCATCGGCCTTCGAAGCCGAGGGTTGCAGGTTCGAGTCCTGCCGGGCGCGTTCGATGGGGACAACACGCGGCCCCGTCGGAGGACGGGACGTCGACGGCTACCCCGGTCGCTGGCTCGGCGGGTGCCCGGTGACGGTCCGTGCTTCCGAAGCCGTCCGAAAACCGTCGTGCCATGGGCACACCACCCGGCCCCGTCAGCACCCCCCCCAGGCGCCCAGCACCCGGAGCAGGTCGCCGAAGTCCACCGCCCCGCTGCCGTCGAGGTCCGCCGGACAGCTCCCCTTCGGCGGGCACGGTCCCCATGTCCCCAGGATCGTCAGCAGGTCGGCGAAATCGACCGCGCCGCTGCCGTCGAGGTCCTCGGGGCAGTCGGAGGGCCTCGGGTGCGCGAGGAGAAACTCCACCACGAGGCGGCCGAACTCGGGCGTGAGCGCGGGCGAGTGCGGTCCGCCGGGAATCGTCCACAACTGCGACGAACCGCCGGGTTCGCAGCCGGTGTCATACCGCAGGACCGTCGTCTCCGCCCCGGGGATCCCGCCGTCGATGTCGTAGGTCTCGTCGCCGGGCTCGCCCACGGGCGAGCACCCGTTGAACGCCGCCCACTGCTCGGTGGTCGCGACCGCGCCCGGGTAGCAGTTCCCGAAACTGCAGCCGCCGTTGTAGCTGATGACCCCGTCGGACGTCCCGTGGATCTGAAGCGTATCGACGGGTCCGGCCGGCGCGCAGTCGGCCGGATCGAGCCACGTCGCCCCCGCGAGACTCGCGATGGCGGCCACCGTGTCCGCGTGATCGCACGCCATTCGGTAAGACATGAAACCGCCGTTCGAGTGTCCGACGAAGTACACGCGCCGGGGATCGACGTTGTACTCCGCGCCCATGACCTCCACGAGCGCTCGCAGGTACCCGGAGTCGTCCACGCCGCTTCCGAAGAAGTTGCAGCATGCGTCGGTCGCGTTCCAGAACGGGTTGCCGAAGAGGTCGTCCGTCCCCGTCGGGAAGAGATAGAGGAAGCCGTACTCCTCGGCGCGCGGGGCGAGCCGGAAGTACGCCTCGACCTCCGGCCCGGTGTTCGTATAGCCGTGCAGCGCGATGACGAGCGGCGTCGGCGTTCCCGCGTCGTACGACGAGGGCACGATCACCGGTACAGGCCCGCGTCCGGCATCGACGGTGGGCCCGTCGGGCGCCGGCTGCGGCACCGGCCGCGCGATGGGAAGGCGCGGCGCGAAGTCCGCCGGGACGTCGCCTCCGGCGGCGACGGCGGCGAACGCCAGGGCCACCATGAGCGGAAGAACGGCGCGTCGGCGGAATTCGGGCATCGTCGGTTCCTCCTGTTGCATCCGTCTCGTGCTGACCCGGCCGGTGCTCACACGGCTGATCCTCACCCGGGACACGGTCCCCAGCTCGCCAGGATCGCGAGAACCTCGGCGAAATCGATTTCGCGGTCGCTGTCGAGTCTACCCCGGCGGAGTCCGGGACGAAGGCGGAACCCGTCGGAAACGCGATGCCCGAATCGACGCCTGGCAGGTCAGCGGAGGAGACCGATCCCGACGCCAGACTGGTACCCGCGGACGTTGGCCAGGTGAACTCCGGGTCCGCCTCGTAATGCGTAACGCGCGGGCCATTGTGGTGCAGGCGACCTCGCCTGCACTGGGGCCATTGTGGTGCAGGCGACCTCGCCTGCACTGGTCCACACACGAACGCCGGGTGCAGGCGAGGACGCCCGCACCACAAGAATGCGGCGACCCGGCCCACTCGTGGACAAACACCGCTACGCGCCGTCGCGGGCGTCGGGCGTCGCGACCGACGGAATGCGCCACCGCCCTTCGTCGCCGCAGAGCGCGAAGGCCTCCTCGGCGCCCACGGGGCGCGAGAACAGGTAGCCCTGCGCGAAGTCGCAATCGAGCGAGAGGATCTGCGCGAGCTGCTCGGTCGTCTCGACCCCTTCCGCCGTGACGCGCATGTGGAGGTTGTGGGTGATCGTGATGATGCCGTGCACGACCGCGACGTAGTTGCGATCCTGGACCATCGTCCCCATGAAGGCGCGGTCGATCTTCACGACGTCGAGGGGGAACCGGTGCAGGCAGCTCAGCGACGAGTAGCCCGTGCCGAAGTCGTCCATGTGGACGCCGACGCCGAGACGCCGCAGCTCGAGCAGGCACTTCGTCGCGTGGTCCGCATCCTCGATGATCGCGCTCTCGGTGATCTCGAGGTTTACCCGCCGGCCCGCGAGGTTCAGTTCCTTCAGCGTCCGCGCGACCTCCTCGCACAGCCCCGGCTCGAGGAGCTGGCGGCGCGAGACGTTGATGTTCATGCACAGGTCCAAGGCCGCCAGGCCGGCCTCGTCCCACGCCTTGAGCTGCCGGCACGCCGCGCGGAGCACCCACGTGCCGATCGGGGTGATGAGCCCGGTCTCCTCGGCGATGGGGACGAACTCGTCGGGCGGCACGACGCCGCGCTTCGGGTGCGTCCACCGCAGCAGCGCCTCGAAACCGGCGATCCGCCCCGCCTCAAGGGCGATGATCGGCTGGAACGCCAGCTCGAAGTCCTCGCTCTCGACGGCGCGGCGCAGGTCGCTCTCCATCTCGAGGCGGGCGATGGCCTCGACGTGCATCGTGCTGTCGAACAGGGCGTACCGTGCCTTGCCCGCTTCCTTCGCACGGTACATCGCGATGTCGGCGTCGCGGAGCATGGTCCCGGCGCTCGCGCAGGAGCTGTTGCTGAGCGCGACGCCGATGCTCGCCGTCACGACGACCTCGTTGCCGCCGAGATCGAACGGCTCGGCGAGCATGTCCAGCAGACGCTGGCAGACGATCGCCGCGTCGCACGGCTGCTTCAGGTCATCCAGCAGGAGCACGAACTCGTCCCCGCCGAGGCGGGCCGCCACGTTCTCTGCGCGAACCACGGCGTCCACCGTGCGCAGGCACGCCTGCAGCCGCGTCGTGATCGCCACGAGGAGCTCGTCGCCCAGCTCGTGCCCGAGGCTGTCGTTGATGACCTTGAAGTTGTCGAGGTCCAGGAACAGGACCGCGAAGAGGTACGCGCGGTCCCGGCTGACGCGCGCGATGCACCGCTCGAGCCGGTCCGTGAGCAGCGTGCGGTTGGGCAGACCGGTCAGGGCGTCGTGGTACGCGTGGTGCCGGAGCTGCGCCTCGGCCGCCCGGCGCTCCTCGATGCCCAGCTCGAGCATCTCGTTCGTCCGCCGCAGGTCGGCGGTGCGCTCCTCCACGCGATGCTCGAGATCCGCCCGGGACTTCTCGAGCGCGGCGTCGCGGGACTGGATCCGCGCGATCATGTCGTTGAACACGTCCGTCAGGTGACCGAGCTCGTCCGACGTGTAGCGTTTCGCCCGGATCGAGAAGTCCTCGTCGTCGGTGACCCGCTTTGCCGTGGCCGCGAGGTCGAGGAGCGGCCGCGCGATGCGGAGGTACATGCGCCAGGAAAGCAGCATCGCCAGCAGCAGGGCGCCCGCGATCACGATCGCCACCGTTCGCACCGAGCGTGCCCCGTGCGCGTAGAGCTCCGCCGCGTCGTACTTCAGGACCAGCCGCCCGAGCGGCGCTTCGCCGGAGGTGATCGGGCTGCCGATGAAGAGGAAGCGCCCTTCGAACGCTCGGCCGTCCAGATCGACGGGGTAACGCCGCGAAGCGTCCTCCCGGACGAACTGCGCGAAGACCCCGCCGTCCGGGCCGTGGATGAACGCGCCGGAGACGTTGGGGTCAGCCTCGAGCGCGCGGAGCACGCGCCCGGCGGCGGTGGCGTCGCGGCGCGCCAGTGCGTCGGCGCACGTCGCCGCGATGACGTTCGCCTGGCTGCTCGCCGAGTCGACGAGCGCTCCTCGCATTTGCGCGAGCTGGCTCCCGACCGTCACGGCACCGGCGAGCACCAGCGCTTCCCCCGTGATCGCGGTGGTCATGGCGACGAGCCGGGATCGGTAGGAGAGTCGGGAGAACATCGGGTCTCGGTCGTGTCCGTGGCGACGGCGACCGACCGCGGGCGCGGGACGCCCCCGGATCGTCGCGGGATCAGGAGAGCATCGGCGTCTGCGTGCAGACCCTTTATGCACAACTGAGCAGTGTCCGCCGGGCGGCATCGTGCGGGGGGTCGTCGTTTCCGATAACGGCTGGGCCCGACCCGGGGGGTCTGCCCGTACCCGGGCCCGCGACGTCGGGCACGGCGTCCCACGCCGACAGCAACGCGAGCAGGTCGCCGATGTCGCCGGAGCCGCTGCGGATGGCGCACTCCGAGATTCCCGACTTCCCGTTTCCCATTGTTCAATCGACCGTTCCTGGTTCCCGATTCCCCGTTCCCCGTTCCCCGTTTCCGGAGGTGGCTCCACCGACTCCCGCGTGCCCGGGCAACATCGGCCGTACGTCACCGACCTGCCGAAGGGGGACGACATCGCCGCCCGCCCGCGTGAAATTCGCAGCCGGCGTTGAAGCGAACGAGCTCGTGGCCATCCTGAGCTCGTCGATCCGGACGGCATCGAAGAGGCTGGAGTCGGGTTGATCCGGCGGAATGGGGAACCGGGAACGGGGAACCGGGAACCTCCGGAATGGTCAATTG
>CAZXBB010000219.1:0-19550 GCA_964638815.1 uncultured Isosphaeraceae bacterium
CGACGAGGTCGATCTCGCCTTCGACGAGGCGGGCGGCGACGGCGCGCTCGGCGCGCTGCGCAGCGCCGACTTCCGCGGCGACGTGCTCGTCGAGAGCGACGATCTCGCGCTGAGCGCGCGGCGCGACGGGTCAGAACCAGCAGGCGGCGGCGAGCTGCGCGCCGAGACGTTCCTCATCGGCTTCGCGCCGGCGGCCGACGCCGGCGAAGCGTCGAGCGGCGTCCGGGCGGAGTTCATGCGCGCGCGCGGGAACGTGATCGCCGCGGACGCCGAGCAGACACTCTGGGCCGAATCGCTCGACGTGACGTTCCGTGATGATCCGTCGGCGCGCCAGGCGACGGGCACCGACGTCGAGAGCATCCTCGCCGAGAACTCGGTGCGTCTGCGGCTCCCGGGCGGTGAGCACGTCTTCGCCGACCGCCTCACCATCGACGCGATCGGCCGCACGGCGGTGTTCGAGGGCCGGCAGGTCGTGCTCGTGGACGGCGGGAATGTGATCGACCGCGCGCGACGCATCACGATCGACGAGGTCACGCAGCGCTACGTGCTGAGCGGACGCGGCCGCTACCGCCGGTTCGACCGGCCGTGGATCCCTGATCCGGCGACGGCCCCCGACCTCGCGTGGCTCGACGACGCGGACCGCGCCGAGGAGCTTCGCATCACGTGGCGTGACGGCGTCGAGATCCGGCCCGCGACGCCCGGCCCGAACGAGCGCGGGCCCGAGGCTCCCGGCCCCGCGTCGCCGCCCGGGCGACCGCGCGCCGACCTCGCTCACTTCCGCGGCGACGTCGTGGTCGTGAGCCCGGAGCTTCGGCTCACGCACGCGGACGAGATGAAGGTGAAATTCGGCGGCGCCGGCGGCGGACCGGACGAGGCCGGCGGAGCCTCCGGGGGCATCGAGTGGATCGAGGCCCACGGCGACGTCCACGCGCGCAGCACGGGAGAGCCGGGCGCGATCCGCTGCGACGATCTGCACGTGGACATCCGGGAGAACGCGCGGGGGCAGGCGATCCCCGTCCGGCTGCTCGCCAGCGGCGGCGTGCACGTCGCGGACGTGGACCAGGAGATGTGGGCGGGCGAGCTGCTCGTCACGTTCCGCGAACGGGTCGAAGCAAACGCGCCGGCGTCGCCGCGGGCGACGGGCGACGACTTCGCGAGCGCGCGCGTCGACGTCGAGGAGGTCCGCGCGAAGGACTCCGTGCAGATCCGCCTCGCGCGCGGCGAGCGGGCCTTCGCCGACCGGCTCTTCGCGGACGGCACGAACGAGACGGCCGAGCTCATGGGGTCGCGCGTCGTCGTCATCGGCGAGACCTACGCGCTCGACCGCGGGACGCACCTCGTGCTGAACCGCGGGACGGGGCAGTACCGCGTGCAGAGCGGCGGCGCGTTCTACCAGTTCGCGGCGCCGTTCGACCTCCCGAACGACGGACCCATCGGCGTTCCCGACCTCGACGGCGAGCGGACCATCGACGCGAAGTGGACGGAATCCGCGCTGTACGTTGCGAATGCGGACGACGGCGGCGGCTCGCTCGAGCTGCGCGGCGACGTGATGGCGGAGTCGCGCCCGAACGCGTTCGAGTTCAACACGATCAGCACCTGGTCGCTGACGCTCGAGTTCATCGAGATCCTTCCGACCGCGGACGGCGAGGAGTCCCGCACGGAGCTCGCCCGACTCGTCGCCCAGGGCGACGCGCGGCTGGAGAACCGCACGTGGCCGCACGCGCAGCACGGCGGCACGCCGCGGGTGTTCTACGTCGCGGGCAACCACGTGCAGTACGATCAGCGCACGCTCGAGGCCATCGTGACCGGCGACGGCGAGCTGCTCATCCGCGACGACTGGGATGGCGCACGGGACGGGGCACGGGACGGGGCACGGGATGGGGCAAAGGACGACACGGGCGGGTTCGGCGGCAAGGGCACGACGCTCTTCCGCTGGCAGGACACGCTCCACATGACGCAGGAGATCGACAACCGCTTCAACATCCTGATGACCGGCGACGTCGAAGTGCTGCATCGCGACCTCGACCAGTCCACGGTGACGCTGACCGGCGACCGTGTCGAGGCGACGGTCGAGCGCGGCAGCGCCGACGCCGGGGACCGGGCCGCGGCACGGCCGGGCGCGCTCGAGTTCGGCGGTCCGATGGAGCCGAAGCGGCTCTACGGCCGCGGCGGCATCTTCGTCCGGAGCCCCGAGCGCGACGTCGCGTGCGACGAGTTCGATTACAACGTCGCGACGGGGCTGGCCGAGATGAACGCGGTGCCGGGCAGCATGGTGTCGATCCTCACGCGCGGCGCGCGCGAGCCGATCCACCACGAGCGCGTGCTGTGGGACATGCGGCGGGACACCGTAACCGTGTATCGCGGGGGCGGGGGCGTCGGCCGCTGAACGCGGAGAGCGTATGGCGATCACGACGGGCGACAAGGCGCCGGGATTCACGCTGAACGCGAAACCACGGACACCCGTGAACGTGGGCGCCGTGCTCGGCCGCGAGCCGGTCGTGCTGCTCTTCTTCCCGCTGGCGTTCAGCTCGGTGTGCACGGACGAGATGTGCGCCGTGCGCGACGGCTGGGACGCGTGGACGAAGCTGAAGGCGAACGTCTACGGCATCTCGATCGACAGCCCGTTCGTGACCGACCGCTTCCGGCAGGAGTATGACATCCCCTTCCCGATCCTCTCGGACTTCAACAAGGAGGTCGCGCGCGAGTACGGCGTCCTCTACGAGGACTTCCGCGGCATGAAGGGCGTGACGAAGCGCGCCGTGTTCGTCGTGGACGCGACGGGGACGGTCGTCTACGACTGGGTGGCGGAAGACTCCGGGATGATGCCGGATCTCGCGGCGGCGCGGGCGGCGCTCGCCTGAGCGGGAACGCCGTGCCTGCGGCGCGCTCCCTGGCGGATTTGCGAAGTCGGCCTACGTCGCGTCGCGCGCCGTGACGCGGTACATCTCGCGCTCCCCCCGCCCGCGCAGCGGGTAGTCCTTGCGCAGCGGGTGCGCCGGATAGCCCTCCCACGTCAGGATGCGGCGGAGGTCCGGGTGGTTGCGGAAGCGGATGCCGAACATGTCATACACCTCGCGCTCGCGCCATTCCGCGCCGGGCCAGATACCGGTGACGGAGTCGAGTTCGAGCGCGGGGTCGGGGTCGGTGCCCGTCGTGTCGATCGTCGGATCGAGGAACACCTTGACCGTGATGCGCCGCCCGTGCCGGTAGCTCGCAAGCAGGTACACCACCGCGAAGCGGCCCATCGTCTCGGCCGGGTAGCCGAGGTAATCGACGCCGGTGACGTCGCTGAGGAAGTCATAGTCGCATTGCGGATCATCGCGCAGCATCCGGAGGATGCGGTGCGAGTCCGAGGCCGGCACGACGAGCGTCGTCTGCCCGCGGAACTCGGTCGCGAAGAGCTTCACGTCGGGGAACGCGGCCTTCACCCGCGCGAGCGTGGGGTGGTCGAGGTTCGGGGGGGCCTTCGGCATGCGATCATTTGACCGGATCCGGATCGCTGCGACAAGCTGCACGAGGATCCCCGTGTGCCCCGGTCCCTGGCCCGGCAAGCGCCGGGTGGGGTCCGCACTCCCGATACCGTCGTTTCGTGGGTACACCACCCGGCCCTGTCAGAGCACAGGACCGGGGCACACCACCTCTGGTTGCGTCTACTTCTGGTTTCCTCGCCCGAGCCACGCGCGCTGCCCGCCGACGTCGGCGTCGGCGAGAACGACCGGCACGTAGGGCGGCAGGTGGCGCCCGATCAGACCGAGCACGTGCTCCCGCGGCATCACGCCCTGCCCAAGCGGCACCGCCCTGCAGCGTTCGCCGTCCGTCACGATGTCCGCGAGGAAGAGGAAGCGCGCGTCCGCCGCGACCGACTCGAAGATCCGCTCGAGGTGATCCTCGATCGCCCGCACCATCGACGGCTCGAGCATGAGCGCCGGCGCGAGCGCGAGGCCGAACGGGCCGTCCGCGTGCTCGGTCAGGAACCGGCGGCACGACGGCGCGTCGCTCAGCACGTGACGCGCGTGCGGGCGGAAGCAGGCGACGCATCCGCGTTCGGCGAGCCGCGGGGCGAGCGCGTCGCACGCCCGGGCGAGCGCGTCCCAGCCCGGTGCACCCCACGTGTGGGGATGGGCCGCGAAGAGGTCGTCGGCGCATGCCCCCGACCAGAGGACGAGCGGCCGGTCCGCCGCCGCGTGCGCGATCGCACCCGCCGCGTCCCATCCGTTCGCAAGCGGATTGCCGTCCGCGACGGTCGCCGCGACGACGCCGGCGTCGTCCGGATCCACGATCTCGCCGCCGCGCTCGATCAGGATCCTCAAACCGACGCCCCGGACGACCCCCCGGACGACCCCCCGGACGACGCCGCGGACGACCCCCCGGACGACCCCGCGCCCGGTCCGCGGTAGACGCACGCGCTCGTGCACGTCTCGCGCACCGTGATCTCGTCGAGCATCGGCAGCGCCGGCGCCAGCCGCACCCAGATCCAGTGCGCGAGCATCTCGCTCGTCGGATTCCCCAGCCCCTCGATGTCGTTCAGCAGCCGGTGATCAAGCCGGTCTCGCACCGGACCGATCGCCGCCTTGATGTCGCCGTAGTCCATCAGGTACGACCGCCCCGCAGGGATCTCGCCCGCGACGACCACGTCCACGCTGAACGAGTGCCCGTGCATCCGCCGGCACTTGTGCCCCTCGGGAAAGTCGGGCAGGTGATGGGCGGCTTCGAACGTGAAGGTCTTGGAGAGGCGAACGTGCATCGCGATGGCTCACACTCCCCGCATCGCCGGATCCCAGATGAACTTGTGCAATTGCGGCTGGAGACGCACGTCGAGACCGTCGGCGAGGATCCACCCGGCGAGCTCGCGCAGCGGGAGGCCGGGACTGCCCGCGATCTCGAGGCCCGGCGCCTGCTCGAACACGGGCGACATGAGCACCTCGGCGCAACGGTCGGCGAGCCGGTGCCTGCGGATCATGTCGCGCGCCCACTCGTAGTCGGCGCGGTCGGTGACGACGAACTTCACCTCGTCGCGCGGGTTGAGCAGCGCGAGGTTGTCCATCCGGTTGCGGTCGGCCTCGCCGCTCCCCGGGGTCTTCAGGTCGACGATGCGAATCGTGCGCGGATCGCACGCCCCGATGTCGCACGCGCCCGACGTCTCGATGAGCACCGTCTTCCCGAGATCCAGGAGCGTCCGCTCGAGCTCGTGCACGCCCTTCTGGAGCAGCGGCTCGCCGCCGGTGATCTCGACGAGGTCGGTGCGATGACCCGCGACCTCGGCGACGACCGACTCGACGGTGCGCGTCTCGCCCTCCCGGAAGGCGTACTCGGTGTCGCAGTAGGCGCACCGCAGGTGACACCCCGTCAGCCGCACGAAGACGCACGGCCGCCCGATCCGGGTCGATTCGCCCTGGATCGAGTGGAAGATCTCGTTGATGCGCAGCGTCGTGTCCGGCATGGGCGCCGGATCATAGCAGCCGCTCGCGGGATCAGTGGCCGCGCGCAGGCGTATCGATGAATGCCCGATGGGTAAAGGGACGCAGACGAAGTTCGTCCCGCGCGTCGGACACGAAGGTCGCCGCCCCCGTCCGCAACGCGACGCTCACCGCCCGGTAACCCGCGTCCTCGAGCGCGTGCACGATGTCCGGCAGGCCGACGACCTCCTGATCGATCAGCACACGCACCACCGCGGCCTCCGCGTCGACCGCGACGTCCGCGACGCCGCGCATCGCGCCGACGACGAGCTGGATCAGACGCGGCTCGATCCGGTGACACATATCGTCGAGATGAACAATCGCGAAGACGCGCTGCATCGTGGCCTCCCCCCCCGCCGTCGGGGTCGTCAATCTTGCGAGCGGACGGACGATCGCCCCCGTCCCCCAAGCCCCCCGGACCACCCGGGACTACCCGGGACCACCCGGGACCACCCGAGACCACCCCCACGTCCGACCCGCTCAGGTGAAGAGTGCCACCGATCGGCGGCGCGTCCAGTGGCCGCCGGGCGGCCTCTTGCCCCCACGGGGCCCAAGCATCCGGGGTTCAACCAGTTGCGCGCGACGAGGAATTTTCGCGTTTTCTGCACACGTGGAACTCCCGTGGTCCGGAGCATGTGCAACTCCCGTCGTGGGGGACACGTGTGCCCCGGTCCTGTGCTCTGACAGGGCCGGGTGGGGTGCGCATGCAACGACGATCTTCGAGCCTCGTACACGACCCGGCCCCTGCCGAGCCTTGGACCGGAGCACACCTGGCTCCCGTGGTTCCGAGCTCCCGTGGTCCCGAGCACGTGGACCGGGGACTCCCTTGGGTCCGGGGCTCCCGTCGTCCGGGACACCGTGTGCCCCGTCCTGTCCTGCGTGCAACTCCCGTAGTCCGGCACACGCGTGCCCCGGTCCTGTCCTGCGTGCAACTCCCGTCGTCCGGGACACGTGTGCCCCGGTCCTGTCATGCGTGCAACTCCCGTGGTCCGGGACACGTGTGCCCCGGTCCTGTGCTCTGACAGGGCCGGGTGGGCTGCGCATGCAACGACGACGCTCGAGACTCGTACTCAAACCCGGCCCCTGCCGAGCCAGGGACCGGAGCACACGGACACGCACGACCGCCGCATACGCAGGCCGACTCGACGCCCGCCGCGCCATGCGTATACTCTCGACCGCATCGCCCAGATGGCGGAATTGGCAGACGCGCCAGCTTGAGGTGCTGGTGGGAGTAAAATCCCGTGGAGGTTCGAGTCCTCTTCTGGGCATTGACGAGGATCAAATGAAAAGGGCGAGCCGCGTGCGGCTCGCCCTCGTTCATTCCCGGCATTCACGGGGTGACGCGGGACCTACTCGCACGGCCCCCAGTTCGCGATGACTCTCACGATGTCCTGGAAGTCCACGACACCGTTCCCGTCGGCGTCGCCGTCGGGACCCGCGCCGCCCCAGTTCTCGAGCACCTCGAGGATGTCGTCGAAGTCCACGACGCCGCTGCCGTCGAGGTCCTCGGGGCACTCGGGCTCGTCGCACGTGAGCACGGTCAGCTCGACCGCGTCGATGCCCGCCTCGACCACCGAGCCGCCCGCGAGGTCCGAGACGTCGAAGCGGATGCGGAACTGGTCGTTGAACTCGAAACCAACCACGTCCGCGAGATCATGCGTCACGTCGAACCAGCCGTCCGTCGCCTCCGGACCGGCGGGGCCCACCGTGTCGATGAGTGTCCACGTCGCACCGTTGTCGTCCGAGACCTCGACGAGCATCGTGTCCGCGTTCGGCCCGTCGCCGGCGGTGTTCGAATACCAGCGGCGGTAGGAGATCGACGCCGAGCTGCCCGTGGCGTCCATCGCCGGCGAGGTCAGGATCGTGTGACCACCGTCCACGTCGCTGTTGCAACCGCCGGCTGAGCTGTTGTCGGTCAGCCAGCACTGACCGGAGCCGTCGCCGTCGTTGTCCGGGTCGCCCCGGTCGCAGTCGACGGGAACACCGCGGTCCCACTGACCGTCGGTCGCGTTACCCGAAACCGACCACCCCGGGTCGCCCTCGCCGTTGTCGGCGAAGGTCAGCATCTCGCCCGTGGCCACCGCGGTGCCGTAGCGGCCCGCCGGCGCGTTCTGCGGATCCGTCACCTCGCCGCTCGCCACGGTGTCGGTGCTCACCCACCAGCGGACCACGCTGCCGCAGCCCGCGGCGGGAAGCGTCGCCTCGTACATGTTCGCCGACATCTCGTCCATCGGCGTCGAGACGACACCTTCGCCGTCGATCTCGGTGTGGATCATGCCGCTGCCCGCGATCGGATCGTCCGCGATCGCGAGCACGTTCACCTCGAACGTTGTCGTCTGCCCCGGAGGGCTGATGGTCGGCCGACCGTTCGGGTACTGGAATTCGACGTTGACGACGGGCATCGGGCCCATGTTGTGCGCGCCGAACGCGGCCGCGATCTCGTCGTAATGCGGCGAGCCGTTGAGCGGGTTGCCGTCATCGTCGTCGGCGACCACGTAGTCGTCGGCGATATCGGGGCCGATGGTCGAACTCGCCGCATGTTCCGGCATCGCGGTGAAGATCATGCTCCCGAGCACGTCGATGTAATCGGCCGGCTCGGTCACGACGAGCTCGTTGCGCAAGTCCCACACGCACGAGGAGATGAGCACACCGCAGTCATGGATCGGACCGTTGCACGGATACTGAATGTTGCTGTCCGCGTTCCGGAGCGGCTGATCGCAGTTGCCGAAGAACCCGTACGCGAGGCCCGGATCGTCGGCGATCAGAACACCCATCACGTCGCCGTAGCCTTCGCCGTACTGGCCCTGGTTCCCGTCGTTCGAACGGTGGACGAGGTGGTGCCCGTACTCGTGGTGCACGATGGTCCCGTAGCCCGTGTTCGGGCAGCCGCCGCCGGAGGCGTAGAAGTTGATCGGCCCGTCCGGCGGGCTGTACGTGGCGTTGCAGGTCGAGTTCTCGTTCACGTCGATCTGGAACCCGGTCTGGTCCCCGATATCGGGGAACATCGGGTTGTAGAACAGGGCCGTGTCACGGACGACGTTCGCCGCCGAGTAGGCGTTCGCCTGCGAGCGGATGAACTCGGAGTTGTTCGCGCCGTTGTGCAGGAAGTTCGCCGGTCCCGGCGGGCTCACGACCATCGAGAGGTCGTCCTCCGTCCCCTGGACGGCGTTGACGAAGAAGTAGAGGCCCTCCATCGGCGAGTTCACGGTGACGTCGACCGAGCCGCCGTGCGGAATGACGAAGTCGCCGTTCGCGTCCGACATGGCGGAGCCACCGCCGCTGATATTGACGTTCAGGTAGGGAAGGGGCGCCGGGATCTCGGGACCGCACTGGTCGGAGCCGAGGCTGTCGGTGACGTTGCCGCTCGTGTTGCCGGAGACGTCGATGTGCAGGATCCAGTCCTCGGAGTAAAGAAGCTCGCCGGTGTGCGCGTCAACGATGAGGAGCCAGCGCTGGAAGTCGGGCGAAGAGGGATCGCCGGCCTCGGCGACGAGCTCGCGGGCCAGCGTGGGCTCCGCGGCGATGTCGTCCACACCGGCCCAGATCACGAGACGCCCCTCCTCGAAACGCTCGAACCGCGGGATGGCCTTCCCGGCAGCGCGGATGTTCTCCGCGGCGGTCGGAAGGTCCGCCGTGTCCGGGCGGAAATCGCCGAGATCGCGCAGGGCGTTGCCGACCTTGACGACGGGATTGTCGGCCGCGTTCCAGATGGTGACCTTCACCGACCCTCGGAAGACGGGGATGTCGCCACGGAACTGCGTGTACCCGACGATCGTGTACTTGTACGAATCGGTCTCCCGCACGTAACCGTTGGGCAGGAGGTGCCGACCGCTGGCGAACGGCCCGATCGGGGCGAGGTCCTCGACCCTCGTGCGAAGCAGGGCTTGGTTCGCCTCCAGGAACGCTCCGGCGCTCGCGCTCGGCGTGGCCCCCGTCGCCATGGCCTGCCCGAGGATCGAGATCGGGCGGCCGGCGCGGCTGTACACGGCCGCCGGCTGGTCGTTGCTCAGACGGATGCGGGCCCGCCCGTCTTCGAGGTTGATGTTCCGTCCCGTGTCCGCGGCGATCGCCGCCGACCCAAACCCGCCGACCAGACCGAGCGCGATGAGCGCACTACAGCCAGCGGCTGCGTTCCTCTTTAAAAACATGAGGCCTTCCTTCGTAAGCTGAGGTCGCGAAACCAGTTGCACCAGCTACCCGGCCCTCTGGCCGCCCCTTCCCACGATCAGCCAGTATGGCGTGCCCGGGATCTTCCCACAAGAGCCGATGCGGCGATTCGCGACCGCCCATCTCCCCCGGCGTTGACGCTTACGCTGTTGAAGCGGCCCGCGGGCGGACCTATGTTCAGCCCTCTCCCCGTGGCGTCCCCGCCCGCACCGCGAGGCGTCCGCGCCGGCGGGTGTGAGGCGGGGAAGCCTTGCAACGCAGGACCCGAGGCAGATCCGCCGTGAGCCCGAAGAAGAACCAGGGCAAGTCCAACGAGCCGACGATCGAGAATCGCCGGGCGCGGCACGACTACGTCATCGAGGAGACGCTCGAGTGCGGTCTCAAGCTCGTGGGGACGGAGATCAAGAGCGTGCGCAACGGCCAGGTGAGCCTCGCCGAGGGGTATGTGCGGGCGTCCGATGACCCGGTTGCGCTCGAGCTGCACGGCGCGCACATCGCCGAGTACCCCCCGGCGGGCCCCCATCGCCAGCACAACCCCCACCGGGTCCGCACGCTCCTCGCCCAGAAGCGCGAGATCACGAAGCTCGCGACCAAGGCGCGGGCCAGAGGCTCGACGATCGTGCCGCTGAAGATCTACTTCGTGCGCGGCCGCGCGAAGCTCCTGATCGGCCTCGCGCACGGCAAGCGAAAAGCCGACAAGCGCCAGGACATGGCCGAGCGCGACGCCAAGCGCGAGATGGACCGGGCGATGTCGAAGAAGGTGTGAGGCGAGTCCGGGCTACTCGGGGCAATCTCCCCACGCGCCGAGCACCAGCAGCAGGTCCTGGAAGTCAACCGACATGTCCAGGTTGATGTCCGCCAGCCCGGCGTCGCTCCCCCACGCGCCGAGGATCTCGAGGATGTCGGGGAAGCTCACCACGCCGTCGCGGTTCACGTCCGCCGGGCACGGGTGCGGCCGCGCGCCGACCAGTTCGCCGATCGCGCCGGCGATGATCCGGCACGTCTCGAAGCCCTGGCGGTAGTCCTGGTCCGTGTAGGTCTCCTTGCGGTCGGTCGCCTGGTGCCAGTGAGGGTTCGAGCCCTCGCCGATCTCGTCGCGGCGGTTCTCGCGAAGGCTGATGGACATCACCTCCTCCATGAACGGGACCGAATCGGTGTTCCGCATGTTCGGCCCCAGCTCCGAGAGGAACTCGCCGGTGCCGTAGCGGTCGATCGTGCCCGCCACGAACGCGGCGAAGATCCGGGCGTGACCGTCGTCGTCGGCGGTCGCCTGGTACTCGACGTCCACGTCGCGCACCGGGAAGCGGTCGTACATGATCATGTCCTGCTGGATCATGCCGAGCCAGACGGGCTCGCCGGGCTGGCCCTGGAGATCCTTGTGGCTCTCCACGTACGCGGAGCTGCCGTTGAGACCGGTCTCCTCGTTGTTCCACAGCACGAAACGGATCGACACGTCGGTCTCGACGTGGGCGAAGATGCGCGCCATCTCCATGACGGACGACGTGCCGGAGCCGTCGTCGTCGGCGCCGGGCGCGGGCAGGGCCGGGTTGTTGATGTTGATCGAGTCCATGTGCGCGCCGAGGATGTACATCTCGTTCGGACGCGTCTTGCCGATCTTCGTCGCGTAAGGCTGGAGCTGCTCGTTGCCGAGGTAGTCGTACGGATCGAGCACGACGTTGTCGTACCCGTACTGCTCGAGCTGCTCGGCGATCCACAGGACGGCCGCCGCGTTCTCGGGAGTGTCCCAGTATCGGGTCTCGTAGTCGTCGAGGTGCTGGATGTTCGCGCAGAACTTGTCGATGTTGAGATGCTCGACGAGGAAGAGCGCCGGGTCTTCGAGGCCCGGGCACATCACGTCGTCGCACGATACGTTCGGCTCCCACTTCCACCCGAACACCGCGGCGCACTCGGACAGGCACACGAGATCGACGCACGTGGTGTCCGACAGGCAGCAGACGCCGTACTCGGGCTCGGAAAGGCGGAACCAGGCCACCTTGTCGTCAACGACCGAGGCGGTGACGGCGTCGAGCTGCGCGTCGCCGTCCACGTCCGCGGCGATGACGTCCTGCACGTTGTTCACGCGGGTCGTGATGATGAACTCGCTGAAGACGGGCGGCGAGCCGCCGTCGCTCCGGTACCACTGCGCGGTGTCGTCGTTTGACGAGGCCGCGAGCACGTCCATGTTGCCGTCGTCGTCGAGCTGCGCGGCGTACACGGACGACGCGCGGCTCACCGTGTTGCTGATGACGTGCTTCGTGAAGACGCCGGCGACGTTCTCGTACCATGCGACGGTGTTGTCGATGAGCGACGCGGAGAGGATGTCGCCGTCCGCGTCGCCGTCGAGGTCCGCGGCGTAGACGGCCTGGACCGCGTTGAGCGTGTTCGTGACGGAGTGCGTCGTGAAGGTCGGATCCGCCCCGCCGTCGTTCTCGTACCACTCGACGTTGCTCCCGTAGCCGGCAACCACGTCCATGTCGTTGTCATTGTCGATGTCGAAGGCGACCGCGCTGATCACGCCAGTCGCCGTGTTCGTGATCACGCGCCGCGTGAAGACGCCGCCGTCGTTCTCGTACCACGCGACGGTGGCGTCGTTCGATGATGCAACGACGACGTCGATGTCCCCGTCGCCGTCGATGTCCGCGCCGTACACCTGCCGGGGGTTGTCGGGGTTCGCGAGCACGTGCTCGGTGAACGTCGGGGGATTCATGCCGTCGTTCTCGAACCAGCGCACGGTGTCGTCGAGGTTGGAGCCGGCGATCACGTCGATTCCGTTGACGCCGTCGAGATCGATCGCGAACACGGTCTGCGCGCCGTCGGCGCTCGCGGACAGGACGTGCTCGACGAAGACGCCGCCGTCGTTCTCGTACCAGGCGATGGTGTCGCTGTTGAAGGACGCGGCGGCGAGATCGGTGTCGCCGTCGCCGTCGAGATCCGCGGCCGTGACCGCGCGGACGCCGTCGGCGGTCTCGGTGACGATCATCTCCTCGATCGACAGGGGTCGCGACGGGCAGGTCGGCGGACCGGAGGCTTCATTCAGCGTGTGCCCCCCGGCGTCCGGGGCGAGCGGCATGGCCACGAGCGTCGCCGCGGCGACGAGGCTGGCGGCGAGACAGACCGGACCGGCGTACTTCACTGCGTTCATGCGACGTTCTCCAGCTTGCCGTTGCTCCCCCTGGGGTGCTGCCGAGACTCAAGGATCGCCCGGTGGCGGGGGCCCGTCAACGTTTAAAAGGCGAGGGGGGGTTGGGAGGCCGGCGGAGGCCGCGCGGAGGCCGTGCGGTGGAGGGGGCGGAGGCCGCGGGAGTCGGTTAACGCGGAGTCGGGCGGAGCCGCGGAGGACGCCGAGAGGAAGCAGGGTTCTTGAAGGCACGCGGAGTGAACGGAGGTCGCACACCTTCGCTCCCACGCTTCGCGCCCACGCATGAGCATGAGACGAGCCGATCGCTCCGCGAACTCCGCGCCCTCCGCGGGCCTTGAAACCCTGCTTCCCTTCCGCGCTCTCCGCGGCTCCGCCAGTCTCCGCGTTAACCGACTCCCGCGCCCTCCGCTCCCGCCCGGGACGAGCACAAACGCACCGATCCCTCCGCGAACTCCGCGCCCTCCGCGGGCCTTGAAACCCTGCTTCCCTTCCGCGCTCTCCGCGGCTCCGCCAGACTCCGCGTTAACCGACTCCGCGGCCTCCGCTCCCTCCCGGGACGAGCACAAACGCACCGATCGCTCCGCGAACTCCGCGCCCTCCGCGGGCCTTGAAACCCTGCTTCCCTTCCGCGCTCTCCGCGGCTCCGCCAGTCTCCGCGTTAATCGACTCCGCGCCCTCCGCTCCCTCCCGGGACGAGCGCAAACGCGTCCACGTCGAACAACCCCTCGTCCGTGATCCGCAGCGAGGGAATCACCGTCAGCGCCAGGAACGACAGCGTTCCGAACGGGCTGTGCAGCGGGCAGCCCAGGGCGGCCGCGGCGGCGTCCACCGCAGCCTGTTCGGCGCAGACCTCGGCGGCGGGCTTCGTTGACATGAGCCCGGCGACCGGCAGCGTCATCCGCGCGGTCACCGCCCCGTCCCGCACCACCGCGAAGCCGCCGCCGCACTCGCGCAGCGCATCCACCGCCGCTCGCATGTCGCGCGGGTTGGTGCCGGTGACGAGGAGATTGTGCGCGTCGTGCCCCACCGACGACGCGAGCGCGCCGTGCCGCGCGAAGCCGAACCCGGTGACGAGGCCGAGCCCGTGCGCGCCCGTCGGCGCGTGACGCTGGATGCAGGCGATGAGCGCGAGATCCTCGGCGGGATCAAACGTCCATGTCCCGTCCACACCCGCGACACGCCGCGACTCGCGGGTCGTGACGATCTGGTCGGGCACGACCCCGATGACCGGCACCGTCGCTGCGCCGGCGACGCGGAGCGTGAACGCGTCCTCCGCCAGCGGCCCCACGCGGATCGTGTTCTCCACCTCGATCGGGGGCGGCGCGTCTTCGAAGCGGTAGACGCCGTCGGCCGCGACCACCGAGCCGCCGTGGATCGTCAGACGCGTCACGAATCCGGCGAGGTCGGCGAAGACGGCCAGGTCCGCGCGATACCCGGGCGCGACCGCGCCGCGGTCGCCGATGCCGTAGTGCCGCGCGGGCACGAGCGTCGCGTGCCGCAGAGCCTTCGCGGCGGGCACGCCGGCGGCGACCACGCGGGCGAGCAGCGTGTCGATGTGCCCGTTCGCAACGAGGTCGCCGGGGTGGATGTCGTCGGTGCACAGGCACCAGTCGCCGAGGCGATCCGCGACGATGAGAGGGAGCATCGTGTCGAGGTTGCGGGCCATCGAGCCCTCGCGCACCTGCACGAGCATGCCGAGCGCCGCCCGAGCGAGGGCCTCTTCCGGCGTCGTGCACTCGTGCTCGGAACGCACGCCGGCGGCGGCGTACGCCACGAGGTCGCGGCCGGACAGCCCGGGGCAGTGACCGTCCACCGGGCGCCGGGCGGCGTGCGTCGCCGCGATCTTCGCGAGCACGCCCCCGTCCGCGGCGAGGACGCCGGGGAAGTTCATCATCTCCGCGAGGCCGAGCACGCGCTCGTGCGCGAGCAGCTCCGCGATCTGCGGCGCCCCGAGCGTCGCCCCCGCGTTCTCGAAGGGCGAGGCGGGGACGCACGACGGAGCCATGACGAAGCAGTCGAGCGGAAGCCCCTCGCTCCACCGGAGCATCTGCTCGACGCCCGCCACGCCGAGCACGTTGCCGATCTCGTGCGGATCGCTGATGACCGCCGTCGTGCCCCGCGGCACGACAAGACGCGCGAGCTCGGCCGGAACGAGCAGGGTGCTCTCGATGTGCATGTGCGCGTCGATGAGACCCGGGGCGACGAAGCCGCCGCCGATGTCGATCGTCTCGCCGGCGGTCCAGTCGTACGCCCCGACCCCCGCGATCACGCCGTCCGCGATGACGACGTCAGCCCGGTCGATCGTGCCCGTGAAGACGTTGACGACGTGACCGCCGGTCAGCAGCAGGTCGCCCGGCGTCTCGCCGCGGGCGACGCGGATGCGACGCGTGAGTTCTCGGACGGACATTGGCGGAGTGTAGCGGCCGCCTTCGCTGACGCAGGCGGAGGCGGAGCGTGCGATGGATCGAGGTCGAAGCCCGGGCCGGGCCGGCGGCCTGCGGACACCGGACCGGGCAACGCGATCCCTTTGCATTACCGGCCCCGGCCGCGCACGGTTGGGGTCGTGCTGACGCCTGTAGGGCGTCACGCGGGGGCACGCGGGGGATGGATCAGCTTCGTTCGCCGGCCTCGGGCGGGTCGTATTCGACTCTGTGGATGTCCGGCGCCGGTGCGCGCCGGCACCTCCCCAGGGGGGACCGCACCATGGATCCGATCGGCTTCATCCGTCCCGACGCATCGACGCTGCTCGCTCACCGCGTCTTCCAGCGTCACCACCGCGGTCTCGTGGGCTCGATGGAGCGGCTCGCCACGGGCCGGCGGATCAACCGCGGCTCCGACGATCCCGCGGGCCTGATCACGGCCGATAACCTGCGCGCGACGCTCGCGGCGCTCGAGGCGGACTCCCGCACGCTCCAGCGCACGGACCACGTGATCGCGACGGCGGACGGCGCGCTCGGGGAGATCTCGGCGATGATCAACGAGGCCGAGGCCCTCGTCGTGGCGAACGCCGGCGACGGGCTGAGCGCCGACGAGAAGGCGGCCAACCAGATGCAGATCGACTCGCTCGTGAGCTCGATCAACCGCATCGCTGGCACGACCTCGTTCAACGGCCGGAACCTTCTCGACGGCACGATGTCGATCAGCGGCGCCGGCGGAACGCTGGACATCGACGACGTGGGCATGGCTCCGGTCGGCGAAGGCGAGGCGGCGCAGACCGCGCTCGCCGACGCGCGCAGCCGGGTGACGACCCTGCGCGGGTCGCTGGGCGCGATGTCGAACGCGATCGGGTCACACCTCGACGCGATCGGCGTCACGATGGAGAACGTCGCCGCCGCCGAGTCCGTCGTCCGCGACACCGACTACGGCAGGGAGACCGCCAGCCTCGCCCGCCTCCAGATCCTCACGGAGACGTCGATCCGGGGCATCGGCCTGTCGAACGCGATGGCGGGGCGTGTCCTCAAGCTCCTCGCGTGAATCAAAGCCGGGAAGCAGATCAGAGTCGGTTCCCGGTGGCACCGGAGGCGCGGTGAGGCTACCGTTCGTTCTCGAGGCTGCCCAGGATCGATGGGTGGGTAGCGGCCCGTGTCCCGCAACCCCGCCTTTCCCGGAGAACAACGTGACCAACGCTTCCCGGACCGATGTCGTCTGCGAACATGCGCATGCGCTGAGCTGGCGGACGATGGACTGGCCGAACACGCTCGGCATCGGCTTTCTGCACGCCGGCTGTCTGCTCGCCCCGTTCTACTTCTCGTGGTCGGGCCTCGCGGTCGCGATCTTCCTGTGGTGGGCGTGCGGAGGTCTCGGCATCTGCCTGTGCTACCACCGGCTGCTCACCCACCGCAGCTTCCGCACGCCCCGCATCGTCGAATACTTCCTGACGGTGCTCGGAACCATGAACTGGCAGGGCAGCCCGATCCGCTGGGTCGGCCAGCACCGCATCCACCACAAGCACTCGGACGGCGACGGGGATCCGCACAGCCCGGAGCACGGATTCAACTGGTCGCACATCCTCTGGTGCCTCACCAGGGATCCCGAGGACCGCAATGCCCGCGACGCCGCCCGCGACCTCCAGCGCGACCGGTTCATCCGCAGCCTCGACCGGTACCACTACCTCCCGCAGATCATGCTGGGCGTGGTGCTGTACTTCATCGGCACCTTCACCGTCGGCGCGGGTCTGTCCTGGGTGATCTGGGGCTGCTTCGTGCGGTCGGTCCTCGTGTACCACGCGACCTGGTTCGTCAACTCCGCGGGTCACACCTGGGGCTACCGCAACTTCGATCTCGAAGACAACTCCCGCAACTCCTGGTGGGTCGCCCTCCTCAGCTTCGGCGAGGGTTGGCACAACAACCACCACGCCAGTCAGCGCACGGCCCGCCACGGGCTGCGGTGGTACGAGTTCGACATGACGTACCTGACCATCCGGTTGATGGGCCTGGTGGGATTGGCGCGGGATATCGTCCCGCCGAAGGGGCGGGCGCAAGCGACGGGGTGACTTTCTGCATGTTGCCGGGCGTACTTCGCGCGTGCCTGACGCGTGCCCGGCGCGATGAAGCCGCCTGACGCGCTGAAGCTCGCCTACGCGCTGAAGCTCGACCCGCACCCGCACGTTGACGTCGCGTTCGGGTTGCTGAACACGAACCCGCGCCCCATCATCTCGTCGCGGAAATCGATGGTGGTGCCGTTGAGATACAGGTAGCTCTTGGGGTCGCAGATCACGCGGATCGTGAACTGCGGCTTCGCGTCGCCATTGCCGTTGCCATTGCCGTTGCCGCTACCGGCTCCGTTCGCGGCCTTCGGGTCGAGGTCGAAGCTGAACGACCACTCCTCGTCGGACTCCTTCTGCGTCTCGGTGAGATCGAGCAGGTAGGAGAAGCCGGAGCAGCCGCCGCCCTTCACGCCGACACGCAGGCGGATGACGTCGGCGTCGAGCTCCTGCTGACGCACGATGCTGGCGATCTCGCGGGCGGCGGTTTCGGTGAGGTTCACGGGCATGGGTTCATCTTATGCTCGGCCGGACGAAGTGTCAGGCGTGAGCGAAAACAGGATTCGCGACGGAGGGCCGACGGGAACGAGCCGGCTGCGGACTCGTGGTGCGACTCGGGGTGGGACTTCGCTGCGGGCGCGTTACGGACGCGCCACGGAAGGCCGGGACGCGTGGAGCTGGATCTCCACCCCGTCGATGCGGATCCCCATCCTTGCCTCGATCTCGCCGAGCAGGCTCCGCGGGATGCTCTCGAGCAGCCGGTCCCCGAGGGCCGCCGGGACGTCGCTGATCGCCCCGGTCCCGGTGTCACGCAGGTGAACGTGCTCGGACGTCGTCGCGTCGTACCGGCACGGACCCTCCGGGGTCGGGACCTTGCGGGCGAGCCCGACCCGGCAGAACGTCTCGAGCGCCGAATAGACGGTGGCGAGGCTGAGGCTGCGGGTGCAGGGCCGGACGACCTGGTAGAGCTCCTCGGCCGTGGGATGCGCGGTCGTCCCCGCCAGCGCCTCGTAGAGGGCCGCCCGCTGGGACGTGAAGTGCAGCCCGTGCTGGACCAGGAGTTCTCGCGTCGCCTTCAAGGTGGGGGTTTCTCCGTCGTGATTATTCCGGGCCCCGTACCCGGGGACAATTGCCCTCAAAAAACCGGCGGCCGTCGAGACGTCGGCGGTATTGAGAACTAGAGTAATTCCAGTATAGGTCTTCCCTCCCCCGCCCGACCAGCACCGACCCCCGGAGCCGCCACGATGAGCACCGTCCCGTCCACCGATCCACTCGACCAGTGGGCCGCCGAAGACGAATACAAGTGGGGCTTCGTCACGGACATCGAGTCGGACACGCTCCCTCCCGGGCTCGACGAGGACGTCATTCGCACGATCTCGGCGCGGAAGAAGGAGCCACAATGGCTCACCGACTGGCGGCTCGACGCCTACCGCGGCTGGCTCGGGATGACGCAGCCCCACTGGGCGAAGCTGAGGATCGCCCCGATCGACTACCAGAAGATCAGCTACTACTCCGCCCCGAAGTCGGACAGCGATCGCCCGAAGAGCCTGGCCGATGTGGACCCGAAGCTGCTCGAGACGTACGAGAAGCTCGGCATCCCGCTCGAGGAGCGGGCGATTCTCGCCGGCGTCGCGGTGGACGCGGTCTTCGACTCCGTCTCGGTCGCGACCACCTTCAAGGACCGGCTCGCCGACCACGGCATCATCTTCTGCTCGTTCAGCGAGGCGGTGCACGAGCACCCGGACCTCGTGCGCAAGTACCTCGGCTCCGTCGTGCCGCCGCGTGACAACTTCTTCGCGGCGCTGAACTCCGCGGTGTTCACGGACGGCTCGTTCGTGTACGTGCCGAAGGGCGTGAAGTGCCCGATGGAGCTGAGCACGTATTTCAGGATCAACGCGATCTCGACCGGCCAGTTCGAGCGCACGCTGATCATCGCCGACGAGGGCGCGGACGTGAGCTACCTCGAGGGCTGCACGGCGCCGATGCGGGACGAGAACCAGCTCCACGCCGCCGTGGTCGAGCTGATCGCGCTCGATGACGCGCAGATCAAGTATTCGACGGTGCAGAACTGGTATCCCGGCGACAAGGAAGGCAAGGGCGGGATCTACAACTTCGTGACCAAGCGCGGCGCCTGCCGCGGGGTCAATTCCAAGATCTCCTGGACGCAGGTCGAAACCGGCTCGGCCATCACCTGGAAATATCCCAGCGTGATTTTGCAGGGCGATAATTCGGTCGGCGAGTTCTATTCCGTCGCCGTCACCAACAATTATCAGCAGGCCGACACAGGCACGAAGATGATCCACAT
>CAZXBB010000220.1:0-28239 GCA_964638815.1 uncultured Isosphaeraceae bacterium
CGCCGCGCGCCGTGACGACGACGGCGAACGCGGTCACCGCAAAAACTGGCTTCATGGTCATCCTCCTCCTGTCGCTCCGCCGGCGCGCGCGCGGAGCCGCATCACTGACGCGAACCGACGGCCGCCACGGCGGGCTCCTTCGCCGCCATCATCTCCAGCATGTCCACGCAGCGCGTCGCGTAGCCCATCTCGTTGTCGTACCAGCTCACGACCTTGAAGAAACGGTCGTTCAGGCCGATCGCGGCGAGCGAGTCGTAGATGCTGCTGTGCGGGTCTCCGATGAAGTCGCTCGAGACCACCTCCTCGTCGCAGTACGCGAGCACGCCCTCCATCGGACCCGCCGCGGCCTTCTTCATGGCGTCGTTGATGGCCTCGATGCTGGTCGGCTTCGCCGTGCGGAAGGTGAGATCGACGACGGAGACGTCGGCCACCGGTACGCGATAGGCCATGCCGGTGAGCTTGCCCTTGAGCTCGGGCAGGCACAGGCCGACCGCCTTGGCGGCGCCGGTGGAGGCGGGAATGATGTTCGCGTACGCGTTGCGGCCGCCTCGGAAGTCCTTCTTGCTCGGGCCGTCCTGCGTCGGCTGGGTGGCGGTCGCGGCGTGGATCGTCGCCATCAGGCCCTCTTCGAGGCCGAACGCGTCGTTGATGACCTTCGCGACGGGAGCCAGGCAGTTCGTCGTGCACGACGCGTTCGAGATCACGCGATCGGTCTTGGGGTTGTACCTGTCGTGGTTGACCTTGTACGCGAGCGTCGGCACCTCGTCGGGCGTCTTGGTGGGGGCGCTGATGATCACGCGATGTGCGCCCGCGTCGATGTGCTTGTGCGCCGCGTCGTACGTGGTGAAGAGCCCCGTCGATTCGAGCACGTAGTCCACTTCCATGCTCTTCCACGGCAACGCGCCCGGATCGCGCTCGCTCAGACAACGCGTCGTCTGGCCGCCGCAGGAGAAGCCGTCGGCGGTGAGCGTGACGTCGTGCTCGAACCGCCCGTGCGTCGAGTCGTACTTGAGCAGGTATGCGAGGTTGTCCGCCGGTACGAGGTCGTTGATCGCCACGATCTCGAAGCCGCCGCGAGCCACCGCCTGCCGGTAGAAGAGCCGCCCGATCCGCCCGAAGCCGTTGATCGCGATCTTGATTGCCATCGCACGTTTCTCCTTATTGACAAGGATATGCCTGCGTCGGGGCAGACGCAAACGGCGGTATGCTCTTCGGCCATGGATCGACTCACGGACCGACCCTGGATCGCCGGGCACGATGTCGGGGTCGAGCTGGCGCGCGAGCTGGTCGAACGCGCGTTCCCGGCGCTCGCCCCCGCGCGGCTCGATGCGTTCGGCATCGGGTGGGACAACACGGTGTTCCTCGTCAACGACGCGTGGGTGTTCCGGTTTCCCCGGCGTCGGATCGCGGTGGATCTGCTCGACGCGGAGAACGCCGTGCTGCCCGCCATCGCGGCGCGTCTCCCGCTGCCGATCCCGGTGCCGGCGATGATCGCGCGCGACGCCGACCCGCGTTTTCCCTGGCCGTTCGCGGGCTACCGGATGCTGCCCGGGCACACGGCGGACCGCGCCGCGCTCGACGCCGGGCGCCGCGCCGCCTGGGCTGCGCCGCTCGCGAGGTTCCTCGCCGCGCTCCACGCGCAATCCGCATCCGCCGCGCCGCCCGACGGGCTCCGCCGGCTCGACGTCGCGCACCGAGCGCCGCGTCTGGAACGACGCCTGCGGGACGCCGTCGCCGGCGGCTGGCTCGAAACGGCCGCGCCCTGGTGCGCGCTGCTCGAGGACACGCCGCGTGACTACGATCCCGACACGACAACGCTCGTGCACGGGGATCTTCACGCCGCGAACCTCCTGGCCGACGGCGACGGCAGGCCCGCCGGCGTGATCGACTGGGGCGACGTCCACCGCGGTGACGCCGCGGTCGATCTCTCCATCGCCCACGGGTTCCTGCCGCCGGCGGCGCACGCGGTGTTCCGGGCGGCATACGGGCCGATCGATGACGCCGCGTGGCGGATGGCGCGGTTCAAGGCGCTCCAGACGGCGGTGGCGCTCCTCGCGTACGGGCACGACACGGGCAACGAACCGCTCGAGCGCGAAGCCCGCGTTTCGCTTTCCTTCCTGGCGGCTGCGGGCGGGCGCTGAGGCGTCGCGATCCGGGGTGCGATCCGGGGTGCGATCCGGGGCGCAATCCGGGGTGCGATCCGGGGTGCGATCCGGGGAATAGAATCCGCCGCAGCACCGCCGGTGGCCGCCGCGCACGAAACCCGCGGTCGTGACGTAGCTGGTCGTGATGTAGCCAGTCGTGACGTAGCACAAGGGACCGGATCGGTCCGGAGAACGAGCATGCCTTGCAACCAGGTGCGCCGGCGGAGCAGGCTGATGGTCGCGTGCGGGCTGAGCGCAGGCCTGGCGGGCTTCGTCCCGCCCGCGGCGGCTGACGTCGTCCACGTGCCGGTGGACGCGTCGACGATCCAGGCCGGCATCGAGCTCGCGGAGACCGGTGACGAGGTCGTCGTCGCGGACGGCGTGTACACGGGCGCGGGGAACCGCAACGTGGACTTCCTCGGCAGGGCGATCACCGTCCGCAGCGCGAACGGACCGGCCAACTGCGTCGTGGACGGCGGAAGCGTCGTCGGGCGACACGGGTTCGTCTTCGGCACAGGCGAGGGCGGCGCGTCCCGCCTCGAGGGCTTCACCATCCGCAACTTCGTCGCGATCGACGACGGGGCCGGCGTCCAGGCGCTCGGTGCCGCCCCGACCATCGTCAACTGCGTCTTCGAGGCGTGCGAGGTGCTCGATGGGAACGGCGGTGCACTGGCGACGAGCGGCGACGGGATCCTCGTCGAGGGATGCGTGTTCACGATGAACAAGGCGCTGCGCGGCGGCGCTCTCTGGGTCGAGGGGGGCGGGAACGTCGTCCGCGACTGCGAGTTCGAATCCAACACGGCGCTCATCCGCGGCGGCGCCGCCAGCGGGTCGGGGACGTTCGTCGATTGCCGATTCACCGGGAACGAGGTCGTCGCGGAGCCGTACGTCAGCTTCTTCGGCGCCGGCGGCGCGGTGGCGGGAACGGGCGGCCTGCTGGTGCTCGACGGCTGCACGTTCGAGCACAACAGCGTGAGCGCACTCGACGCGGCGCTGGGCGGCGCGGTCTCGAGCATCAGCGCGATCGGCGTCGAGGCGACGCGCTGTGTCTTCCGCGACAACGCCGCCACGGCGACGGAGGCGGGATTCCGGGAGGGGCTCGGCGGTGCGATCTACAGCTTCAACGCCGGCATCCGTGTGCACGGATGCGTCTTCGTGGCGAACCGCGTCGATGGGGACCCCAGGTGCGGGCCCGCGATCTGCCACGACGGTGACGACTTCGAAGCGGTGAACTGCACGGTCGCCTTCAATTACGCGGAACCGGCGGACGACGCCGCGAGCGTCGGCGTGGACACGTTCGCCGGCGCGGTCGAGGTCGTCAACTGCGTGATGCACGGGATCCTCGCGTGCGGTCTGGAGATTGCGCTCGGCCAGGGAGCCGCGGACGTGCGCTACTCGAGCATCGACTGCGTGACGCCGGGAACCGGCAACATCTTCGGCGACCCGATGCTGACGGACGACGGTCATCTCGCGCCCGGTTCGCCCTGCATCGACAGCGGCAGCAACGCCGCGGTGCCGCCCGGGTTGACGATCGACATCGACGGCGACGCGCGCCGGCAGGACGATCCCGGGACGCCCGACACCGGCGAAGGCGCCGCACCCATCGTCGACATGGGGGCCGACGAGTTCGCCGCGGCGGTCTGCCCCGGGGACGTGGACGGGAACGGTGACATCGGTTTCGGCGACGTGCTCGCGGTGCTCGCCGCGTGGGGTCCGTGCGAGGCGTGCCCGGAGGACGTGGACGGCGACGGGGACGCGGGGTTCGGCGACGTGCTCGCCATCCTCGCGGGGTGGGGGCCCTGCGGCTGAGGCGAGCGCCGTTCAGTACCGCCGCGTGTGATGCGACGGTGCGCGAGGCCGACCGTTCCCGGCCCAGGGATTCCGCTGTATCGGGGCTCAGAACCGGAAGCTCACGCCGCCGCTCACCGTCGTCGCCTCCGATTCGTCCCCGTTGAGGACTTCCGCCCGCAGGTACGCGAAGCCGTTGTCGCTGACCGGCAGGCCGAACCCGCCGCCGTAGTACAGCGCGGTGTCGTCGCGGGTTCCGGTGTCCACGGTGAACGGGTTGCCGCCGACCGCGAAGGCCGCCTCGATGTTGTCGTTGTCGAGGAACTCGTGCTGCCAGCCGAAGCCGAACTGCCAGAAGCCACCGTTCGTCTGGAGGAACTGGATCGCGATGCCCAGGCGGCTGCGGAGCGAATCGGAGTCGTTGCCCGCCACCGCCAGGTTCGCGCCGCCGGCGCCCGTCTCGGTGAAGCTGTCGTAGTCGAAGTAGCTGTACTGGATCGAGGCGGTCGGACGCAGCGACCACGCGTTGTCGATGCGCCAGTCGTAGCCGGTGCCGACGTACCCGGTGAGATCGAAGCCGTCGTAGTCGCCCTTCGCCTCGAGGCCGAGCGTCGGGATGGACCGCGTGCTGTCGTAGCTCGACGAACCGAACGAAAGGGACGCGTCCACGAAGAAATCGTCGCGCACCCATGTCATGTACGGACCGACGCGGAACGTCTTGACGTCGAGGCCGCCGAGGCTCTCGTTGTAGTCGCCGTTGTTCGCCGTGTACGCGAACGCGACGCCGCCGATCGTCGATTCGCTCAGCCGGTAGTCGACGCCGATCGCGGCTCCGTACGCGTCGGAGTCGTAGCCGGTGCGGTTGCCGCTCGTTTCCTGCTCGCTGAAGACGCCGAAGCCGCGGGCGAACACACCGAGCCGCCGGTCCGTCGCGGTCTCGAGATCGGCCCAGCCGAAGGGGTTGTCGGATTGCTCGATCGCCTGTCCGACGATGTACGGATCCTCGGCGTTCAGCGCGAGCGCGCCGCGCGGCAGCCCGGGCTGCATCTGCATCGTGAACCCGTCGCCGCCGCCCCGTCGCGCCGAGAGGTAGCTGGTCTGCATGCCCGTGAAGTCCGTGGCCAGGTCGATGCCGAGCTGGGTCGCGACGTTGTGACGTTCGGGGCTCAACTCGAGGAGCGCCTGGTTGTAATCGGTCGCGTCGAGCGGATCGAGCAGGCCCAGGAGACCGGCGGCCTCGCTCGTCGGGTCGGAGTTGGCGACCGGGATCAGCATGTCGAGCGCGAGGGCGATCGTCCTGTTGTTGCCGGCGTTCGCGGGCGAGCTGAAGGCGTCGGCGTCGCGCACCGCCTGGAGGCTGTACGCGTTGTCGCCGTTTTCGAAGCCCGCATCGCGCTGGATCGTGAAGCTCAGCGTCACCGACGACGTGTCGATGGTCGCACCGCCGTCGAACACGCCGCCGTCGGCCTCGATGATCCTGAAGAGCTGGCCCGCCCTGATGAAATCGGAGCTCGCGATGTTCACCGCGATCGTGCTCCCGCCCTCGAGGGTGGCCGTCCCGGTGACGTCGAGGAGGTCGGCGGTCACGTTCGCCCCGTTGAGATCGACACGCAGCGTGCTGCCCGCCTGCTGAACGTAATTGCCGCCGACGGTCAGCGTGCCGAGTCCGGATCCCGGCTCGACGATGCCGCCGGAGGCGGCCGTGAGGTTGCCCATCACGGTCCCGCCGCCGGCGAGGATGCCGGTCGTGTTGACGAACGTCGCCCCGGCGACTGATCCGCCCAGCGCGACCCTCCCGCCGTCGATGTTGAAGTCGCCCATGAACGTGTTGACGGCCTCGAGCGTGAGCGTGCCGGTGCCCGTCTTGCGAAGCGATCCGTTCGAGATCACGCCCGCAATCGTCGTGTTCGCGGTCGTCGCGAACGTCTGCTCCATCGCGCCGAGATCGATCGTGCCGTTCAGACGGAGCGTGTCGCTGCCTTCGATGGCGAGCGTCGTCGCACCCGCCGTCGCGAAGACGACGTCGTTTGCGATCTCGCGCGGCCCCCCCGACGTTATGAGCGTCGCGTTGTTCGTGATCGTGAGCGATCCCGTCCCGAGCGCCGCGTTGCTTCCGAGCCCGAGCATGGCGCCGTCCGCGGACAGCGTCACGCCGCCGTCGAACGTGTTCATGCCGTTCAGCAGCACGAGCGACGTCGTGGTGATGTCGAGGTCGCCGGTGCCCTGGATGACGCCGCCGAAGAGCGACGTGCCGGACGAGAGCGTCAGGGTGTTCCCATTCAGCTCGATCGTGCCGGCGGGATTGCCGCCGTTCGAGATCGCTCCGATCGTCTCGTTCGCGAGCAGCTCGAGCGTCGCGGTCGAGGCGCTGAGCGTGACGAGCCCGGTGTCGGGCAGCGCGTCGAGGTCGACCTGGAGGATGCCGTCCTGGATCGTCGTCTGCCCCGCATAGGTGTGGATGCCGCCGAGACCGCTCAGCAGCAGGTTGCCGCTGCCCTTCTTGCTCAGGCTGCCGTCTCCGCTGATCAGGCCCCGCAGCTCCAGGCTGTTGACCCCGCCGACGTTGAAGGCCAGGGCATCGATCGTCACGTCGTTCGCGATGACGCGGCCGTCCGCGTCGGACTCGAGCGTCGCGGTCGACGTGACGGTGAGGTCGCCGGTGCCGAGCGCGTTGTCGTCACCGACGACGATCGTGCCGCCCGCGAGCCGCGTTCCGCCGGTGTAGGCGTTCGCCTGCGTGAGGACCAGCCGCCCGCCGCCGGTCTTCGTGACTCCGCCGCCGCTGTCGGAGATGACGCCGTTGATCGTCGTGTCGAACAGGCCCGAGACGATCAGCACGGTGTCCACGGTATCGGTGAGATCGACGTTCCCGCCGATGGTCAGGTTGGCAGTCGTGGCGATGAAGTTGAGCACGTCGCCGGTGCCGGCGATGTCCACGTTGATGACCTGGTCGAAGTTGCTGTCGTTGTGCACCGCGAAGCCGTCCGCGATGCCGAGCGTGCCCGTGCCGCTGATGTCGTACGAGCCGGTGGCCCCCGTGAAGATGATGTTCTGGATGTCGGTGAGGGCGTCGTCCGCGCCGGTGATCGTCAACTGCGGGCTCGGGCCGAAGCGAATGAGCATCCCGATCACGCCGCCGCTCATGGCGCCGGGTACGCCGTTCGGGTCCCAGTTCAGAGCGTTCTGCCAGTCGCCGTCCACGAAGCCCGACCAGATGATGTCGGCAGTGGCCACGTTGGCGCCGGTGAGCACGGCGGCGATCCCGAGTCCGGCGGCGTGAGTCTTCATCCGATTCGCGTTCATGGGGGGCCTCTGTCGGGTTGCCGCCCCCTCGCGGTCGGGGCGGAGCGGCGCAATCTTCCCTCGGGGGCGAATGATTACAGGAACGGCGGGAGTTCGCCACTCAGTCGGCGACGCCCCGCGCCGGGGAGTCCGGGTTACGTCGAAGGTAATCCGCCACGCTTCCCGTGCGCCGTTTCGCCCTCGCGCGGCCGCAAGGGCGTGCTCCGGCGTTCCGTCTGTGCGGCCTGCGCGGGCCGGCGTGCCTGATAACGGGAGCTACTTCCCCGGGATCCAGGGAACGTCCGGAATGCCCGCCGCCGCGTTCGCGCGTCGCGCCATCGCGAAGAGCAGGTCGCCGATCCGGTTGACGTAGACCAGCGCGGGGCCGGACACCGTTTCCCTCGCGCGAAGCGTGACGATCGCGCGCTCCGCGCGGCGGCAGACCGTGCGGGCGACGTGGAGCCGCGCCGCCAGCTCGCTGCCGCCGGGGAGGACGAAGTGGGTCATCTCCGCGTTGCCGGCGTCGATCTCGTCGATCCACGCCTCGGCCTCGGCGACGTGCCCTTCGTCGATTCGCGCGACCTTGTCGGCGTGGGGCGAATCGGCCGGCGTCGCGAGGTCGGCGCCGAGGTCGAACAGCCGTGACTGGATCCCCGCGAAGATTGCGCGGAATCGAATCATCAGGGGCGCGGCCCCGGCGGCGGCCGCGGCCGCGAGTCCGAGCGCGGCGTTCAGCTCGTCCACGGTCCCGTAGGCCTCCACACGCGGATCGTCCTTGGGGACGCGCCCGCCGCCGAAGAGGCCGGTGGAACCGTCATCGCCGGATTTGGTGTAGAGCTTCATGAGTGGTCGCAGACAGGCGTAACGCGGGGCCGGCGGCTCCGTACAAGGCTACACTGCCGGCGCGCGAACTGCTCGTGCTCCGTCATGCCAAGACCCTCTGGAGACCGGCCATGCTGTCCCGAATCACCGTCGCTCTCGCCCTGACCGCCTTCGTCGCCGGCGCCGCCGGCTGCCTCGTCGTCTCCGGCAAGTCGATCGAGGAGCGAGGGACGTTCGTCTCGTCCCGGACGCTCGAGCAGATCGAGCCCGGCGTCACGACCGAAGCGTGGGTGCTCGCCGTGCTCGGCGAGCCCAGCGACGAGCGGAGCGTCGAAGCGAGCCCCGCGCAGAAGATCCTCCGATACGACCACACCGTGACGGTCGCCGAGGGCGGGGCGGTGTTCCTCATCTTCGCCGGTCGCTCCGAGTCGCGCGAGACCACCAGCGTCTTCTTCGAGACCACGGACGGGATCGTCACGCGGTACTGGATCGAGCCCTGACCAATGACCCAATGACCCAATGACCTGCGCCGGCGGCTTTCCGTCCTGACGGGCGGGTCACGGCGGGCGGAGCGGGTACCATTCTCCGACCCGCAAAGCAGCACTCGCGCCCCAGGAGCCCCCGATGGCAGGTACGGACATCGCCCAGGTCGAAGCGGCCGCCCAGAAGTTCAGGCAGGACTACCTGCGGACCCGGGAGCAGGTGCAGAAGGTCATCGTCGGTCACGGGGAGATCGTCGACGGCGTGCTGACGTGCCTCTTCGCCGGCGGTCACGCGCTGCTCGAGGGCGTGCCCGGTCTCGGCAAGACGCTGCTCATCCGCTCGCTCTCGCGGGCGCTGCACCTGGGATTCTCGCGCATCCAGTTCACGCCCGACCTCATGCCGGCGGACGTCACCGGCACGACCATCGTCGTCGAGGCGGACGGCGGGCGCGACTTCCAGTTCCGCAAGGGTCCGCTGTTCGCACAGATGGTGCTCGCCGACGAGATCAACCGCGCGACGCCGAAGACGCAGTCGGCGCTTCTCGAGGCGATGCAGGAGCACTCGGTCACCGTCGGCGGCGAGACGCACCGGCTCGACGAACCGTTCTTCGTCATGGCGACGCAGAACCCGATCGAGCAGGAGGGAACCTACCCGCTGCCGGAGGCGCAGCTCGACCGTTTCTTCTTCAAGCTCCTCGTGGGCTACTCCGGCCGGGAGGAGCTGGCGGAGATCCTCGATCGCACGACGGCCGGCGCGCAGCCCGAGGTGCAGGCCGTGCTCGACGGCCCCGGGATCATCGCGCACCAGCAGCTCGTCCGCCGCGTCGTGATCGCCCCGCACGTGCAGGACTACGCCGTGCGTCTCGTCCTCGCAACGCACCCCGGGGGCAATCTCGCGGTGCCCCAGGTCAACCAGTTCCTGCGCTTCGGCGCCTCGCCCCGCGCGGCCCAGACGCTCGTCCTCGCGGGCAAGGTGAGGGCGCTCCTCGACGGACGCGGCAACGTCTCCGTCGAGGACATCCGCTCCGCCGCGCTCCCCGCGATGCGTCACCGCTGCCTCCTCAACTTCGAGGGCGAGGCGGAGGGAAAGACGACGGACGAGATCATTCAGAACATCGTGGAGACGTTGCCGGTCGAGGTCGCGATGGCGGGCGTGTGAGAAAGGCAGTGCCTTCTCCACCATGACCTTCCTCACCCCCTGGACCGCGCTCTTCGCCGCCGCCGCGGCCGTTCCGCTGCTGTTCCTGCTGTACTTCCTCAAGCTGCGACGCCGGCGGCTGAGCATTCCGAGCACGCTCCTCTGGCGCCAGTCGTACCGGGACCTCCAGGCGAACGCTCCGTTCCAGCGGCTGCGCGTCACGCTGCTGTTCCTGCTTCAGCTCGCGCTGCTCATGCTGCTCCTCGTCGCCGCGGCGGAGCCGGTGTTCAAGCCCGCGGGTCCGACCGCCTCGCGTCTGATCCTGCTCGTCGACCGCAGCGCGTCGATGAACACGCGGGACGGCCCTCCCGACAGCGCGGGGGCGCCGTCGACCCGGCTCGACGCCGCGCGCCGGGCGGCCCGGCGCATCGTGGAGGACCTCGGACGCGGCGGACGCGTGAATCCGGTGATGATCGTCGCGTTCGGCGCGCAGCCGCAGATCGTCACCGGCTTCGAGTCGCGTCGCGACGTTCTGCTCGAAGGCATCGACGCGATCGCGCCCACGGACGAGGAGGCCGACCTCGACGCGGCGCTCCAGCTCGCCGGCGCCTTCGCGAGCCGCGGCGAAGCCGACGACGGTGATCCCGCCGACGTGATCCTCGTCTCCGACGGCGGCGTCGCACCGCCGGCCGACGGGCCGGGCTACGCGCTGCGCGCGGGCCGGTTCAGGTTCGTGAGCGTGCCCGCGACGCCGGCGCCCGCGCCCGGTCTCGAAGGCAACGTCGGCATCGTGTCGTTCAGCGCGCGACGCGACTACGACGACCCGTCGCAGGTGCTCGTCTTCGCCCGGCTCGTGAACGTCGGACCCGAGCCGGTGGAGTCCATCGTGACCCTGCTCGTGGACGACGTTGCGGGGCCGATCGAGCGCGTGACGATTCCCGCGCCGGACGCGGACGCGGACACCGACCCCGACGCCGGCGAGGCGGCGGCGCCGGGCAGCGCGTCGGTGCGGTTCGGCATCGAGCTGCCGCGCGGCGCCGTGCTCAGCGTCCGCCACAACACGCGTGACTCCAGCCCCGACGACGACACGGCCGCCGTGCGGATGCCGCCGCCGGCGCGACCTCGTCTCGTCATCGTGCGCGAGAGCGCGGACGCCGCCGATCCGTATCTCGCGGATCTGCTCGCGGAGTCCGATCCGCGCGAGATCCGCGTGATGACCCGCGCGGCGTACGAGGTGCAGGCGCAGGATCCGGCGGAGCTCGCCCGCCGCACGGACCTGCTCGTGTTCGACGGCGTCGCCCCGTCGCGTCTGCCCGCGCTCCCGTCGTTGATGTTCGGCGCGGCGCCCCCGGAGGCGCCGGCCGAGCCGCCATCGTCGCCCGGCGGCCGGCGCATTCTGAGCTGGCAGCGTCAGCACCCGCTGATGCGTCACGTCGCGCTCGACACCGTCGTGTTCGCGGGCGCCGGCGGGCTCCGGCTGCCGCGCGAGGCGACGCCGCTCGCGACGGGGCCGGACGGTCCCGTGATCGCGCTCGTGCCCACGCGGGCGGCGCCGCACGTCGTGGTCGCGTTCTCGCTCGCGCGAAGCAACTGGCCGACGCACGTGAGCGTCGCGGTCTTCCTCCAGAACACGCTCGACTACCTCACCGCGGCGCGCTCGGGCCAGACCTCGATCGTCGCGCGTCCGGGCGAGCCGATCGAGGTGCGACGGGCGGCCGGGGCGGCGCGAATCGTCGTAACCGGTCCGGCGGAGCACGACGTCGACGCCTCCGCGCTGCCGGAAGGTCCGTTCACGCTGCCGCTGCTCCGCCGCGCCGGGCTCTACACCGTGACGGGGGTGCAACCGCCGTACGATCGAATCCCGGTGAGCGTGCTCAGCGAGATCGAGTCGGATACGCGACCCCGGCGGTCGCTGCTCGTCAACGCGGACGTGGTCACCGCGGGCGCGGCTTCCGACGCGGCGCCGCGCGGGGTCTGGTCATGGTTCGTCGCGGCGGCGCTGGGGCTGGCGGTGCTCGAATGGGTCCTCTACTGCCGTTTGGCCCGCGGCGGCGTGTAGCGCCGATATGACCTACGCTACGCGTCACCCACACCAGCCAGGACTTCCCGATGCGCACCGCGATTCCCGCACTCCTGTTCGTCCTCGCCTTCACCGCCGCCGCCCGGGGACAGACGACCGATTCCCCGCCGGCCGAGCGGCTGCCGACGATCGATGAGCTGCCGCCGCTCGATCTCGAGCCGGAGTCGCGCGGTGCGGGCGTCAGCTACGACCTCAGGGTCGGCGCGGGCATGCAGTCCGGCGGCTCCGAGTTCGACGTATTCCGCGCGCACGCGACCGTCGGCGCGTCCACCCGGCTCAGCAAGCAGGTGGACCTTCGGCTGAGCTTCGGCTACGAGTTCGACAACTACGACTTCGACATGGATTCGTTCTTCGGGAACGACGTGTGGGACCAGGTACACACCTACGGCGTCCGCGCGAACTTCGACATCAAGATCGACAGCGACTGGACGCTCTTCGTCGGCCCGGTGTTCCAGGTGTCGCACGAGTCGGGGGCCGAGTTCGACGAGAGCTGGATCGCGGGCGGGTTCGCGGGCCTCACGTACCAGGTGGAGCCGGGGGTGACGATCGGCGGCGGCGTCGGCATCACCAGCCAGCTCCAGGACAGGGCGCGGCTCCAGCCGATCATCATCCTCGACTGGGAGATCAGCAGCGACGTCCGCCTGACGAGCCGCACGGAGATCGGGCTGACCGGTGTCAGCCTCGTGTTCGACCTCTACGAGAAGTTCGACATCGGGCTCGGCATCGCGTACGTCTTCAAACGCTTCCGCATGGATGACACCGGCATCGTCCCGGGCGGCATCGGCCAGGAGACGTCCCTCCCGGTCTACATCTCGGGCACGTACACGCTGGGGCCGTCGTCCACGATCACCGCCTACGCCGGCGTCGTCCTGAGCGGCGAGATCGAGCTCGAGAACCGCGACGGCGGAAAGCTCACCGACGAGTACGACCCGATGGCGCTCTTCGGGCTGAGCGTTGCCCTCGAGTTCTGACGTACTGACCTCCCCTCAGCGATCCCACGACCCCAGCTCCACCAGCAGCCGCCCGGGGTCCTGGCACCACGGCGCGCTCGTCGCCGGGCTCGTCTCGACGGCGTCGCCGTCGCCGTGGCTGCGACGGCATCCGATCCGCACGGTCGCTCCGTCGAGCCAGGCGTCGGGCAGCACGACGCGGCAGTACCATCGGTCCCCCCACGACCGGCGGTGAACGGCGAGTCGTCCGTCGTCGTGACCCGAGAGCAGCCGATGACGGCCGCTCTCGGGGATCGCGAGCACGGCGGTGGGGCTCGCGGCGGGGCCAACGGTGATCGTGACGGCCTCGACTCCGATGATCTGGTCAGCGTGTGTGAACGACTCCAGCGGCTCGGCAGCGACGGGAATCCCGCCCGCGGGGGCGGGACGGCGCGCGTCCACGAAGAGCTCCCAACGGCCTTCGCGGCGGCGGAGGTGCGCGAGCGTCGAGAAGGGGTCCGGCAAGGGCTGCAACCGCTCGGACTCGACGTCGTTGAGCGTCAGCGCCGGGCGGAAGACCGGCAGCACGGCGCCCGGCGGACGCGCGGTGACGACGCGGGGACCGAACACGATCCGCACCGTCTGCGCTCCCGTGCGCATCGCGAGCACGTGCTGCCGGTCGCCGGGATCGACGAGTTCGAGGGGCGTCGGCGGCGGCGGGGGAGGGCGGTCCACGATCACCCGGGTCAGCTCGCCCGGCGGCAGCTCGACGTTCATGGGCGCTTCGCCGCGTTGCTCCCACGCGACACGCAGAACGACCGGCAGGAATCCCCGGTTGACCACGGCGACGCGCACGTGGTCGTCGTCCTCGGCCTCGGACCACGCGGCGACGAGCCGGCGCGTGTCCACCCACGCGAGCGCGTCGCGCACGACGGCCTCCGGCTCCTTGCGGAAATCGAGCAACCCCGTCAGCAGGAGCGAGACCTCCGCGGGCGGCGCGACCCACGCCGCGAAATGGTGCGGACGATCGGTGCAGATACGCGTCAGCATGTCGCGGCACGTCTGCGCTGCGCTGCGGCTGTGCTCGCCGAGACGCCCGAGCGCGACGCGCCACAGGGACGCGTAGTGCTCGGCCACGAGCGCCTCGATCGCGTCGAAGTGGTCGGTGCCCGGCGGCTGGTGATCGAGATGATCGGCGAGCAGGACCCATCGCCAGTACGCGAACGGCGCGTCGGGCTCGGGGCGGTCGGGCGACGCGGCGAAGGGCAGCCGCGGACGATCGGGCCCCGGGAGCGGCGTGAGCGTGTAGCGGAACGAAGGATCGCGCCACACCGGCCGGAGGGTCTGCCCGCCGAGACCGATCGCCCCCGCGCCGTCGCGGGGCAGCCGCGCGACGAGGTACGGCGCGCCGGGCGTCGTGCGGGACGTCGTGCCGGGCGTCGTGCGGGACGTCGTATCATCGGCGCGCACCGGGCGCACGTCGAAACGGACGGCCTCGTCCGTCCAGCGTCGTCGCGCGACCGGATCGCGTTCGCGCGGCGCGATCCAGATCACGGTGCCGTCGATGGTGCGTCCGTCCGCGAGCGTCAGCGGGATCGACGCGGGCCACTGGTCGCCGGGCCGCTGTGCGCCGAGCGGAAGCAGCAGCACGCCGCCGATGGGGGCGATGGGCTCGCGGGAGAGCGAGTAGATGCCCTCCACGGGGGCGGCCGCCGCCGGCGGGGCGATGGACGCCGCGCACGCCGCCAGCGCGACGATCAACGCGTTGTGCGCGCGTTCGACGGAAAGACACGGCATGAAAAGGGTGACTCGGGGGGCGATTCTCGCACCCAGTGTATCGCGGAAAGCGTGCGATTGACCCCCCATCGGGCGAGGGATATCGTGGCCCGCCGCCCCGTCCGCTGCGGCGTTTCGTCCATCCCTTCGGGCCCTTTCCATGACGACGACCGTTCCTCTCCTCGATCTGAAGCTCCAGTACGCGGCCATCCGCGACGAGATCGACGCCGCGATGCGTGAGGTCATCGACGCGCAGTGGTTCATCATGGGCCCCGTCGTCGAGGGTCTCGAGACCGAGGTGGCCGCGTACACGGGCACGCCGCACGCGGTCGGCTGCGCTTCCGGGTCGGACGCGCTGCTGCTCGCGCTCATGGCGCTCGGCGTCGGTCCCGGCGACGAGGTCATCTGCCCGGCCTACACGTTCTTCTCGACGGCCGGATCGACGCACCGACTCGGCGCGAAGCCCGTCTTCGCCGACATCGACCCCGTGACGTACAACCTCGACCCCGCTTCCGTGCGCGAGGTCGCGGCCCGCTGCACGCGTCTGAGAGCGATCATGCCGGTGCACCTCTTCGGGCAGGCGGCGCCGATGACCGCCCTGCTCGGGATCGCCGAAGACCTGGGCGTCCCCGTCATCGAGGATGCCGCCCAGGCGATCGGCACGCGCGACGAGGAGGGCCGCACGGTCGGCGGGATCGGGGCGATCGGCTGCTTCAGCTTCTTCCCGTCGAAGAACCTCGGCGCGTTCGGCGACGCGGGCATCTGCACGATGCGCGACAAGGAGCTCGCGTACAAGGTGGGCATCCTGCGCAACCACGGCATGGACCCCAAGTACTACCACAAGGAGGTCGGCCTGAACGCGCGTCTGGACGCGCTCCAGGCGGCGGTCCTGCGTGTGAAGCTCCGCCATCTCGATGCCTGGACCGCCGGGCGCCAGGCGAACGCCGCGTGGTACGACGAGGCATTCGCGTCCGCGGGGGCGACGTCGAGCGCGACGCCGCTCGACGATGGCGGTCTGCCGGTCCGTACGCCGCAGCCGGTGGATCCGGCGCGTCCCGCGCGGCACATCTACAACCAGTACGTCATTCGCGTCCCCGCCGCGATGCGCGACGCCCTCCGCGAGGAGCTGCGGGAGAACGGCGTCGGCACCGAGGTCTACTACCCGGTGCCGCTGCATCTTCAGGAGTGCTTCCGGCACCTCGACTACGCCGAGGGCGACCTCCCGCACACCGAGCAGGCCGCCCGCGAGACGATCGCGCTGCCCATTTTCCCCGAGCTCACCGAGGCGCAGCGGAAGCACGTCGTGAAGACGATCGTCGAGTACGCGGCCCGGCACACGACGGCGCGGGTCTGAACCGGCGACAGGTCGGAACGACGGTCACCGTCCGAGGATTCTGTACGGGCGTACGGCCGTACGCCGCGCGCCCGCACGCCGCGCGTCTCCCCGTCCTGACGGTCGCGTGTCACGGCCGACGCCCGCTTCGCGTTCTGCTTCAGTCCACGGCCGCGAGGGCGAAACGCTCTCCTTCGCGGACGACGCGCACCACCGGGGTGTCGGGTTCGTGATCGAGCACCACCGTCCAGCCCCCGGCCTCGGCCCGGGCGAGGAGAGCCTGCTTCGACCGCATGTTCCGGTGGGGCAGCATGTCGTACCCCATGCTGAACGCCGGGCCGACGTGATTGGCGGTCGGCATCACGTCGCCCGGGAAGCACACGGTCCCGCAGGCGGTGTCGAAGCGCACCGCCTGCTGGCCCCAGGTGTGGCCCGGCATCGGCCACACGGTGATGCCGGGCAGGACCTCCGTCTCGTCCTCCACGAGTTGGACCTGGCCGGCGACGGGATCGAGATGGCTGCGCAGGTACGTCCTCGTCATCGTGGACTTGTTCGCGAGCGCGTCCTTCCACTCCGTGCGCCGGACGACGATGCTCGCGTTCGGGAAGCTCGAGACCGGCGTCCCGCCCGCGTCGAGATGGGTCAGACCGCCCGCGTGGTCGAAGTGCAGGTGCGTGACGATCACGACGTCGATCGCGGCCGGATCGACGCCCTCCCCGGCGAGCGCGTCGAGGATCGTCCGCTCCTCGAGGGCGAAGATCGTCCTCTCCTTCTGCGACCACTTGCCGCCGTACCCGGTCTCGACGAGCACCTTGCGCGAGCCGTCGTCGAGCAGGACGCAGTTCGTCCGGAGCGGGATCCGGTTCGCCTGGTCGGGCTCCGCCATCCGCGCCCAGATCGCCTTCGGGACGACGCCGAACATGCTGCCGCCGTCGAGGCGGAATCCTCCCGCGTTGAGCACTTTCCAGTCGTACACGTCCGCTGGCTCCTCTACGCCTTGACCACGCGCGCCCGGACGTCGGGCACCGCCGCCATCACGTTGCGCGTGTCCACGATCAGCCGCGCGGCGCGCCCCACGAGAGCGTAGTCCACGGCGGCGTGGTCCGTCACGATGATCACGCAGTCGTGCTCGCGGATCGCCGCCTCGGTGAGCTCGATGGAGGCGAGGTCGATGTCGTAGCGACGCATCTTCGGGAAGGTCCGGATGTGCGGGTCGTGGTAGGCCACGGTCGCGCCGGCGTCCCGGAGCTGCGTGATGATCTCCGCGGCGGGGCTCTCGCGGATGTCGTCAACGTTCGGCTTGTAGGCGATGCCCAGGACGAGGACGCGGGCATCGGCGAGGGCGGTTCCTTCCTGGGCGAGCGCAACCGTTGCGCGCATGACGACGTAGGCCGGCATCGCGGCGTTCACCTCGCCCGCGAGCGTGATGAACTGCGCGTCGCGGCCGATCTGCTTCGCCTTCCACGCCAGGTAGAACGGATCGATCGGGATGCAGTGGCCCCCCAGTCCGGGGCCCGGATAGAACGGCTGGTACCCGAACGGCTTCGTTGACGCCGCCGCGATCACCTCCCAGACGTCGATGCCCATCTCGTCGAGGATCACTTTCAGCTCGTTCACGAGCGCGATGTTCACGGCGCGGTAGATGTTCTCGAGCAGCTTGGCGGCCTCCGCCACCTCCGCCCGCGAGACCAGGTGTGGCTCGCGCACGACCTGCCCGCAGAAGAGAAAGGCGAGCTCGCCGCTGATCTCGTCCACGCCGCCGACGAGCTTGGGAATCATGGACGTCGTGACGCCGGGGCGGCCCGGGTCCTCGCGCTCCGGGCTGTAGGCGAGGAAGAAGTCGCGCCCGCAGACGAGCCCGCCGCTCTCGAGGATCGGCAGCATCACGCCGCGCGTCGTGTCCGGGTACGTCGTCGACTCGAGCACGACGAGCTGTCCCGGACGCAGATGCCCGGCGACCATGCGGGTGCTGTCGCGGACGTAACGGAGATCCGGCTCGCGGTTCGCGTCGAGCGGCGTGGGCACGCACAGCACGATGACGTCCGCGGCGGCGAGATCGGCGGGATCCCCGGTGGCGCGGAACCGGTCCGACGCGGCCAGCGTCGCCGCGAGGTCGCGGCCAAGGTGCGCCAGGTACGTCTCACCGCGGCCGAGCATCGCGATCTTGCGGTCGTCGGTGTCGAAGCCGAGCACGTGCATGCCGGCGTCGTGCACGGCGCGCACGAGCGGGAGGCCGACGTAGCCGAGCCCGACGACGGCGACGACCGCCGTCCGTTCGGTGAGCTTCGCGCGGAGTTGTTCCGCGGGCGTCAGCTCTACGCTCCGACCAGCTCGGACGGACTCTCGAGCAGCCGCACGACCGTATTGAGGAAGCGGGCGCCCTCGGCCCCGTCCACCACGCGGTGATCGCAGCTCATGCTCAGCGGCAGCACGCGCCCCGCGTAGAACTTGCCGTCCCTGGTCAGCACGCGCTCGCCCGCGCGACCGACGGCGAGGATGCCCACCTCCGGGTAGTTGATGATCGGCGTCGCGAACATGCCGCCGAACGAGCCGACGTTCGAGATCGTGAACGTGCCGCCGATCAGCTTCTCGCGCTCGATCGTGCGATCGCGGCATCCGGCGGCGAGGGCGGCGACGGCGTCGGAGAGCTCCACGACGCTCAGCTTGTCCGCGCCGGCGACGACGGGCACCATGAGGCCGTGATCCGTATCGACGGCGCAGCCGAGATTGATCACGCTCCTGATGAGGATCTCGCTGTTCGCGTCGTCTACGTTCGCGTTGACGGTCGGGTGCGCCCGCAGCGCCCTGGTCACGGCGGTCATGACGAACGGAAGCAGGCTGAGCTTCCTGCCGAGGACGCGGGCGTACTCGCGGCGCCGGCGGTCGAGCTCCGTGACGTCCGCCTCGTCGATCACCGTGAAGTGCACGGCCGTCCTGACGGAGCGGTCGAGGGCCATCGCGATCCGGCGGCGCACGCCGCGGAACGGGACGCGCTCGGCGATGCCGTCGTTGGACAGCACGACCGGCGGCGCCTCGAGCGTCGACGCGGCGGGCCGCGCGCCCGTCGCGGTCGCGGTCGTATAAGACTCCGTTCCGTCGCCGGCGAACGCGTGAACGTCGTGGGCCGTCACGCGTCCGCCGCGACCGGTTCCCGGAACGTGGTTGATGTCGATGCCGCGCTCCCGGGCGATGCGACGCACCGCCGGTGTCGCCATTGCCTTGCCGCGCGCGCTCGTCCCCGCGGCCGCATCGGGACGCCGGCGCGTGAGCACGTCGGAGACCTTGAGCCCGCCGTCAACCGAGCCGACGACCGTGCCCGCGTCTTCCGTCTCCGCCGGCGTCTCGGCGGTTCCGTTCCTGGTGTCCTGCGGCGTGGCCGGCGCCGGCTTCGACGCCGCGTCGCCGGAGCGGCTCGCGTCGCCGGAGCGGCCCGCGTCGCGGGAGCGGCTCGCGTCGGCGCCGGTCTCGTACGTGACGAGCACGCTGCCGACGTTGATGATGTCGCCGACGTTGCCCTTCAGCTCCTTGATGACGCCGGACCACGGACTCGGCACCTCGACGAGCGCCTTGTCGGTTTCCATCTCCGCCATCGTCTGATGCTCAGCGACCTCCTGGCCGGGCTCGACGCACCACTTGATCAGCTCGGCCTCGTGCACGCCTTCACCGAGGTCCGGAAGGATGAAGTGACTCTTGTCCGTCGGTTGCTTGGTGGCCATCAGTACGCGCTCACTTCCGCGAGTGCCTTCCCGATCCGATCCGCCTCGGGCAGGTAATCGAGCTCGAGCTTGTAGTAGGGCATGATGACGTCGAAGCCGGTGACCCGCTGGATCGGCGCCTCGAGGTAAAGGAAGCACCGTTCCATGATCGACGTCGCGATCTCCGCCCCGAGACCGCACTGGCGCGGCGCCTCGTGCACGATGACGACGCGGCCCGTCTTCTTCACGGACGCCTCGATCGTCTCCATGTCGATGGGTGAGATCGTACGGAGGTCGATGAGCTCGACCGACTTGCCCGAGCCCTCGATCGCGTTGACGCACTGGATGACGGGCGCGCCCCAGGAGATCATCGTGATCTCGTCGCCCTCCGTCACCACCCGCGCCTTGCCGATCGGCACGGTGTACTCGTCCTCCGGTACCTCCTCGCGGAACGCGCGGTAGATCCGCTTCGGCTCGAAGTAGATCACCGGATCGGGATCGCGGATCGCGCTGATGAGCAGGCCCTTCGCGTCGTACGGTGACGACGGCATCACCACCTTGAGACCGGGCGTGTGCGCGTAGATGGCCTCCGGGCTGTCGCTGTGCAACTCCGGCGCGTGGATGCCGCCGCCGACGGGGACGCGGATGGTCAGCGGCACCGTGAGCCCGGCCCGCGTCCGCGTGCGCATCCGCGCCGCGTGCGTGCAGATCTGGTCGTAGGCGGGGCCGAGGAATCCTTCGAACTGGATCTCCGGCACCGGCCGCAGCCCGCCCATCGCCAGCCCGATCGCCGTACCGATGATGCCGGACTCCGCGAGCGGCGTGTCCACGACGCGGTTCGGACCGAAGCGCTTGTGAAGGCCCTCCGTCACGCGGAAGACGCCGCCGTTCCGGCCGACGTCCTCGCCGAGGAGGATGACGCGATCGTCGTCCTCCATCTCCTGCGTCAGGGCCAGGTTGATCGCCTGGACGAGCGTGAGGTTAGCCATTGATCGCCCCCTGCGTCTGCGAAGTCCGCGTGGCGCGGAGCTGGCCGGGATCCTGCCCGAGCGACGACGTCCGCATCGTCTCGCGCTGGAGGCGGACGCCCGCCGGCATCGATGCGTACATCGAGTCGAACATGTCGTTTGCAGTCGGCGCCGCGATGCCCTCGGCCCGCGCCACCACCTCGCTCACGACCTTCGCGGCGTGCTCCTGCTGCGTCTTCTCCTTCGCGTCGTCCCAGAGGCTGCGCTCTTCGAGGTACTTGCGGAGCCGGATGAGCGGATCGCGCTTCGACCAGAGCGCCACTTCCTCCGAATCGCGGTACCGGCGGGCATCGTCCGCGGTCGTGTGGTCGCCGAGACGGTACGTCACGGCCTCGATGAACGTCGGCTTGTGCTCCGTCCGCGCCAGGTGCGCGGCGTCGCGGACCACCTTCACCATCGCGAAGAGGTCGTTGCCGTCAACCTGCACTGACGGCATGCCGTACGCGATGCCGCGCTGGGCGAGCGTCGGTGCCGAGCACTGGATCTTCGTGGGCACGGAGATTGCCCAGCAGTTGTTCTGGCAGACGAAGACGACGGGGATGTCGAGGTTCGCGGCGAAGTTGGCGGCTTCGTGGAAGTCGCCCTCGCTCGTCGCGCCGTCGCCGAAGAACGTGCACGCGATCGACGTCTCGCCGCGGTACTTCGACGCCCACGCGAGACCGACCGCGTGCAGCATCTGCGTCCCGATCGGGATCGCGAGGGGCGTGCAGCGGACGCCCTCCGGCACGTGGTTGCCCCGCTCGTCGCCCATCCAGTGCAGCAGGACGTGCTCCATCGGCAGGCCGTGCCAGAACAGCCCGGTGTTCTCGCGGTAGCACGTGACCAGCCAGTCCTGCCTGTCGAGCGCGTACGCGGCGCCGAGGCTCGTGGCCTCCTGCCCCTTGTTCTGCGGATACGTGCCCATGCGCCCCGATCGCTGGAGCTTGAACGCGACCTCGTCGTAGTGCCGGCACACGAGCATGTGCTCGTACATCTTCACGACGTCATCGTCCGGGATGAGATCCTTGCCGAGCGAAGCGTCGAATTCGCCATGCTCGTCCAGGATGGACACGTGTTCGATTTTCGTGTCGAGAACCGTCTTGATTGGCATGATCAGATTGTAGCTTCTAACCCGCATTATGCATGAAGCGAACCGTCCGGCGGACGATCCGATCGCGTGGTCGCACGTTCGAGGCTTGATGTGGTGTGAAACACGTCGGCGCCTCGCCCGAGCGACCACGCGATCGGCTTGTCGCGCCGGCTGCGAATCGCACGTTCGTGGACGGGCGGGGAATCATCGTTTCACTCCGGGATTGGCTGTGCATTCCAGCACCCACCGGCTCGCTTCATGCATGATGCGGGCTAAGTCAGGAGGTCACATTGCTCTCCGCCGCAATGCGCCGCTTCGCGAGCGCCACGGCGGCGGCGTACGTAGAGGCCTCGGTCTCGGCATCCCGGAGGACCTGCAACGCGGTGTGCTCGATGTCCGCGATCCGCTGTCGCCGTTCCGCGGCGGACATCTCGAGATACGTGCCCGCCAGCTCGATCACGCCGCCCGCGTTCGCAACGAAATCGGGCACGTAGACGATGTCGCTCGCCTTGAGGGCGACGCCGTCCTCATCGTAGTCGTCGAGAATGTTGTTCGCTCCCCCGCACACGATCGGGCAGCGCAGCCGCGTGATGACGCCGCCATCGATGACGCCGCCGAGCGCGCACGGGGCGAGGATGTCGCACTGCGTCGTCAGGATGGCCGCGGGGTCGACGACCTCGGCGGCGCAGGCGTCGGCCACGCGCTTCGCACGGTCGCCGTCGATGTCCGAGATGATCACCTTCGCGCCGAGCTCGTGGACGATTCGCGCGACGTTCGAGCCGACGTTCCCCGCGCCCTGGATCGCCACGGTGACGCCGGCGAAGTCGACCCGCGCGCCGGTGTACGCGAGCGCCGCCTTCATCGCGTTGACGACGCCCTGCGCCGTGTGCGGCGAGGGATCCCCGCCCGGACACGCCTCGATGCCGCCCGTCACCCAGCGCGTCTCGCGCGCCATCCAGTCCACGTACTGCGGCGTGAGGCCGACGTCCTCGGCGGAGATGTAGCGTCCGCCCAGCGACTCGACGCAGCGGCCGAGCGCGCGCGCCTCGGCCTCCGTCGCCGGGTGCCCGCGTCCGGGCAGCATCACCACCGCCTTGCCGCCGCCCATCGGCAGGTTCGCGGCGGCCGCCTTGTACGTCATGCCCTCCGAGAGACGCAGCACGTCGTACAACGCCTCGGCCTCGGTGGAATAGAACCAGCGCCGCGCTCCGCCGAAGCCCGGCCCGAGTACCGTGGAGTGCACGGCGATGATCGCGCACAGGCCGGTCTCCGGATCGCGGTGGAAGGAGAGCTGCTCGTGTCCCCGATCGGTCATCTGTCCGAAGGTGTTCATGACTCTGAACGACGAAGCCATACGCGGCTTCGTCCTTTCCATTACGCGTTGGAGTTCTCTTCCTCGTAAAGCGAGCCCTCGCCGAACTGGCGGAAGGGGCCGTCCGGGAGCTTCCTCCCCTTGCCGCGGGCCTCGGGCGCCGGCGTGGACTCGGGCATCGCGTAGCGCTCGTTCGGCAGCGAGTCGATGAACGTGAACGCGGCCTCGGCGGCCCGCCGCATCGGCTCGTCGGAGTTTCGCCGCAGGCCGTCCAGGTTGCGCCGGATCTCGTCGCGAGCGAGGGCGCAGGCGAATTCGACCGTCTTCAGTTCGTCCTTCAGCTCCTGCCCGTTCGTGCCGCCGCGGATGGATCGATCGACGCGCGCCAGGCAGCACGTCGCGGCGTGGATCCAGATCACGATCTCGCTGAGACGCCGCTGCACCATCTGGTCGGTGATGAGCTTCTCCCTGTGGACCTTGAACATCATCTTGACCTGGTGGCTGAACTCGCGGACGTGCTGCTCGAGATCGCGCTCGAGGTGCGCGAGCTGGGGGCTGAGCCCCGAGATCCGCGGCGCCGGGCGACGGAGGCCGAGGTAGAGCTCCGCACCGATGCGCAGCGCCGCGGCGAGGTCGCTGAACGGCTTGTCCTTCAGGCCGAGCATGAACTCGCCGAGCTGTTTCGAGCCGTACGCGAACACGAAGCTGTGCATCACCTCGTTCGCGCCCTCCACGACGACGTTGATGCGGCTGTCACGCCAGATGCGCTCGAGCTCGTTCTCGCTCATGAAGCCCTCGCCGCCCATCACCTGCATCGCGTGATCCACGCAGCGGTAGCCGAGCTCCGAGCAGAAGACCTTGCAGACCGCGGTCTCCAGCATGATGTCGTCGTCACCGCGGTCCACCATGCCGGTGGTCATGTAGAGCATGGCCTCGGTCGCGTAGAGGTACGCCGACATCGTGGCGATCTTGTCCTTGATGAGGTCGAAGTCGCCGATCGGCCGGCCGAACTGGTAGCGATACCGCGCCCACTTGCCCGCCTGCTCGAGCGCGGCCTGGGCCGCGCCGACCATGCCGGCGGAGAGCGTGCAGCGGCCGTAGTTGAGGCATGTCAGCGCGACGTTGAGGCCCTTGCCCTCGGCGTGAAGGAGATTTTCCTTCGGTACCCTGACGTTGTTGAACCGTATGCGGGCCTGCCACGTGCCGCGGATGCAGACCTTCGAGCGGTTGCGCGAGAAGATATCGATGCCTTCCATGTCCGGCGTGCAGATGAGCGCGGTGACCTTCTCCTTCGCCACGCCGGTCTTCGGGTCCACGATCTTCTGCTTCGCCATCACCGTGAAGAGGCCGGACAGCGCAGCCGACGTCGCCCATTTCTTCTCGCCGCTGACGATCGTGAAGTACTCGCCGTCCTCGGATTTCTCGCAGTAGGTCCGCTGGCCGCCCGCGTCGCAGCCGACGTCCGGCTCGCTGAGGCAGAAGGCGCTCAGCGTGTCCGTCGCCATGCGCGGCAGGAAGCGATTCTTCTGCTCCTCGGTCCCGAAGAGGTTCAGCGCGCCGCATCCGATCGACTGGTGGGCCGAGACCAGGACGGCGGTCGAGCCGCACGTCTCGCCGATCCGCTTGAGCACGCGGTTATAGCTCGTGAGGCCGTACCCGCCGCCGCCGTACTTCTGCGGGAGGATCATGCCCATCACCCCGAGCCCGAAGAGCCGGTCGATCGCCCACCTTGGGATCTCCTGGTTCTCGTCGATCTCGACGGTCGGGTGCTCGGTGCGGAGGTACTCGTCGAGCGCGGCGATGAGCTGATCGCATCGGGCGATCTCCTCCGAACTGACCGACGGGTAGGGAAGGACGAGGTCCTGCCGGAAGTTGCCCCAGAAGAGGTTCTTGATGAACCCCATGGTCGCCGGGTCGGGCCCGAGCATCTCCTGCGCCTGCTCGATCTGCTTCCGATCCAGCTCGGAGACGTTCTTGAGTTGCGAAGCGAGGTCTGGCTTGGACATCGGCGTATCTCCGTGGCCGTTGCGGTTCGGCGTGGCGGTCGGGACCCGCTCGCAGCGGGGCGAGGCGTTCGATCGTGCAGGCGGCGGCCGCGGCCTGGTCCACCCCGGGCGGGGGCGCAGGGCCGCATTCTACGTGGGCCTCCGTCGGCCGCGGGATGGCACCCGGTCGGCGTCGGGCCGGGCCGGTCCGGGGGCCGATCCGGGGGCCGATCCGGGAGCCGATCCGGGGGCCGGTCCGGGGGCCGGTCCGGGAGCCGGTCCGGGGGCCGGTCCGGGGGCAGGCCGACGACGGTTCGGGCCCAGAGTGCGTGAAATATTGTACAAAGTCCCGGGTGCCCGTGACCACCCCGATCAACGGGGCGAAATCCCCTAATGGGCGGACCGCCGTAATCTACCCGTGCTGATCGTCATCGCCGCCATGTCGGAGAACCGTGTGATCGGGTCCGGGGGCCGTCTGCCCTGGCGGCTGCCTCTGGACATGGCGCGTTTCAAGCGGCTGACGATGGGGCATGCCGTGATCATGGGGCGGAAGACGTACGACTCGATGCGGAGCCCGCTCCCGGGCCGCAACAACATCGTCATCAGCCGCAATCCGTTCTTCGCCGCTCGTGGCGTGAAGCCCGCGGCCTCGCTCGAGCGGGCGATCGCTCTCGCCGGTGGGGACCGGGAGATCTACGTGATCGGCGGCGGGTCCATCTATGCGCTCGCGCTGCCGAGGGCGGATCGGATCGAGCTGACCGTCGTGCACGCCGAGGTCGGGGGCGACGCGTTCTTCCCGGAGTTCGACGAGGGCGCGTGGAACCTCGTCGCGGAGGAGACGCACGAAGCGGACGACCGGCATGCGTTCGCGTTCACGTTCAGGACGCTCGATCGATAGCGGAGGGGCGGAGAGGCGGAGGGGGACGGAGGGGGCGCGGGGGGGCGGAGGGGGCGCGGGGGGCGGAGGACGCGGAGTCGATTAACGCGGAGGCGAGCGGAGCCGCGGAGGGCGCGGATGAAAGCGGGTTTCGGGCAAGTGATCGCGCGCACGTCCGCGCGGCGGGTCAAGGGCCGATTTCGATGACAGCGGGGCCGTCGACTTCGCAGACCTGCCTGCGATCGCGTCGGCCTGGGGCCCATGCGATCACCCCGACTGACTGAACCGGGGATCGCCCCGAGGATCGGTGCAGCGTGGACGAACCTACGGCTGCGTCGGAGGAACGACATCCTCGGCGCGGATCGTTACGAGCCCGACGAGAGGCTGCTCGTCGTCAACCTGGATCTGCGTGAGTCGGAGCAGTGTCGGCAGCTCGGTCGCGAACACGCCGCCCGCGACGAAGACCTCGCCGCGCTCGTCGTAGAAATCCCAGAGCGACAGCCGGACCGTCTCGCCCGCGGGGATCGACTCGACCCGCCGCGCGTACCGCTTGTTGAGCCACACCGTGACGTCCTCGTAGGAGCGCGCCGTCGAGTTGACGATCTCCATCCACGGGCCTTCGCGGAACACCTGAACGTCGATCGACTCGGGTCGGTGCAGCTCGGCGGGATACGCCGGCATCGCGCGAGCGGGGTCGGCAAGGGAGTGAGCGCAGCCGGTGAGGACGGGGGTGAAGAGCAGCGGGAGGATGATGATGAGGCCGCGTCGTCGCACGCGCGTAGTCTACACGGCTACCATCCCTCCCGTGCCCGCCGCCACCACCCGCAACCCCGCCGCCGTCGCCACGTCGCGCCCCGTGGCGGAGATCGCGCGCGGGCACCGCACGGACCCCCGGATCGAGGCCACCGTGCCCGGCTTCGACGCCCCGTTCTTCCAGGCGGGACTCGCCGGCTACTCCGATGCGCCGATGCGGCTGGTCGCCCGGAAGCACGACTGCCCTTTCTGCGTGACCGAGGCCCTGCTCGACCGCATTCTCATCAACGGCGGCAAGGGTCGCACGCGCGAGGACCCCGATCTCCTCGCCGAGTCGTGCGGCACCGGCGACCCGGAGCAGAACCGCGCCGCCGGCCTCGACGATCATCCGATCGCGGGCCAGATCATGGGGACGCACCCGGACGAGATGGCCGAAGGCGCGGCGATTCTCGCGGGCTTCGGGTACGAGGCCATCGACGTCAACCTCGCCTGCCCGGTCAAGAAGATCCGAAAGCGCAATCGCGGTGGCCATTTTCTCGGGTACCCCGACGAGGCGATCGCCGTGCTCGCCGCGGTGCGGGCGGCGGTGCCGCGGCAGATCCCGACGACCGTCAAGATGCGCCGCGCGTGGGACGACACCGACGAGATGGCCTGCAACTTCGAGCGCATCTTCGCCGCGGCGTACGAGATCGGCTACGCGTGGGCGACCGTGCATTGCCGCACCGTACAGCAGCGATACGAAGGTCCCGGGCGCTGGTCGTTCCTGCGAGAGCTCGTCGCCCGCTACCCCGATCGACTGATCTTCGGCTCCGGGGACGTGTTCACCGTGGACGACATCTTCGCGATGCTCGACGTCACCGGCGTGCACGCCGTGAGCGTCGCGCGGGGCTGCATCGGCAACCCGTGGATCTTCCGCCAGGCCCGGCAGCTCATGGCCGGCGTCGAGCCGCGCCCACCGACGCTCGCCGAGCAGCGTGACGTGCTGCTCGACCACTTCGGTCTCGCGGTCGCGCTGCACGGCGAGCGGCCGGCGTCACGGATGATGCGCAAGTTCGGAATCCGCTTCTCGCAGCATCACCCCGAGCCGGGGCGCGTGAAGGCAGCGTTCGTGGAATGCCGGAGCATGGCGCACTGGCGGGGGGTGATCGAGCGGGAGTACGACGCACGGGGCGGGTGAGGGGCGCGTGGGTGCGGGCGCGGTCGACAATCGCGCACACGGTCGCGCACACGGTCGCGCACGCGCACGCGCACGCGCACACGGTCGCGCACGCGCACGCGCACACGGTCGCGCACGCGCACGCGCACACGGACGCGCACGCGCACGCGCACACGGACGCGCACGCGCTCGCGCACACGGACGCGCACGCGCACGCGCACACGGACCCGCACGCGGTCCACGCACACGCACACGGGCGACTCAGACCGGGCGGCGAAGGAACGACGTAGCGGCCCCGTTCCATCTCGATGCCACCGGAGAGCGGTGCCGCGGTCTGTGAAGGAATCGCGTGGCCGGGGCGCGTCTGCGACCGGGTCCGTGTCCCCTTCCGTGCGCGCGTCCGTGTGCGCGACTATGTGCGTGTGCGCGACCGCGACCGCGACCGTGTGCGCGTGCGCGTGCGTGTGCGTGTGCGTGTGCGTGTGCGTGTGCGCGTGCGTGTGCGTGTGCGCGTGCGCGACCGTGTGCGTGTGCGCGTGCGCGACCGTGTGCGTGTGCGCGTGCGCGACCGTGTGCGCGCGTGCGCGTGC
>CAZXBB010000221.1:0-4445 GCA_964638815.1 uncultured Isosphaeraceae bacterium
CTCGACCGCGGCGTCGATGAAATTCGACACGCACAGCACGACGTCGTCCTGCGTCTCGAAGCGGCTCGAGCAGTAGAGCGTGACCTCCTGGAGAATCGTGTCGAGGTCCCCGTCAACGAAGTTCTCGCGCCCCTGGCAGACGAACTCGTTGAGGTCGGCGAAAAGCTCGTTCAGCCCCGGGAAGCCGAAGCCGCCCGGGTTGTCCACGCCGCCGAAGTCCTCCTGCATGAAGCCGTCGTAGGTCAGGAAGATGTCGAAGATGTTGAAGCAGATGAACTCGGCGATCTCCGCGCTGCCGAGCCCCAACGGGAACGGGGGAAGCGGCGGAGGAGGAGGAGGCGGCGGCGGCGGCGGCGGCACCATCATCTGCGTTTCCATCGTCCGCATCATCGCGTTGTCCACGCGGCGCCCGTCGCGGAACAGCACGCCGGAAAGCGCGGCCTCGATGAGCGCAGGGGTGTCCGCGTCCTCGATGACGGCGCTGACGAGCGGCGGCGGGCCGAAGGTCTGGAAGAGCGCCGCCACGGCCGGGTTCGGGTGCTTCTCGCTCGAGGTCGAGCTCGCCGACAGCAGGTAGCTCAGCCGGCTCACGAAGTACGTGATCTCGATCGCGAACAGCTCGTTGAACCGCGACGCCGCGACCTGGGTTCCGTTGAAGCCGCCGTGCTGCACCGCGAAACCCGTGCCGCGTACGGCCAGCGTCGTCGATGGAGTCACGACCGAGAAGTCGTTGGTGAGCCCGACGCGATCGACCTTGAAGTCCGCCCGCCCGCGTTTCACCTGGGCCGCGGTGCGGAGCGTGTCGCCGACCTGGACGATCTGCGGCAGCACCACCTCGCTGTGCCGGTCCACGAGCACGGTCGCGTTCATGCCGACGCGGAGGATGAGCTTCGCGCGGCGACCGGTGCGGATCTCGGCGCCGGGGTCGAGGAGGTCGTCCACCGCCGCCTGCTTCCATTCCGCCCGCGCTTCGGGGCGCCACTCTGCGAGGCCGGTGACGCTCATGACGACGGCCTGCATGACCTTCACCTCGCCCGGACCGAGCGGTTCCACGCTCTCCGCGGCCCGGCTCTGAAGCTCGTCCGCGGCGCGCCGGATCGCGTCAACGTCCTGTGGGGACAACGTCGTCGCCCGGGCGACGCCTGGCGTCATCGCGATCATTGCGATCATTGCGATCATCGCGCTCGTCGCGGTCATCGCGCGCATGGCGCCGGGCAGTCGAAGGGCAAACTGGACAAAGCGGGGAACGCGGGTCGGTCGGGCCATGGCTCGGATCTCTCGCATCGCGGCGGGCGGCGGGCTCGCCAATCGGTTGTTCAACGTACTCGGCTCATGCTCGGCACATGCTCGGCTATCTGACCATACTCGGTCCCGGCCGCGTGACCTCCGAAAAAACGGGACCTCGCTCAGATCCCATCGGACCGCAGGGCGTCCTCGATACGCCCGACGAGGTCCACGAACTCCGGGCCCGAGAGGGACTGGTTCTCCGTACGCGCAGGAATGATCTCGCGGTAGACGAGCTCACGGGTGCAGTACCGGGGGGACGGTCCGAGGAGCCGCATCGTCAGGCCGCCACGCTCGCCGAGGATGTCGCAGACCGCGACGGCGATCAGCCCGACCGACGCCGACTCGTTCGCCGGCGCGACCTGCTTTACGCCGGCGAGCCAGCCCCGGTCGAACGCCGCTGAGACGCGCCCCTCGTAGCTGTCGCCGGCGTCGGCGCCGGCCACGAGCAGCAGGCCGTGCAGCGCGTCGTTGTTGGTGACGACGCGGCGCTCCGCGACCCCGTCCCAGTAGTCGAGCTCCGCCTCGGGCGCCGCGTACGCGTCCGCCGCCGAGTCGTCGAGAACGGTGCGCGGCGTACCCGCGCAACCGGCCAGCAGCAGGAGCAGCGCGAGCGGAAGCACCCGCACGCGTCGATCCGTCGATCCGTCGATTCGCCGCTTCGTCTCAGAACGCATACGTCACCCCCGCGTAAACGAAGTGTCGCGGGTCGTCCTGCCCCGCCGGCATCGCGTCCCCGGGCAGGAACAGCCCGTACCGGAGATTGATGTTGACGTCGGACATGACGCGCCAGTCGGCGAAGAAGTTGATCTCGCTGCCGACGAACGTCTGCGCGCCGGTGGTGACGCTGATCGGCGCCGACTGGTTCGCCTTGGCGAAGAGGAAGCCGTTCATACCGACGCGCAGCGCGCCCCGGCGCACGCCGGGAACGTCCGGGCTCGTGCTGAACCCGAGCCGCAGCGAGAGGAGGTTGGCGACTTCCGGCGCGAGGGCGAGCCCGGTGTTCGCGTAGCCCAGCGAGTTGAAGGAACGGTCCCTGGTGCCGGTGCGGTTGCCGCCGAACGTGTCCGAGGAGCTGAGCCGGTCCCGGTCGCCGGTGCCGCCGATGAACTCGAAGTCGTAGCGCGTGTCGTAGTCGTCCTGCGTCAGGTAGGTGACGTTCAGCAATCCGGCCATGGCCTCGATGTCCTCGAGACGCTGAGTGGTCGCGGCCCCCGTCGCGGGATCGAACGGCGAGCTGAGCCCCTCCCCCGTCTCGTAGATGAACTCCGCGCGGTACGTGACGCGGGGTCCGACGGAGCCGCGGGAGCCGATCGCCCAGTACTCCGAGTCGTAGTCGAAACGCGTCGGGAAGGTCTGGGGTCCGACCTGGATGTTCGAGAAATTGCGGTCGTTCTCGTCGCGCTGGACCAGGAAGGAGACGTACGGCCGGTGGCTCGTCCAGCCGCTGTACTCGAGCCGCGCGCCGAAGTAGACGCGATCGGTGTCTTCGTCGAAGCCGGGACGCGAGCCGTCGAAGTCGATCGTTCCGGTGGACGGCGTGAGCCCGCCCATCACCTGGATGGCCAGATCCGAGAGCTCGAAGTCGAACACGCCCGCGTACAGCGCCTGGCTCAGGGCGAGGCCCGAGCCCCAGTGGACGTACTGGCGGCCGCCCCGGAAGGTGAAATTGGCGTCGCTCCACTCGCCGGTCTGCGCGAGTTTGGACTGGCGGTAGTCGAACTGGTACCAGTACCGATCGACGATCGGCTCGACGAGGTCGTCGCCCCGGCCGTCGAAGGAGTCGCCGGAGTTGAAGTCGTTATAGAGAAAACGCGACCGGACGAAGAACCGGTGCGCGCCGTCGAGCTCGCCGCGCAGGTAGACGACGCCGTCGGTCTGACGGAGCACGCGCGTGCTGCCGAACTGGTTGTCCACGCCCACCAGCCCGAAACGCACGGAGCCGCCGAAGTCGAGCAGCAGCCGCTCGGAGATCGGCTGGCCCGGCGGGACGACCAGGCGATTCGTCACGTCGAATTCGCGAAGCTGGCGTTCGAGACGCCGCAGGAGATCCGGATCGACCTGGCGATTCGGCTCGTTGAGCACGGCCTGGCCCGACGCGGGGGCCGCCGGCAACAGCAGCGCAAGCACGAGAGCCTGCATCAGGAGGAGCCCCGCGTGCTGCGCTCTCATGTTCCACCTCGCCCGCTGACACCACGCGTCGTACGTCCGGGAACACCGCCGTTCGCGGCCCCTTCCGACCGCGGCCCACGACGGCCGGCGGCATACTCGCAACTGGAGGCGTCCGTGTCAATCGAGGGGGGGAGACTGCCGATGAACACGGCAACTGCCGACGACTGGCAGGCCGCCGCCTTTCAAGAGATCATCTGCGCATGCGGGTCCTGATACTGGGAATCGGTGACGCGTTCACCAGTTGGCACTTCGGATCGAGCGCGCTGATCGATGGTCCCGCGGGGTACGTGCTGCTCGACTGCCCGGACCTCATCCACCGCGTCGTGCGCGAGGCGACCACGATCGCCCGCTGGGACGTGCCGTTGCCGGCCATCGACGACATCATCCTCACGCACCTTCACGGCGACCACTGCAACGGGCTCGAGTCGCTCGGGTTCCTCCGCCGCCACCTCGCGGTCACGGCTGGGACCGAGTCGCGGCCGCGGCTCCACACGATCCCGCCCGTCGCGAACCGGCTCTGGGAGCGTCTCGCCCCCGCCATGGACGGCTGCTTTGCCGGGAAGTGCGGCCTCGCCCTGTCGGACTTCTTCGAGCTCCACCTCATGGAGCCGGACGGCGATCCGGCCGAGATCGCCGGCCTGTCGGTGCGCTGCCGGATCACCAGGCATCCGGTGCCGGCGATCGGGCTCAAGATCAGCGACGGCGAGCGGACGTTCGGCTGGTCCGGAGACACCGCGTTCGACCCGGCGCACATCGAATGGCTCAGCGAGGCCGACCTGATCGTGCACGAGACGAACCACGGCCGCGTCCACACGCCCATCGCCTGCCTCAACGCCCTGCCCGACGAGCTGCGCGCGAAGATGCGTCTGATCCACGTCACCGACGACTTCGACCAGGCAAAGAGCGACATTCGCGTCCTCGAAGAGGGCGAAGTGCTCGAGGTCTAGCTCTGGCCGTCCGCCGACGAGTGTGCGGACGCCTCAGCGTTC
>CAZXBB010000222.1:0-4737 GCA_964638815.1 uncultured Isosphaeraceae bacterium
GGCAGGCGGCGCGTCGGGCCGCGCGACCGCGGGAGGAGCTGCCGCGGCGAGCGCGACGAGGACGACGAGACAGGGGGTGGGGAACGACGATCGGGGGGCGGGGGGCATCGGGGATCTTTCTGTGAGGTGGTCGGCGTCTCCCCGCATGGACGCGCGGCGAAGGATTTTCGCTCACGAATCATGCGGATCATGCAAATCATGCGGACCATGCGGATCATGCGGACGCCCCCCGCGGACCTTGTAGGCAGCCGGCGGGGATCGGTTGCGACGGCGACGCCGGAGTCGTTGGGATCGCGGCGAGATCTCTTTCGGCCGGGGCGCTTTTGTGCGGCCAGGCAACGTCGGCCGGAATGGGGAACCGGGAACGGGGAATCGGGAACCTCGGAATGGTCAATTGAACAACGGGAAACGGGAAACGGGAAACGCCAGACACTTGCGGCTCAAGTAAACGGCACTCGCGTCTGCGGGCACGGCCCCCATGCGTCGAGCAGCGCGACGAGATCGCCGAAGTCCACCGCGCCGCGATTCGGCCCGTCCACGCTTCCCGGCCGGTCCTCCCCGGTCCTGCGCGGCGGGGTTTCGCGACGACGTCAGAACAGCCGCAACTGCACCTCGTCCCCGACGACGCGGTCGAAGTCGAGGTCGAGCAGCGTCAGGACCGGCTCCGCCACCGCGCGGATCTGCTTCTGGACGTAGTGCTCGTGATCGATCGGTGCGCGGCGCTCGGTCGCGGGCTCCGGGCCTTCCGTGGTCACGACGTAGGCGATCACGCGGCCCGGCCTGGTCGTCATCTTGCGGGCGGCGGCGACGTGGGGGGGGTTCGACGCGATGTACGTGTCGAGCCCGCGTCGCAGCCCCTTGCGGTAGACGAGCTGGGCGTCGTACCGGCCCGCGCGGGTCCCGGCCACGATGTCGCGCACGTACGCGTCCACCGGCCGGTCGTGGAAGAGCCGGTCGTAGAGCTCGCGCTGCACGCGGCGGGCGAGCTCGGTCCAGTCGCGGCGGACCGCCTCCAGCCCGGTGAGCTCGACGACCGGAGCGCCGTCGCCCGCGCGCAAGAGCCCGGCGTAGCGCTTGCGCGCGCCGGTCGTCCCGTGACGCACGGCGGGAAGGATCAGACGCAGGTACAGCTTCTCGAACTCCAGCTCCAGACGGCTCTCGACGCGCCACTCGCGCTCGACGTGGCGCGCGAGCTCCGCGTTGAGATCGCGGGCGAGGGTCTCGCCGAGCGTCTGCGCGGCGTCGGCGTCGTCCGCGCCGGAAAGGACGAAGAGGCTGTCCGTGTCGCCGTACAGGACGCGGTAGCCGCGGTTCTCGACGTGTTCCTTCGCCCAGAGCAGCACCGTCCTGCCGAAGCTTGTGATCGCGCCGGTCAGCGCGGACGACGCGAACCGGCACGCCGGCGTGCCGAGGACGCCGTAGAACGAGTTCATCAGGATCTTGATGGCGTGGCTCGCGACACGGTCGCCGGCCGCCTTCGCCGCCTCGCGTTTCGGGAAGAGATCGTCGAGCAGGTACGGCAGGATCCCGTCCGCGCGGGAGAAGGCGGCGCCGTTCGGCGCGCGGATGAGATCGGGCTCCGCCGAAGCGTCGGGGCGGTAGCCGAGCGGATCGATCTGGAACGTCCGGATCACGCTCGGGTACAGGCTCTTGAAGTCGAGCATGAGCACGTTGCGGTAGAGCCCCGGCGCCGGCTCGAGGACGTGGCCGCCCGCCTGCGCCTCGACGTCGCGCCCGGCGCGCACGGTGGGGGCGACGATGCCGCGCCGCGCGAGCGCGGACAGATACAGGAAGTCGAATGCCGCGATGCTGCCGGACACGCGGTCCGGAGGGAGCCCCGTGAGCAGGCTGCGCTGCACGCTCAGCTCGATGAGCTTCAGCTCTTCCAGGATCTCGAGCACCAGCTCGGCATCGCGCCGGTTGTACGCGACGAAGTGCTCGCGGTCGTGGTGGAACGCGTCGAGGATGGCGGAGGCGCGGTTGCCGCCGACGATCGTCTTCCCCTTGCCGAGGATCTCGCGCGACGCGCGTTCGAGCGAGTAGCCCTCGAGCTTCACGAACGCGCCGCGCACGAGGTCGATGCCGTCCATCACGAGGCGACCCGGCAGGACCGCCCGCGCCGCCGCGCGGGCCGCGGGCGGGGGAGGGAGACGCAGCGGCTCGTCTCCGCGTCCGAGAGGGAGCGGGACGCCCAGCCGCGCGGCCACGCGATCGAGGACGCGCAGGTCGAAGTCCACGACGTTCCAGCCCGTCAACACGTCGGGGTCGATCTCCCGCACCCGCGCGACGAAGGCGCGCAGCAGCGCGGCCTCGTCGGCGCACGCGGTCGCCGCGTCCGGGCACGCGAGGCCCTCCGGCGTGAGCAGCAGGACGTCGCGGACGCCGGGGCCGACGAGCGCGATCGAAAGCAGCCGCGACGCCGTCGGATCGGTCTCGATGTCGATCGACAGCACCGAGAGCGTCGGGATCCACTCGGCCGGCACGACGTCCGGGTCGTCGTACACCTCGTCCACGCCTTCGCCCGGACGCGCGTCGCCGACGATCTCGACCGCCCCGCGAATGCCGCGATCGATCAGGTAGCGGTACGCGAAGCGCACGTCGGCCTCGTAGCACGGGATCCCCGCGGCGATGAGCCGGTCGCGAAGCGGCGGGACGTCCTGCGGGCGCCCGACGTCGACCCTCACGACCGGCGCGCCGCCGAAGTTCACGCGAGGAGTCTCGTCGCGGCCGATCGTCGCGCCGCGCACCTGTGCCGGGACGCGGTCGCTCGCGCGGATCCAGAAGTGCGGCACCTGACGGGTGTCGCGCACGAGGAAGGAGCGGCCCGATTCGAGCGTTCCGCAGAGCTGCACCACGGGCCGGCCGGACTCGATGCGATATGTCGATTGCAGGATGAAGCCTCGGGGCACGACGTCATTCTAAGCGGCGCGCCCACGCGTCGCTCGCCTCTACGGTCGTGACGTCCGTCGGATCGACCCACTGCACCGTGACGATGCGCGTGGAACCGTCTGATTCCGGAACGGGAGCACCGAGCCGGTCAACCGGGGGTGACGACTCGCCTGCGCCGCATCAGTTCGTGCCTCCCATGCGGATGCGCACCGAGTCGAAACGAAGGCCGTTGCGGTTGGCGGTCTCGAAGAGCTCACAAGTCGCCGATGCGAGGTAGGTCACACGCTCGTAGGAGAACGTACCGTGATCTTCGCCGTTGACGAGGACGTGACAGGTATCGGCGTCGGGATCGACGAGGAGGCGCAGATCGACGAAGTCCTCGCTGAGCCTCGGCACGACCAGCACCTCGGACGGGGTGAGCCCGCCCCGGTAGGTCAGGATCGTCAGCGTCTGTTCGCCGGAAGCGTCCAGCTCGACCTCCGCCTGGACGAGCGCGTGCAGCGTGGCGGCGCGATCGACGCGGAGCCGGATGCCGCCGCCCTCGCCGTCGTCCGTCACGTCCCGGAAGCGCAGGTCCACGGTGACCGGCCGCGTGAAATCGTCGGCCGGGTTCGTGGCGAGCTCGCCGTTCGCGGTCCAGACGCCGTCGGAGAGATAGAGCGGATCGAAGGCGCCGGCGACGTCCCATTCGGGCGTGCCGTCGGCATCGAGGTCGAGCAGGGTCGGATCGGCGTTGAAGTCGGCCGTCCATAGTCCGTCGAGGGCTTCCGGCAGGTTGAGCGTCTGGACCGACGTCGTGACGAGACCCGACGTGTCGGCTCCCGCCCGCAGCGCGATCTTGACGGTCGAGACGTGATGACGGGTGAGCACCTGGGTCGTGCCCGGCGTCACGATCCGGCCGTAGAGATAATGCGGCATCACCTCGTCGGTGATGTTGCTCCACGTCAATCCCGCGTTGTGGGTCTCGAGGCGGCCGCGTCCGTTGTGGTTGTCCCATTCGATGACGCACGCCGGGTCCCCGGCCTGGTGCTCGAGTACGAGGCACAACGTCTCCGACGGCGCGAGCCCGGTCACGTCGCTGAAGGAGAACTGCGTCCACCGGAAGCTGTCGAAGAGCAGAATCTCCCACATCGTGTGCTCCTCGAGCACGGTCGTGACGGGCTCCCCGTCGCCGTCTGCCTTGCGGAGCTGCACGCGCGTCTCGCCGCTCGCGGGAAGCTCGTGCTGCGCCCGGAACAGCACGCGGGTCACGTCCCAGCTCAGGGCGTCGGCGGGCAGGTCCGGACGCAGGTGCTGGCCGATCCAGTCGTCGGCCGTCACCCGGAAGTCCTGCACGTTGTCGGACAGCGCGCGCGCGAGCTCGACTTCGCTGCTCGTCACCGGCGGCCCGGGGTACTCCTCCGCGACGTCCGTCAGCTCGTAGCCGAGATCGAACTGGTGAACGTCTTCGAGGACGTTCGTCGCGACGCCGTTGTGCAGACGCGTGAGCGGGGACCCGGCCCCGATCCAGCTGTAGCGGATGACCTCGGGCAGGCCGTCGCCGTCGCGGTCGTTCAGCGTGAATGTGATGGACGTCGCGGTGCGCTCCGTGATCTCGACGGCAACCCGCAGCTCCTCGGTGAGACGGCCGAGCGTCTCGCGCGCGTCTTCCACGTTCTCCGCCGGTCCATCCCCGGCGGGGATCGCCCGCGTCGCGAGCATCATGGCCCCGGCCATGCCGAGGAAGATGATCGACATGATCGCCATGCTCACGACGAGCTCCGCGAGCGTGAGACCGGGACGTCGGCGCACGGCGACGCCGCGCACGGGGCAGGGGGGACGCATCCTCTTCAGATCGGCGATTCGGGC
>CAZXBB010000223.1:0-4599 GCA_964638815.1 uncultured Isosphaeraceae bacterium
ATCGGCCAGCTGCTCGAGGACGAAGCCGCTCGTGAGCGCAATCGACTGCGCTTCCGAACGACCGGTGACAAGGCCGAGCGACGCGCGCTGTTGAGCGACGCGACCGCCCGGGTCGATCGCCAGATCGAGACGCTGGAAGCCAAGCGTGCACGTCTCGACACGATGATCGCGGACGCCCGGGCCCGGCGGCGCCATCTCGACGAGCACGTCGCTAACCTCGACGGCGGCCCTGACCCGCATCCCGGCCAAGGACCGCATCCCGCCGTGGTTTCCCGCCGATGAACGGCCCTTCGGTGCTGGCGCCGCGCAACATCGTGCGCACGGAGGCGATGACCGCGTTCCGCCACCGCAACTACCGGCTCTTCTTCGCCGGCCAGGCCATCTCGCTCGTCGGGACTTGGATGCAGCAGGTCGCGCAGGCATGGCTCGTGCTGACGATCACGGGGGGCGACCCGCTGTGGCTCGGGGTCGTCGCCGCCGCGCAATTCCTGCCGGTCATGGTCCTCGGCCTGTTCGCCGGGATCCTCGCCGATGTCCTGCCGAAGCGGCAGACCCTCATCGGGGCCCAGGTCGGGATGATGGTGCTAGCGGCGATCCTGGCGTTCCTCACGGCGACGGGTCTCGTGGAGGTCTGGCACATCGTGCTGCTCGCGGTGCTGCTCGGCTGCGCCAACGCCGTCGACATGCCTGCGCGCCAGTCGTTCGCGTACGAGATGGTCGGCCCGCGCGACGTGGGCAATGCCGTGGCGCTCAACTCCGCGATGTTCAACGGCGCCCGCGTCGTCGGCCCGGCGGTCGCGGGGCTGACGATCGGACTGTTCGGCATCGCCACGGCCTTCGCGATCAACGCCGCGAGCTTCGTCGCGGTCATCATCGGGCTACGGATGATGCGCGACAGCGAGCTACAGATGGCCCGGCTCGTGCCTCGACCGGAGTCGGTCCGCGAGGTCTTCGAGAACCTGGCCGAGGGGCTGCGGTTCGTGCGCGACACCCCGGTCGTGCTGCTGGCCGTGACCGTCGTCGGACTCGTCGCGACGGTCGGCATGAACTTCACCGTCATCATCCCGCCGTTGGCCGCCAACGTGCTCGGTAGCGATGCCGCGGGCTACGGCTTCCTCATGACTGCGTCCGGTCTCGGCGCCCTCGGTGCCGCGGTCGCGCTCGTCATCGGCGGCCGGCCGCGCCCCGTGCGCATCGCCATCGGCGCGATCGTCCTCGGCATCGCGTCGGTCGCGCTGGCGTACTCGACGTCGTTCCCGCTGTCGCTCGCGCTGATGATCCCGATCGGCGCCGGCGGCATCACGATGGCGGCGACCGCCAATGCCACGATCCAGCTGTCCGTGCCCGACGGTCTCCGTGGCCGCGTGATGAGCGTGTACACGACGGTCTTCTCGGCGTCGATGCCCATCGGCGGGATCGCGGCGGGTGCCCTCGCATCGGTCGCGGGGATCCCGACGACGGTGGCGGTCGGCGGCATCCTGTCACTGGCCGTCGGGGCCGGCGCGTACGCGTGGTGGCGCCGGATCGGTTCACCGTCGACGGCGGGGCCGCGAGCCTCGGCGCCGGTCGTCGAGATGGCCACCGAAAGCGCGACAGCTCAGTCGATGGCTCCCAGTACCAGCGCTGCGTTCAGTCCGCCGAAGCCAAACGAGGTGGTCAGCACCCGCCGGTAGGTCCCGTCCCGGCCCGCGCGGAGGAGGCCCGGCAGGAGCGCGGCCGAGTCCGGGTCGGGCTCGACGAGGTTGACCGACGCGGGCGCCCACCCGTCGCGGATCGCCAGCGCGCAGATCGCAGCCTCGATCGCTCCCGACGCCCCGAGCGGGTGGCCGTAGAGGGCCTTCGTGCCACTGACCGGTACCGTCCGGGCACGCTCACCCAGGGCCGTGACGATCGCGCGGGCTTCGGCCACGTCGCCGATCGGGGTCGAGGACGCGTGGGCGTTGACGTAGTCGATGGCGTCCGGTGTCGTGTCGGCGTCCTCGAGGGCGATCGAGGCCGCGCGCGCCGCCTCGCGTCCGTCGGCGCGTGGCTGGACCATGTGGTGGGCGTCGGAGGTCGCGCCATAGCCGAGCAGCTCCGCGTAGGGCGTGGCGCCCCGGCGAGCGGCGACTTCCGAGTCCTCGAGCACGAGCAGGGCCGCACCCTCGCCCATGACGAACCCATCGCGCCCGATGTCGAATGGGCGCGCCGCGCAGTCCGGCTCGTCGTTGTGGCCTGCGGACAGGGCCCGGATGATGTCAAAGGCCCCGAAGGCGAGCGGTGAGAGCGGGATCTCGCAGCCGCCGGCGATCGCGGCATCGACCCGGCCTTCACGCAGGTCCCCGAGCGCCTCGCCGAGCGCGACGGCCCCCGACGCGCACGAGTTCGCCGTGGACAGGATCGGGCCGCGGACATCGAGCGCGATGCCGAGGTTGGCCGGGGCCGCGCCGCCGAAGACCGCCAGCGCGAGGTTCGGGGCGACCTGGCGGATGCCCTTCTCGAGGTAGCGCTCGTGCTGTTCCTCGGCATAGGCGATGCCCCCGAGCGCCGACCCGAGATAGATCCCGATCCGCTCCGGGCTCGCGGAACCACCTTCGCCTGGTGTCAGCCGCGCGTCGTCGAGCGCCAGACGACCGGCCACCATGCCGAACTGGCTGAACCGGTCGAGCTGGCGAGCCGTCTTGGGCGGCATCCAGGAGAGCGGATCGAAGTCGTCGACCTGGGCGGCGACCTGGGAGCGGAACGCGGACGCATCGAAACGATCGATCCGCTTGATCGGCGAGCGCGCTTCGCGCAGACCGGCCCGGAACGCATCGACGCCCGTCCCGATCGGGGTGACGAGGCCGATGCCCGTGATCCAGACCCGCCGCCGATCTCTCATCAGGATGGATTCGTCGGTTGGGCGGTCGCGGACTGCAGCGCCTCGGCGATCGACTTGAAGGTGGCCAGGGTCCGGCCGGCGATCTGGCGCGTGAAGAAGCGATCGACGAAGGCAGCCAGGCCCGGGAGCCGGGGCGCGAAGTCGTGCTCGATGGTGACCGAGCAACCGTCGGGGCCGCCCTCGCTGGCCCCCGCGGGCTCGATGTGCCAGGTCACGTCCATCCCCTTGGTCACGCCCGCGACGTGGACGAAGCGGAGGCGCCGGGTCGCCGGCTCCGACCAGGTCCTCGAGCGCCACGTGACCGGCAAACCGAGCCCCAGGATCCGGATGAGCGGCCGGCGGGCGACGAAGTCCGCGACCACGCTCCCATCCGGTCGCCGCTCGACGGCCGCGGACCGGACGTAATGGGGAAGGAGGTCCGCCCACCGCTCGACGTCGCGCGCGAGGGCGAAGACGAGGTCCGGTGGAGCGTCGATCCGGATGGCGATCTCGCTGTGCATCGGGTCGATCCCGCCGTCGTCAGGTGGCCGCGTCAGGGCGTGCGTGGTCGAGCGCGAATCGCGCGAGCTCCCCGAGGCGCAGACCGCGAGCCTCCGAGGGCTCGACCCAGCGGCACGTGTCGGTCGAGCCGTCCGGTTCGTCGCGCATCTCGCCCCCGACGATGCGGACGCGGTACAGGATGCGGATCGCATGGAGCCGTCCGCCGCTTGCCTCGTCGTGGAACAGGCGGTCGATGACGCCGACGAGGCCCACGAGCTCGCCCGTGTAGCCGGTCTCCTCGGCGAGCTCGCGCAGGACCGCGGCCTCCGGCGCTTCGCCGAACTCGAGCGCCCCACCCGGGAGGGTCCAGATGTCGCCGACGCCCACCGAAGGAGCGATGTGGCACAGCAGGATCCGGTCGCGGTCGTGACTGACGGCGTATGCGGCGACGCGCGTCCGGTCGGTGCCGGCGGTGGCACGCGAGCCGGTGTCGCCTGCGGCGGGACCCGCAGCCGTACCCGCAGCCGTGCCCGCAGCCGTGCCCGTACCCGTGTCGACGCCGTCGTCCCCGTTCATGGGGCGAGCAGCGACGCGAGGAACCGCGGGTCCAGGCCACGGGAGGCGGGCACGAGATCACCCATCACGAGACCCATCGTCGCACGAACGTCCGGTCGTGCGGCCAGACGCCGGGCGGCGTACTCGAAGGACACGGGCCGTCCCAGGAAGCCCTGGATGAGCCAGGACAGCGCATCCTTGGCGGCAAAGCGGCGGCGCATCGCGCGGTCATAGGCGCTGGCGGCAGCGCCCGCTCGCTCCGGTCGGTCCAGCGCGACTCGGATCGCGGCCGCCGCAAGCTCCGTCGAGACGAGCGCCCGATGGAGGCCCTCGCCGGTGAACGGATCCAGGAACCCCACGGCATCCCCGACGAGGAACCAGCCCGCCCCGGCCCGCCGGGTCACCCGACCGCCGAGCGGCGCGGCGCCGGCCAGCTGGTCGCAGCGCTCCGCGACGCGCCATGTCGCGGGATCGTCGTCGGCAGGTGGGACAGCCGCGACGATCGCGTCGGCGGTGGCGGATGCGCCGTCCCGGGCGAGGCGTTCCCGCCACGCCCGGCCCAGCACGATCCCGATGTTGACGCGCCGACCGGGCACCGGGGCGATCCCGACGTACCCACCGTGGAACACCCGGAGGCGCGCGTCGTGCGGCCCGTCCGGCCGGGGATCGGCGAGGTGGTAGCTGAGGCCGACGCGCTCGGGGAG
>CAZXBB010000224.1:0-22911 GCA_964638815.1 uncultured Isosphaeraceae bacterium
CGGCCCGGGGTCGCAGCGCCGACAGCTTCGCTACACGTCCCCCGCGTTGCCCCCGCTGAGCACGATCCCCACGCGATCGATCCCCTCGAGCGCGCGGAACCGCTCCGTCAGCACGGCCGCCAGGGGGACGGCGCCGCTGGGTTCCACGACGAGCTTCATGCGCTGCGCGAGCAGACGCCGGGCAGCGACGATCTCCTCGTCCGTCACCGTGATGATCGCCTCGACGTGCTCGAGCACGATCGCGAACGTTCGTTCGCTCAGGCTCGTGAGCAGGCCGTCGGCGATCGTGTTCGGATCGGTCTGCGGAATGAGGCGCCCCGCCGCCAGCGAGCGTGCAGCGTCGTCGGCCCCGGCGGGCTCCGCCGCGAAGATCCGAAGGGCCGGCTTCACGCCGTGCCCGGCTATGCACAACCCGCTCACGAGTCCCCCGCCGCCGATCGGTGCGATCAGCGCGTCGAGGCCGGGGACGTCCTCGAGCAGCTCGAGACCGCACGTGCCCTGGCCCGCGATGATGTCGGGGTCGTCGTACGGATGGATGAACCGCGCGCCCGTGCGCCCGATGACGGCCTCGACCGTGCGCTCGCGCGAGGCGAGCGTGCGGTCGCACGGCGTGATCCTGCCGCCGTAGCCCTCGACGGCCGCCCGCTTCACGGGGGGCGCGGTGTCCGGCATGACGATGTGAGCTTCGATCCCGCGGAGACGGGCGGCCAGGGCGAGGGCCTGGGCGTGGTTCCCCGAGCTGTGCGTGGCGACGCCGCCGGCCGCATCTTCGCCGCTCAGCTTCATGACCGCGTTGCACGCCCCGCGGAACTTGAAGGCGCCGACCCGCTGGAGGTTCTCGCACTTGAAGTGCAGGGCCCGGCCCGCGAGCCGGTCGAGCGTCCGGCTGGTGAGCACGGGGGTGCGGTGGGCGTAGGGGGCGATCCGGCGTGCGGCGTCGCGTACGGCGTCGAGGTCCACGCGATGCTCGGCGGCGGTGTCACGCATTCGGCCCCCATCGTAGGCCGAATCGCGTCCGGTCCGAGACGTCCGTCCGAGACGTCCGGTCCGAGACGTCCGGTCCGAGACCTCCGGTCCGAGAAAGGACGGCCGCTGCGCCCCGGGCGGCGGATCGGGCCTATTAATATGAGGAATGGCCGTAAATCCCTGCCTGACAGGAGTTTGTGAATTATTGATCGAACTTTGCTCCGGCTCGAATCGAATGCACCCTTGGTGAGACCCTGATGTCGCAACGCGTCGCCATCCTCGGCGGAGTGCGAACTCCGTTCTGCCGCGCCGGCGGCGTCCTGGCCCGGACGCCGGCCGACGATCTCGGCGCGCACGCCGTGCGCGAGCTGCTCGCGCGGACGGGCGTCGACCCCGCCGACGTCGGCGAGGTGATCATCGGCAACGTCGGCCAGCCGGCGCACGCCGCGAACATCGCCCGGGTCGTCGCCCTCAAGGCCGGGATCCCCGCGAACGTCGTGGCGCACACGGTCCACCACAACTGCGCCTCCGGGATGCGCTCCATCACCACGGCGGCTCTCGAGATCCAGGCCGGACGCACCGACCTCGTCGTGGCCGGCGGCACCGAGTCGATGAGCCTGATCCCCCTGCTCTTCAACGCCCGGATGACCGCGCTCTTCATCCGGCTGCTCAAGGCGAAGACGGTGCGGCAGCGCGCCCGCGCCATCGCGTCGTTCCGGCCCGCGCACCTGCGCCCCGTCATCGCGCTCCAGCTCGGGCTCAAGGACCCGATCTGCGAGCTCAACATGGGGCAGACGGCGGAGGTGCTCGCCCGCGAGTTCGGCGTGACGCGTGACGACCAGGATCGCTTCGCGCTCGAGAGCCACCGCAGGGCGACGGCCGCGCAGCGCGACGGTCACCTCGCGGTGGAGATCGCCCCGATGGTCATCCCGCCCGACTACCGCGACGTGCAGACCCGCGACGACGGTCCCCGGGCCGAGCAGACGATCGAGGCGCTCGCCCGGCTGACACCCTATTTCGATCGACAGGCCGGCACGGTCACCGTCGGCAACGCGTGCCCGATCACGGACGGCGCGGCGGCCGTGCTCGTCGCGAGTGAGAAACGCGCGCACCAGCTCGGGATCGAGCCGCTCGGCTACCTCGACGCGTGGGCGTACGCGGCGCTCGACGGCGCTCGAATGGGGCTCGGCCCCGCCTACGCGACGGCGAAGCTGCTCGACCGGACCCGGGGCGCCGTCGACGACTTCGACCTCGTCGAGCTCAACGAGGCCTTCGCCGCGCAGGCCCTCGCCAACGAGCGCGCCTTCGCTTCGGCGAAGTTCGCCCGCGAGCATCTCGGTCGCAGCCGCCCGCTCGGCGTCATCGACCCCGAACGCCTGAACGTCAACGGCGGGGCGATCGCGCTCGGTCACCCCGTCGGGGCGACGGGCACGCGGCTCGTCGTGACGCTGCTTCACGAGCTGAAGCGACGGAATCTCAAACGCGGCCTCGCCACGCTCTGCGTCGGCGGCGGCCAGGGCGCGGCTCTCGCGCTGGAGGCGGCCTGATGTCCGCGTGGAACGTCCACATCGATTCCGAGTGGATCGCGTGGCTCACGTTCGATCTGCCCGGCAGCAAGGTGAACAAGTTCACCGCCGCGGCGCTCAGGGAGCTCGACGATCATCTCGTCACCCTCGAGGCCAACGAGGCCATCAAGGCCGTCGCCGTCCGCAGCGCGAAGCCCGATTCGTTCATCGTCGGCGCCGACATCGACGAGCTGGCGCGCATTCGCGACTGCGACGACGCCGTCACCAAGGCGCGGGCCGGCCACGCGGTGTTTGGTCGTCTCGCCGCCCTCCCGGTGCCGACGGTCGCAGTGATCCACGGGGCGTGCCTCGGCGGCGGGCTGGAGATGGCGCTCGCGTGCGACTACCGCCTCGTCACGCACGACGACCGGACCAGTCTGGGCCTGCCCGAAGTGAGTCTCGGCATCATCCCGGGCTGGGGCGGCACCCGGCGTCTGCCGCAACTCGTCGGGCTTCCCGCCGCCCTCGGCATGATCCTCACCGGCAAGCCCGCGAGCGCACGAAAGGCGCAGCGCATCGGTCTCGCCGACGGCGTCGTCGCCCCCGCGTTCGTCGAGGAGCAGACGCGGCAGTTCGTCGACCGGATCCTGACGCGCCGCGGCGCCCGTGCCGTCGTCCGCCGTCGCCGCTGCGCGCAGCCGCGCGCGGTGCGCGTGCTCACCGCGACGGCGCCGGGCCGGGCGCTCGTCTTCGCGATGGCGCGTCGCGACGTGAAGAAGAAGACGAAGGGCCGGTACCCGGCGCCGCTCGAGGCGCTGCGCGTCGTCGCCCGCACCTTCGGCCGGCCCCGGAACGGCGCCGAACCCGAGATCGAAGCGTTCAGCCGGCTCGCCGTGTCTCCGATCAGCCGGAATCTCGTCTGGCTCTTCCAGGCGAGTCAGCGCATGAAAAGGTCTGAGGCCCGCGAGGACGCCGGCGCGACGGCCCCCCGCCGCGCGGGCGTTGTCGGAGCCGGGATCATGGGCGGCGGCATCGCCTGGGCGCTCTCGCGGGCCGGGATGAGCGTTCGCATGAAGGACATCAACTGGCCGGCGGTCGCGGGAGGCATGGCGGCCGCGGCCGGCATGTACGGCGCAATGGTGAAGCGCCGGAAGCTGACGGCCGACGGCATGAATCTCGCGATGCAGCGGATCGCGGGCACGGTGGACTACCGCGGCTTCGCCGGCCTCGACGTCGTGGTCGAGGCCGTCGTCGAGGATCTCGAGGTCAAGCGCACCGTGCTGACTGAGATCGAATCGCACGTGAGCTCCGACGCGATCATCTGCACGAACACGTCCTCCCTGCCGCTGAAGGATCTCGCCTCCGCGCTCGATCACCCGAGGCGGTTCGCGGGGCTGCACTTCTTCAACCCGGTCAATCGCATGCAGCTCGTGGAAATCGTCGCGTGCCGGAAGACGTCGCGCGGCACCGTCGTCGCGCTCGTCGATCTCGTGCGCCGCATGGGCAAGCTGCCCGTCGTCGTCGGCGACTGCCCCGGCTTCCTCGTGAACCGGATCCTGCTGCCCTACCTCATGGAGTCGGCGTGGATGTTCGAGGAAGGCGTCACCATCGAGCGTCTCGACTCTCTGCTCGAGCGCTTCGGCATGCCGATGGGACCGCTCGCCCTCGTCGACGAGGTCGGGATCGACGTCGGCTACAAGGTGGCGAAGGTGCTGGAATCCGCGTACGCCCCGCGCATGAACGTCGCGAGCGTCCTCGGCGACGTCGTCGAGTCTCTCGACCTGCGCGGGAAGAAGTCCGGCCGCGGCTTCTACCTGTACGACAACGGGCACCGCAGGCCGAATCCCGACATCAGCGCGCTGCTCGACGCCTCGCGCGAGCACGACGGCGTCAAGGCGGCGCCGCTGACCGACGAGGAGATCGTCGATCGCGCGATCCTCATCATGGTGAACGAAGCGGCGCGGTGCCTGGACGAGCACATCGTCGACGACCCCGAGAAGCTCGACATGGCGATGGTCATGGGCACCGGGTTCGCCCCCTTCCGCGGCGGCCTCCTGCGCTACGCCGACGAACGCGGCGTCGATCGCATCCGCGACCGCCTCGACGAGCTTGCCGACCGCTACGGCGACCGCTTCCGTCCGGTCCGTCTCATCGAACGGATCGCACGCAACGGAAACCGCTTCTACGCCGACAAGAGCAACTGAGCCGCGAACGTCCCCACGAAGCAGAGCAGAGCCCGCACCGATGCGTCTGAGGTCAACAAAGCCGAACTCCCGCCGTCCCGGGCAACCGGACCCGCGATCGAACGGCGCGCCGCAGCCGATGAACGGACACCACGGCGGTCGCTCCGCGGCCGACACCGATGTCCTCGCCGGCGCCGCCGGACTCAACCGGGGCCAGCGGGCCGCGATGGAGGTCGCCGAGACGGCGCGCGACCGGGTGGACGGGCAGCGTGGCTTCGCGGGCCGCATGTTCCTCGGCGACTTCGACGTTACGCAGGTGACGCCGTTCCCGGAGCAGTCGGCGAGCGACCGGCTGGTCGGCGACGAGCTCGTCGAGAAGGTCTCGCGTTTCCTGTCCACGCACCTCGATCCCGAGACGGTCGACGAGACGCGCACGATTCCCGCGGAGGTCATGGAGGGGCTGCACGCGCTCGGCGTGCTGCGCATGAAGGTGCCGCGGGAGTACGGCGGCCTCGGTCTCTCCCAGGTGAACTACAACCGCGTCGTGCAGTCGATCGCCTCGTACTGCGGATCAACGGCCGTGCTCGTGTCCGCGCACCAGTCGATCGGCGTACCGCAACCGCTCAAGATGTTCGGCACCGACGCGCAGAAGGAGAAGTACCTGCGCCGGATCAGCGCCGGTGAGCTCTCGGCATTCGCCCTGACCGAAGCCGGGGTCGGCTCCGATCCCGCCCAGCTCTCGACGACCGCGACGCCGACGGAGGACGGGCGGCACTACCTCCTCAACGGCGAGAAGCTCTGGACCACGAACGGCCCCATCGCGCAGCTCCTCGTCGTGATGGCGAAGACGCCGTCGAAGGTCTACCGCGGCCGCGAGCGCCGGCAGATCACTGCGTTCATCGTCGAGACCGACACGCCCGGCGTCGAGCTCGTCCACCGCTGCGATTTCATGGGCCTGCGGGCGATCCAGAACGGCGTGCTGCGCTTCACGAACGTCCGCGTGCCGGCGGAGAACATCGTGCTCGGCGAGGGGCGCGGGCTCAAGCTCGCGCTGCGCACGCTCAACACGGGCCGACTGACGCTGCCAGCCGCGTGCGCGGGCATCGCAAAGCAGTGCCTGGCCATCTGCCGGGCGTGGGGCAACGAGCGCGTCCAGTGGGGCCTGCCGATCGGCGCGCACGAGGCGGGCCGCGCGAAGATCGCGGAGATCGCGGCCACGACGTTCGCCATGGAGGCGGTGACGTGGCTCACCTCGCACTGGGCGGACGAGCAGCGTGACATCCGCATCGAGGCGGGCATGGCGAAGCTGTTCTGCAGCGAAGCATGCTGGCGCATCGTGGACATGACGCTTCAGTTCCGCGGCGGTCGCGGCTATGAGCGCGCGACGAGCCTGCGGGCGCGCGGCGAGACGGCCTACCCGATCGAGCGCATCATGCGCGACTGCCGGATCAACACGATCATCGAGGGGACGTCTGAGATCATGCGGCTGTTCCTCGCCCGCGAGGCGCTCGACCCTCACCTCGTCCGCGCGATGCCCGTGCTGCGTCCGGACGCCTCGGTCTCCGAGCGGCTCGGCGCGGCGGCGCGGGCCGCCGTGTTCTACTCGCTGTGGTATCCCGCGCGGCACCTCGGGCGTCGGTCCCCGTTGCGGTACCGCTCGTTCGGTCGCCTCGCACCGCACCTCCGCTTCATCGACCGCGGCTCCCGTCGGCTCGCCATCGCCCTCGCCCACGCGATGGCGCTCAACGGCCCGAAGCTCGAGCGTCGCCAGGTGCTCCTCGGACATCTCATGGACATCGGCACCGAGCTCTTCGCGATGGCCGCGGCGTGCGGCTACGCCCGCGCGGCGGACGTGTCCGGCATCGACGTGAAGCGCGCCGACCGCGAGCAGCTTGCCGATCTCTTCTGTCGCCAGGGGCGGCGCCGCATCGAGACGCACTTCCGCGCGGCCCGTGATCACGACGGTCGCCGCGTCAACGCCCTCGCCGGTCGCGTGTCCGACGGCGGCTTCCGCTGGCTCGAGTCGGGCGTCATTCCCTGCGTGCCCGCGTGCGGCCCCCCGCGGACCGCGCGCCGACCCGACGGGCAGCCGGCGCCGGAGGATTCGGTCGCGTCCGGGAGCGGCGATGGAACGTAGCAGAGGCGTCCGGTTCGATCCGCCGCACCACATGCGGCTTTACAGGGCGACCGGCAAGGTCATCACGCTGCTCCTGAAGGCGTTCCGCATCGAGCTGCGCGTCTCCGGGATCGACCGCCTCCCCGACGTCCCGGTGCTGTTCGTCGTCAACCACTTCACCCGGTTCGAGACGTTTCTCCTCCCCTACGCGATCTACCACCGTCTCGGCCGGACGGTGCATTCGCTCGCAACGCACAGTCTCTTCACGGGCCTGCTCGGACGATACCTGACCGCGATCGGCGTGATGAGCGTGCGCGATCCGCTTCGCAATCGCCGGATCATCGGCGAGCTGATGACCGGGCGCTGCGACTGGGTGATCTACCCCGAAGGCGGGCTGGTCAAGTCGAAGCGCACGACGCTCAGGCGCCGGGGGAGCGGCAAGGGCCAGGCGCCGCGTCGCCCGCGCACCGGCGCGGCGATGATGGCGCTCAAGGCCGAGATCGGCCGGCGCCGCTACATCGATGCGTGCCGGTCCGGGGACCGCGCGCGCATGCACTACTACGAGACGCGTTATGACTTCTCCGGGCCGGAGGGCGTGGCCGCCCGATCGCCGGTCGTCGTTCCCGTGACGATCACCTACCCGCGGCTGCGGGCCGGGCGCAACGCGCTCAACCGGCTCCTGAAACTGGTGAGCCGGCAGGTCGATCCGAGAACGGACGAGGAGCTCCAGGTCGAGGGCACGCTCCTCTTGGCCGAGGCGAAGATGAACTTCCACTTCGGCGATCCCCTCCCCGTGTCGGACTACCTCGACCGCGGCACCGAAGCTGCACGCCGCGTGGCGTCGCTCTTCGGTGAGCAGCGGCGCAACGATCTGCTCCTGCGCCGGCAGGCACGGCGGCTCACCGCCACGATGATGCGATCGATCTACGACGGCACTGAGATCACGTTCGACCATCTCTTCTGCTACGGGCTGCGGGCGACACGCGACGATGTGATTCCCGTGCGGCGATTCCACGAGTCCCTCTATCTCGCGGCGATGCAGCTCCGCGGCGACGACCGCGTCCGCCTGCACGCGGTCCTCTCCAACGGCATCGCCGCGCTGACCACCGGCGCGCCGTTCGAGCCGCTCGAGAGCATCGAGCGGCTCGCGATCGCCGAGGGCGTCCTTCACCGGGAGAACGGAACGTACGTCATCAACCGCGCGGCGCTGCTTCAGCATCACGACCGCAACGAGGTGCGTCTGCGGAAGATGGTGCAGGTGATCGCGAACGAGGTCGAGGCCATGGACCGCGTCGCGCCCACCGTGCGGTCCGCGGTCAACCTGAGCGACACGGCGCTCGGCGCCCGCCTCCCCCGGGCGATCCTCGAGAGCGACCGGGCCATCTTCCGGCGCGAGTACGCCCGGTGGCGCGAACCAGGTGTCTCGCGGCCACCGGCGTTCGGCGAGCCGTTCTTTCTCGAAGCGCCGAAGGCGAGGGCGGGCGTCGTGCTCGTACACGGCTACCTGTCGTGCCCCGAGCAGATGCGTCCGCTCGCGGAGCACCTGCACGGCCGCGGGCACAGCGTCTACGTCGTTCGTCTCGACGGGCACGGCACGGCGCCCGCGCACCTCAACGAGGTCACGTGGCAGCGCTGGCTCGGCCCCGTGGCGCAGGCCCACACGGCGCTGCGTCATTCGTGCGAGCGCACGTTCATCGTCGGCTTCTCGCTGGGCGGGCTGCTCGGGCTGCTGCTCGCGGCGGACCTCGGAGCGGGGGTGGACGGGCTCGTCTCGATCAGCGCCCCGCTGAGGCTGCGCAACCGCCTCGCGACGCTCGTGCCCGCCGTCGTCGGCGCGAACCGGATGCTGCGCCGCGTGCAGCCCGGCCGTGAACACCCGAGCCGCGCCAACTGCTCCGAGTCACCCGACCTCAACTACCCGGTCGATTACCTGCACGGCCTGCGCGAGCTTCGCCGCGCGATGGCCGCGTGCCGCCGGTCGCTTCCGCGGGTGACCGCGCCCGCGCTCGTCGTCCACGCCGATCGCGACCCGGTGTCGCACCCGGGGAGCGCCGGCCGGCTGCTGAGTGGCCTTTCCTCGCGCGTCAAGGAGGGCGCGACCATCGAGTCGTCGCGTCACGTCATCGTGCGCGGCGAGCATTCGGCCGCGCTGTTCGAGGTCGTGGCGAGGTTCATCGACGAGCGGCTGGGCGCGACCGCCCCCCCGGTGAGGCAGCGGGGTCGCGATCGGAACCGAAGCGATGCCGATCGCGGGGGTTGAGCGTCCGCGACCGCCCGCTCAGGCGTCGTCCGGCAGCAGCGTGATGTCCGGGTCCATCGCGTACCACGCGAACCAGAAGCCGTAGGCGACGTCGGTCGCGTTGTCTCCCGTCACCCACACCGCATCCGGGTCCGTCGCGTGGCGGAACGTCACGCCGTTCGCCGGGTCGGTCCACGTTCCCTTGTCGCCGCAGCGTCGCGCGACGTCGGCGAACGGGTACAGGCGTCGCGCGGCGCCGGCGCCGACGACGATGCAGGGTGACTTCAGCCGCAGCCGGTCGGTCGGCGCCATCGGCTCGACGGGGAACAGCAGCTCGTCCGTGCGGTCGTACGGCTTGTAGCTGGTTTCGTGGTATCGCTTGAGGTCGTCGTACGGCGCCAGCACGGTCGTGTCGGGGTGCTGCTCGAGCCACGCGCCCCAGTGCAGGAGGGCGAACGGCACGGTTCCCAGCGTCCGGCCCTCGGCGGCGGCCGGTCCGGCGATCGCGCGGGCCTGGAGCTGCGACCAGAGACTCTCCCCGCCCGGTCCGGCCCGGTCGTACATGACCAGGTTGGAGTTGAAGAGCAGACCGCTCGTGCCGAAGATCATCGGCTCGGCCCCCGCGACGACGCGGTCGAACACCATGGCCGCGTCGCAGAGCGGGCTGTACGTCACGGCGATCGGCCGCCCGCCGACGACGTCGTTGGCGACCTCGTGGAGCTTCAGCAGCAGGAGCGGGTACGCGCGGGCCTCGCCGTTGATCGTGACCCCGATGACCCGATCCGCGGGCACGAGGTACTTGCCGTAACGGTCACGGTTCTCCGCTACGACGCCGCTGCCCGGCATGACCGCCGGATCGATGAGCGGGCCCATCAGGTCGCGGTGGAGCTGGGCCGCGACGAGCCGGTCGCGCGGTATCACGCACGTCGCAAGGTCAAAGCCGTACGTCGCAGGGTCGTGTCCGTCCCCGGGCGGTCGCTCCCGGAATCGCTTCAGCGCCGGCCCGACCGTCATCACGACGATCACGATCGACAGCAGCGCCGTGAGGACCAGGACCCAGCCGCCGCTGGCGAAGGTGAACATTCGGGGCGGGGCGGCGGCATCGGAGGAGGGCGTCGTCATGGGAGCGGGATGATAGACATGCGAACTAAAAAACGGCCGGCTCCGAAGAGCCGGCCGTCGAACAGGTAACGAGCATCCTGACTGATCGGATCAGAAGGTCATCTGCAGCTGGCTGCGGAGAACGAGCTGATCCTCCTGCGCCGGCGGGCCGGCCGAGTCCGTGCGCCAGCCGATCGGGCCGCCGGCGGCGCCCCAGAAGGCGGTCACGGGGTCGAGGGCGAAACCGACATCGGTCGTCCACTTCATGCCGTGCTTCGCAAAGTACTTGTTGACGCCGACCGTGATGATGGTGAGATCATCGATGTTGGCCGCCGTGTTGTCCTCGTCGCCGTACTCGAAGCGACCGAAGAGCTCCCAGTCGTCGCTGAGGAAGAAACCGCCCTGAACCACGAAGCCCCAGGGGTTCTCGTTGTTGGCGGACGGGTCGGTGTCCTGGTACATGAGGGCCGCGAAGAGGCTCGCCCCATCCCACTCGGCAGTGACGTCGACCGTGATGAGCGTGAGCTCGGTCTCCGTCGCGAGGGTTCCGGACTCACCCTCCTCGTAGTGGATCGCACCACCGAGGAGAAGGCCGAATTCGCCGCCCCGCCAGCCGGCGAAGTCCTCGAACTGGCCCCAGTTGCCCGAGAGCATCGCTTCCGCGCGGAACGTGAAGGCGTACTCGATCATGTCCGTCACGAACGTCGTGTTCTGGCTGCGGAGACCATCGCTGAACGCGGCTGCCCACCGGAAGCAGTCGTAGGTCCGCATGAGCGCGACACCCTGCGAGTAGCCCTGGTTGAGGGTCTCGTTGACCAGCGAGCGATCGACCGCGAGCTGGTAGTAGCTCTCCACCAATTCCTCGCGGAGGACCGGCAGCTTGAACTGGCCGAGCCGCAGTGTCCAGCCGTCGCCCATGTCCTTGTCGATATAGGCGTTGTCGAGCGTGAAGGTCCCGGTGCCGTTGACGAAGCCGCCGCGGATGTTGTACTTCCAGGTGCTGTCGTAGACGTGACCGCTGAAGGCGAGCTTCGCGCGGGCGATCTCGAAGCCGGCCTGGTTGGAGTCGCTACCGGCCAGATCATCCTGGATGTTCCACACGTAGCGGACCTGCGTCTGACCGTTGATCTTCAGGGAGAAGGCCCCGTCGGAGCTGCCGATCATGAAGCCATTGTCGTAACCGGCCGTCATCCCGCTCTGGAGCAGGCTCGCCCGTGTGTCGGCGTCCGCGAGGACGTCGTGAACGAGGGCTCGGACTTCATTTGCCCGCTCTTCGGTCAGCCAGTTGTCACCCCTGAGCCGGGCGACCTGTGCCTCAAGTTCGGCGATACGCGCCTCTTGATCCTGGGCTCCCGTCGGGTCGGCGAAGCTCGCGCCAGGCAGCGCAAGAGCGCACGCACCCGCGAGGGCGACTCGCGTCGAAAGACTCATTTGAAAGCTCTCCTACATCAGTGATGGACGCCTGTTACCAGCGAGACGCCCTGTTCATCCACCCGCCCGCAACATGCCAGACCCACCCGGCCCGGCACGGACGTGATTTTCCGCTATCGGCAGTTTCCCGCCGAATCATCCAAAGGCGGGATGATACTCATTTCGCCAACGGTCGCTACGTGAGTCGGTGGTTTCAGGCAAAAACCGGTATTCCGCCCTGTCGGCCGCGCGGGCACAGATCGCCTATCTTTCTGGAAATACTGGCTTTACGAGCATCCATGGACACCGGCTGATGCGGGAAAAATTCGCGCTTACGAAACGCCGGCGGCGCAGCGGATGCGCGAGAAGTTTTTTGGCGCGTCGCCGGGATTCGAGTCACGAACTGACTCGCGCGGCCTCGCGCGGGCCCCGCGCGCGCCCCGCGCGCGCCTCGCGCGCGCCGGCTCAGACGCGCCGGGTCAGACGCGCCGGGTCAGACGCGCCGGGTCAGACGCGCCGGGTCAGACGCGCCGGGTCAGACGCGGCGACCCGGGGCAGCCGGCGCCGGCTCGAGGAGACCGAGCGCGTCGGCCACGGTTCGCATGGTGCGGGGTCCGCTCCCCGGTGCGGGCGCGGTGGCTCTCATGGGACCCGTCACGACCATGTCGTACCCGTGGCGGGCGGCGGCGTGCAGTCGCGACTCCAGACGCGGCGGCGTGCGGATCTCCCCGCCCAGCCCGACCTCGCCGACGGCCGCCACGCCGGCGGGCAGGTGACGGCGGTAATGCGCGCCGGCGATGGCAAGACACAGCGCGAGATCGGCCGCGGGCTCGACGATCCGCAGCCCGCCGACGGCCGAGACGAAGACGTCCTGGTCGGCCAGCCGCAGCCCCCCGTGCTGCTCGAGCACGGCAATGAGCATCGCGAGCCGGCTGCCGTCGAGACCGCTGGTCTTGCGCTTCGCACTGCCGAGGAATCCGGGCGCGGTCAGCGCCTGGACCTCGACCATCAGGCAGCGCGTCCCGTGGACCACCGGGCACGGGACGGCGCCCGCCGCCGGAGTCGTCGTGAGGTCCGCGATCGGGCCCGAATCGAGAACCTCCGCGAGACCGTGTCCCCCCATCTCGAAGAGGCCGACCTCGAGCGTGGTTCCGTAACGGTTCTTGATGCCTCGGACGACGCGATGCGCGTGGTGACGGTCACCCTCGAACGAGAGCACCACGTCCACAAGATGCTCGAGGAGCTTCGGTCCGGCGAACTGCCCGTCCTTCGTCATGTGTCCGACCAGGGCGACGGCCATCCCCGACACCTTCGCGAGGTGAACGAGATCGGTGCAGCAACGCCGCAACTGCGTGACGGAGCCGGGTGACGCGTCGAGGTCGCCTTTGTAGACCATCTGGATCGAGTCGATCACGAGGACGGCCGGGCGCACTTTCCGCGCCTGCTCCGCGATGCGCGCGAGGTTCGTCTCGGCGAGGATATAGAGATGGTCGATGGCGCCGGTCGCCGGTACCGCCCCGGGGCCGTCGCCTGCGGACGCGAGCACGCGCTCCGCCCGGAGCCGCGTCTGGTAGGCCGACTCCTCGCTGGTCGCGTAGAGCACGCGGGAGCCCCCTGCTGCCAGGCCCGCCGCGGCCTGGAGCAGCAGCGTCGACTTCCCGATGCCGGGGTCGCCGCCAAGCAGCGTCACGGACCCGGGCACGAAGCCGCCGCCGAGAACCCGGTCGAACTCGCCGATGCCCGTCGGAATGCGGTCAACCTCGGCCCGCTCGACCTCGCCCAGGGGCACGGCGGTCGCGATCGAGGCCGCTCCGGTCGCTCCGGTCGCTCCGATCCCAGCGTCGCCCCCGGCGATCGCCGCCGTCCACTCCGCCGCCATGCTCTCGCCCGCCGCCGCCGCGCCGACCTTCGGCTCGGTGTAGCGCTCGAGTGCGTCCCATGTCCCGCAATCCGGGCACTTGCCCATCCAGCGGCTCTGAACGCCCCCGCACTCGCGGCAGAGGAAGTGGGTCTTCGTCTTCGCCATGCGGCGGAGTCTACGGCGCAAGCGGGGACGGTGGCGGCCCGACGCGGAATCGCCACCGGCGCCCGCATCCGGTGTCACCGCCGCCGCAGCACCAGCACGTTGTCGAGCTGCTCGCCGTCGAACTCGATCGGCGCGTCCGCGTCCAGCCCGAAGTCGTACGTCGCGACGTGCTCCAGCGCCGGGACCGAGCGCAGCAGGCCGCGCATCTGCTTCACGTCGTACGTGCGGAACGTCCATCTCGTCTCGAACCGGCCCCGGTCGCGTTCCCCGGATACGACGAAACGCGCCCGCAGACGCTCGGTGCGCGTGCGACGGTCGGCGGGCGAGCTGTGGATGTTGCAGACGACGTGCACGCCGCCGCGGGAGCCGGTCCAGCGCTCGCGGGAGGGTGACCGGTCCGCGTAGTCGGCGACGTGGAGGCCGATGACGTACAGCCCGCCCGGCTTGAGAACGGCGGCGACGCGCTCCAGGTGGGCCCTCGCGTCCCTCTCCCGCAGCAGGTAGCGGAACGTGCTCACCATGCAGTGGGCGATGTCGAAGGGCCCGCGAACGGCGAAGTCCTGCATGCGGGCCTCGACGAGCCGCGCGCGGATCCGCCGGCGACGCAGACGCGTCCGCGCGAAGGCGAGCATGTCCGGCTCGATGTCGAATCCGGTGACGCGGTATCCCCGCTTCGCGCACGCCGCCACGAGACGCCCGCTCCCGCACGCCGGCTCGAGCATCGCGCGACCGCGTGTCGCGCCGTGCCGTGCCTGGAGCGCCTCGATGAAGGCGGCTTCCTTCCGTGAGTCCACGTCGAAGATGATGTCGTAATACAGGGCCTGCCGGTACCAGTCGAAGGGCTCGTACACGGCGCTACTCGACCGGCTTCGTGATCGGCTTCGCGACCGGCTTCGTGCAGTCCGCACGTGGCAGGTCGGCGTCCATGGCCTCAACGTATTTCTGCACGGCCGCCGTGTTGAACACGACCACGTGCTCATCGGCGCCGATCGTTCCCACCCGGATCGCCCGCTCGAGCGCCACCAGGCACGCCGCCGTCTCCGGGCAGATCGCGAGGCCCTCGAGGGCCGAAGCCCGCCGCATCATCGGCACGATCGCGTCCTCGTCGGCGGCCAGCGCCGCGCCGCCCGACGCGCGCACGGCGTCGAGGATCATGAAGTCCCCGACCGCCACCGGAACGCGCAGACCGCTCGCGATCGTGTGCGGAGCGTCCGGCGCCGCGGCGAAACGCGCGCCGGCGTCGAAGGCGTTCACGATCGGCGCGCATCCGCTCGACTGGCAGGCGTACATCCGCGGCCGTTTCTCCGCGTCGCCCTCGAGCCATCCGAGCTGCGCCAGCTCGTCGAATGCCTTCCACATGCCGATGAGCCCGGTCCCGCCGCCTGTCGGGTAGAAGATCGCGTTGGGTAGAGTCCAGCCAAGCTGCTCGGCGAGCTCGAGGCCCATCGTCTTCTTGCCCTCGATGCGGTACGGCTCCTTCAGCGTGCTCATGTCGAACCAGCCGGCGGTCTCGACGCCCTCCCGAACCAGCCGCCCGCAGTCGTTGATGAGACCGTTCACGAGGTACGCCTTCGCCCCGTAGAGCGGCGCCTCGAGGCGATTGACGACTGGCGTGTCGTCGGGCATGAAGACGGTGCACGCCATGCCTGCCCGCGCCGCGTAGGCCGCGAGCGCGCCGCCGGCGTTGCCCGCGGTCGGCGCCGCGACGTGCGTGAGACCGAGCTGCTTCGCCATCGACACCGCCACCGCCATGCCCCGCGCTTTGAACGATCCCGTCGGCAGCCGCGACTCGTCCTTGATCGAGAGAAGCCCGGCGCCGAGCGCCGCCGCCAGACGCGGGCAGGAGAGCAGCGGCGTCATCGTCTCATCGAGCGAGACGATCGCCCCGTCGTCCTCGACCGGCAGCAGCTCGCGGTAGCGCCACATGGTCCGCGGCCGCGACGCCAGCGCGTCGCGCGTGACGGCGCCGGCCACGGCTGCAAGGTCGTAGCGGACGAGGAGCGGTCGCCCCTCGTGCGTGGTCTGCACGGTGCGCGCGGGCAGCCTGGTGCCGTCGAGCGCGGCCTCGAGGTGCGTGACGAAGCCGGTATGGGCAGTGGACCTGGTCTGTGTCATGACGCGGGACGGGCTCACCGGCGGCGCTTCATGCGATGGACCCACCGCGCGTACTCGAGGGCGGCGGCGATCCGCTCGCGACGCGGCGGGCGGCGGGAGGGATCCGTGCCGAACGCCGTCTCGTTGCGCCAGCGCCAGTAGGCCCGGTCGAACCGGGTCCGGACGCCGAGCGCCGCGAGCTCCCACACACCGAAGAGCGTCGAAACGAGCCACCTCATCATCGGGCGTGATGGTACGCGGAACAGACCGTCAGCGGACGTGATTGGCCGGCAGCGAGGCGCCGACGGGTTTGACACCACATCCGGCCTCGAACGTGCGACCACGCGTTCGGATCGTCCGCCGGACGGCTCGCTTCATGCATGATCCGGGCTACGATACGCGAGATTACGACGACCCAAGGAGCCGGCGTTTGAGCTATCACACCACCGTCCAGGACGTCTACCGCAAGGCCGCCGAGGCGCCCGCACGCTCGCTGTGCTGCGTTCCCCAGACTCCGAAGTTCCTGCCGGGTCTCCGGGTCCCGTCGATCATGCACGAGATGAACTACGGGTGCGGCACGACGATCCATCTCCAGGACATGGTGGAAGGCCAGACCGTGCTCTATGTCGGCGTCGGCGGCGGTCTCGAGGCGCTCCAGCTCGCGTACTTCACGCGACGCCCGGGCGGCGTCATCGCGGTCGACCCCGTGGCGGAGATGCGGGAGCTCGCGGCGGAGAACATCCGGCTCGCGGCGGCGACCAACGACTGGCTCGATCCGTCGTTCGTCGAGATCCGCGACGGCGACGCCCTGAACCTCCCGGTCGGGGACGCCACGGTGGACCTCGCCGCCCAGAACTGCCTGTTCAACATCTTCACGACGACGAGCGACGGCGACGGGGACCTCGAGCGTGCGCTCGCCGAGATGCACCGCGTCCTGAAGCCGGCCGGGCGGCTCGTGATGAGCGATCCGATCGCCTCCCGCCGGATCCCCGAGCACCTGCGAAGCGACGAGGTGCTCCGCGCGCAGTGCATCTCCGGCTGCCTTCTGTACGACGAGTACGTGCAGGCGATCGTGGACGCCGGCTTCGGCAGCGTCGAGATCCGCGGCCGCCGGCCGTACCGCATGCTCGACGCGCCCCGGTACGACCTGCCCGAGAACCTCCTGCTCGAGAGCGTCGAGGTCTGCGCCTACCGCGTCCCGCTCCCGGCGGACGGCCCGTGCGTCTTCACGGGACGCGTCGCGATTTATACCGGCGACGACGAGACCTTCGACGACGGCGCGGGCCACGTGCTCGTCCGTGACATCCCGCTTCCCGTGTGCGACAAGACCGCCGGCGCGCTCGCCGCCCTCGGACGCGCCGATCTCACGATCACGGAGCCGACGTGGCATTACAACGGGGGCGGGTGCTGCTGATGGAACGACGAGGGGAACAGGGAGCGACGAGTCCGGGTCCGCGTCCCCCGAGAGGCCGTTCGTCGATCACTCCCTCGATCCGTTGTCTCCAGACATGATCCGGCTCCCCATCCTCCAGGGCACCGAGTTCCGCACGCGCTTCGAGACGAGGCTGCGCGCCGCGCCGGAGATCGCCACGCTCCAGGTCAACATCGGGTACGTCTGCAACCTGGCGTGCCGGCACTGCCACGTCGAGTCCTCGCCGGCCCGGACGGGCGAGCACGAGAACATGAGCGAGGCGACCGCGCGACGCGTCGTGGACTGGGCGCTCGCCCACCCCGGGATCCGCACCGTCGATTTCACGGGCGGCAGCCCGGAGATGAACCCGAACTTCCGGTGGATGGTCGGGGCGATCACGGAATCCGGCCGGCAGGTGATCGACCGTTGCAATCCGACGATCATCGTCCACGTGGACCGCAGGACGGGGACGGACTACGCGTGGATCCCGGAGTTCCTCGCGCAGCACCGCGTGCAGGTCGTGGCGTCGATGCCGTGCTACCTCGAGGACAACGTGGACCGGCAGCGGGGCAAGGGCGCGTACGACGCCTCCGTCGAGGGGCTCCGGCGGCTCGTCGCGGCGGGCTACGGACGCGACCCCGCGCTGCGTCTCAACCTCGTTTACAACCCCGTCGGCCCCCATCTTCCACCGCCGCAAGCGCAGCTCGAGCAGGACTACAGGCGGGAGCTGCGGGCCCGCTACGAGCTCGAGTTCAGCGAGCTGTGGACGATCACCAACATGCCGATAAGCCGGTGGCGACACGAGCTCGAGCGCGACGGCCAGCTCGAGCGGTACATGACGCTGCTCATCGAGTCGTTCAATCCGTCCACGATCAAGGGCCTGATGTGCCGCCACCAGATCTCGATCGACCCGCAGGGACGCCTGTACGACTGCGACTTCAACCAGGCGCTGGACATGCTCACACCGGGGTCCGAAGGGCGATTCCTGTGGGACTACACGGCGCAGGATCTCGCCGATCGCGTCATCCGCACGGACGATCACTGCTACGGCTGCACGGCCGGTGCGGGGAGCAGTTGCGGCGGTGAGCTCATCTGACCGCGCGCCGTCGCGCACACTTTCGTAAACTTTTTTCTTGTTTTTGTCGATTGACGTTTCGTAGAGTAGGTGAGTCCTGCACAGACGCCGATCGATGCTCCGACCCGATCGGCGTCTGTTGTTTTTTGAGCGCTCCGTAGCGCCCTTCGGGCGCACACTCGCTCCTGTGCTGCCGGGGCGGGGACGGCGGGCGCGCCGCAGGCGTTGCCTGCGGTCGCGCGTGCGCACCCGCCCGAGGGTTCGTAGCCCACCCTCCCCCGCCCCCTGGAAGGGAGGGGAGGTTCGTTTCGGACGTCCTTGCCCCGACCGTGCGCAGCGGCCGTCGCGGCCCCGCTCAGTCCACCTCGACCGGACTGAACCGGCTTCCGATCAACGGGATCCGTCGGTTCGGCACGGCCTGCTTCGGCAGGTACGGGTAGACGATCACGATCGTGATCAGCGCCGCGAGAGAGCCGAGCACCATGAGGTCCGTCCAGCCGAAGAACACGAAGACCGAGGTGACGAGAACCAGGAGGAGACCGGCGGGAATCATGCCCTCCCACGCGAGCCGCATGAGCTGGTCGAAGCGGAAACGCGGGAGCGTCCACCGCACCACCATCGTGAACAGCACCAGGAGGAACACCTTGGTCATCACGACGGCGAACTGCGCGAGGATCAGGCTGAAACCGCCGGCCATCGGGAGGTCCGCCCCGAACAGGGGGTTGATCGACCATCCGCCCAGGAACAGCACGGCGAAGAACGCGGACCCCACGAATATGTGGATGTACTCGCCCATGAAGAAGAGCGCCCACTTCATCGACGAGTACTCGGTGTGCCAGCCGCCGATGAGCTCCTGCTCGGCCTCGGCGAGGTCGAAGGGCGCCCGGTTCGCCTCGGCCAGCATGCACACGTAGAACAGGATCGCGGTGAGCGGCTGGTGCACGATGAACCACTGCCCCTCGACCTGCTGCCGGATGATCTCCTCCGGCCGCACCGTGCCCGCGGCGAGGATCACGCACAGGAGGGCGAGCCCCATCGGGATCTCGTAGCTGATCATCTGCGCGGTCGCCCGCAGGCCGCCGAAGAACGAGTACTTGTTATTCGACGCCCAGCCGGCGAGCCCGACGCCGTATACGCCGAGCGACGCGGTGGCGACGAGATAGATGATGCCGATGTTGACGTCCGCTCCGACGATCTTGACGGTGTGGCTGCCGAGCAGCTGGCCGAGAAGCGGAATCGAGCCCGTGTCGAGCGTGCCCGCCCACGGGATGATCGCGAAGCCGATCATCGCCGGGATCACGGCAAGCCCGGGGGCGAGGATGAACAGCACGCGATCGGCGCCGCGCGGCTGGAATTCCTCCTTCACGAAGAGCTTCAGCCCGTCCGCGATCGGCTGGAGCAGCCCGAGCGGCCCGACGCGGTTCGGCCCGATGCGGTCCTGCACCCACGCGCAGACCTTCCGTTCGAGCAGGATGAAGTAGGCGGCCGCCCCGAGCGCGATGTGCAGGATCGTGACGATCACGATCGCCGACGTGACGAACTGCGGGGTGACAAACGCGGGGAGGTCGAAGGGCATGGCGGGAAGTGTATCGGAGGAGGGCGCTTCGGTGCGGGTCCGGAAGGCCGCTTCAGACGCCCGACGCCGCCGACACGCCCGCCTCCGCCGCCTCCGCCTCCGCCTCCCGCCACTCGCGGCTGAGCTCGGGAAAGTAGTCCTGGAGCGCGTGCACGGACCATGTCCCCGCACGCAGGGCTTCGATGGCGTTCACGCAGGCCCGGGCGCCGTTCGTCGTCGTGATGATCGGCACGGCGCCGCGGAGGGCGAGGGCGCGGATCTGACGCTCGTCGGTGTCCACGCCGGAGCGGGTCGCGGTGTTGATGATGAGGGCGATCTCGCCGTTGGCGATCTTGTCGCGGATGTTCGGGCGGGCCCCCTCGGAGAGCTTGCGGAGCAGGATCGTGTCGATGTTGTGCGCTTCAAGGAGGTCGTGCATGCCGCGGGTGGTGTAGATCGTGAAACCCATCGACACGAGCGACCGGGCGATGTCGATGCACTTCGGCTGGTCGTCCTTGTTCACGGACATGAAGACGTTGCCCTCGGTCGGCAGCATCACGCCGGCCCCCATCTGCGCCTTGGCCAGCGCGATCGGCAGCGCCCGATGCATGCCCATCACCTCGCCGGTGGACCGCATCTCGGGGCCCAGGATCACGTCAACGCCCGGGAAGCGGTCGAACGAGAAGACGGCCTCCTTCACCGAGTAGTGACCGGCGTTCGGGATCTCCTTCGCGCGGAGCTGCTCGAGCGACGCTCCCATCATCACCTTCGCCGCGAGCCGCGCCCACGAGACGCCCTTCGCCTTCGAGACGAACGGCACCGTGCGCGACGCGCGGGGATTGACCTCCAGGATGTAGACCTCCTCGTCCTTGACCGCCATCTGCACGTTCATCAGGCCGCGGACCCGCAGCCGGGTCGCGAGACGCCGTGCCTGCGCCTTGATCTCGGCCTGGAGCGCGGGGGGCATCGCGAACGGCGGGATCGTGCACATCGAGTCGCCGCTGTGCACGCCGGCCTCCTCGGTGTGCTCCATGACGCCGCAGACCAGGGCCTGCGGAGCGCCGGGGGCGAGCGGGATGAGCGGGTTGGCGACCTCGGGCGGGAAGTCCGCGATGACGTCGATGTCCACTTCGACCGCCTCGGAGAGGAACGAGTCGATGAGCACGGGCGCTTCGGCGAGCTCCGACACGTCAACGGCGGTCTGCATGTAGTGCCGCAGCGATGCCTCGTCGTGGCAGATCTCCATGCCGCGTCCGCCGAGCACGTAGCTCGGTCGCACGAGCACCGGGTAGCCGATGCGATCGGCGATGGTGACGGCCTCCGACAGCGAGTACGCGATGCCGTTGGTCGGCTGCCGCAGCCCGAGCTCGTCGAGCATCGCCTTGAAGCGGTCGCGGTCCTCGGCGAGGTCGATCGAGTCGAGGCTCGTGCCGAGCAGCGGCACCCCCGCCGCGACGAGACCGTGCGCGAGGTTGAGCGGCGTCTGCCCGCCGAACTGCACGTTGCAGCCGGCGACCAGGCCGGGGGTCGCCCGGGGCGGCCCTCCGTTGAGCCGCTCGACCACGTTGAGCACGTCCTCGAGCGTGAGCGGCTCGAAGAACAGCAGGTCGCTGGTGTCGTAATCGGTCGAGACCGTCTCGGGGTTCGAGTTGATCATCACCGACTCGAAGCCCGCCTCCGCGCACGCGAACGCGGCCTGGCAGCAGCAGTAGTCGAACTCGATCCCCTGCCCGATCCGGTTCGGGCCGCCGCCGAGGATGATGATCTTCGGCTTGTCGGTGATGCGGATCTCGTCATCGGGAGGAATGACGACGCTCGGACGCGAAGGCGCGGAGGGCTCGCCCCCACCGGGGTCTTCCATCCCGACCGTCGCCGCCCCCGACTCGTAGCTCGAGTAGTAGTACGGGGTGATCGCCTCGAACTCCGCCGCACACGTGTCAACAAGCTTGAAGACCGGCTCGACGCCGAGCTTCTGACGGTGACGCCGCACGGTGAGGACGTTCTCCGTCGTGATCGCCCCGAGGTAGACGTATGCGAGCTGGGGATCGGAGTAGCCGAGCTCCTTCGCGCGGAAGAGCACATCGCGGGGGAGGTCCTCGAGCCGGTCGTAGGCCAGGAGCTCGTCCTCGAACTCGACGAGCTGCGCGATCTGGTCGAGGAACCAGGGATCGATCCGAGTCAGCTCGTGCACGCGCTCGAGGCTCCAGCCCGAGCGGAAGGCGTAGCGGACGTAGTAGATCCGGCCCTGGCTCGGCACGCTGAGCTTGCGGATCAGCTTGTCGTCGGCGATCGGCCACTCGGGGGGGTTGTGCTCATCGTCGTCCGCACGCGGATCGCCGGCCGCCCGCCGCGCCGCCCGCAGCCAGTCGTCGTTCTGGTCGAGGCCGAGACCGAACCGCTTGACCTCCATCGAGCGGATCGCCTTCTGGAAGCTCTCCTTGAACGTGCGGCCGATGCTCATCGCCTCGCCGACGCTCTTCATCTGCGTCGTGAGCGTCTCGTCCGCCTCCGGGAACTTCTCGAACGTCCACCGCGGGATCTTCGTGACCACGTAGTCGATGGACGGTTCGAAGCACGCGCTCGTGGTCCCCGTGACGTCGTTGCGCAGCTCGTCCAGCGTGTACCCGACGGCGAGTTTCGCGGCGATCTTCGCGATCGGGAATCCGGTGGCCTTGGACGCCAGCGCCGAGGAGCGGCTGACCCGCGGATTCATCTCGACGACGACAAGCTCCCCGTCCTGCGGGTTGACCGCGAACTGCACGTTCGAGCCGCCGGTCTCGACGCCCACCGCGCGCAGGATCGCGATCGCGGCGTCGCGCATCCGCTGGTATTCCTTGTCGGTGAGCGTGAGGATCGGCGCGACGGTGATCGAGTCGCCGGTGTGCACGCCCATCGGATCGATGTTCTCGATGCCGCACACGATCACGCAGTTGTCGTTCCTGTCACGAACGACCTCGAGCTCGTACTCCTTCCAGCCGAGCACGGACTCGTCGATCTGCACCTGCGTGATCATCGAGGCGTCGAGGCCCTTCAGCACGAGGTCGCGGAACTCGGTGCGGTTGTACGCGATGCCGCCGCCGATGCCGCCGAGCGTGAACGCCGGGCGGATGATCGCGGGGAGGCCGATGTCCTCGACGAACGCCAGTGCCTGCTCGTGGTTGTTCACGCTCACCGCGCGCGGCAGGCGGAGCCCCGCGCGCTCGACGACGCCGCGGAACGCGTTGCGGTCC